>NZ_JAFCXE010000014.1:0-198742 GCF_049897905.1 Pararhizobium sp. PWRC1-1 | reverse complement strand
CTCCATTCGAGCCATGCAACCTCTTCGATCTGGCATTAATGTCAGCACTAATGCTGGTTCTAATGCCAGAACATCGCCCGATTTGCCCGATCAGCAAAATCCGCTAGCCGGACGCTCACGTAAAACCGGACAGGATCAGATTTCTGTTTGACGGTTTAAGAACTCACGCGGGGATCGATATCCCAAAGCCTTGTGCGGGTGAAGCGTGTTGTAGTGCTCTAACCACAATGGCAGTTGGGCGATGACGGTTTCTGCGTCGGGAATGGGGTTGACCGAGACGTAGTCGCGCTTGAATGTTTTGACAAAGGCTTCGGCCATTCCGTTGGACTGAGTGCTGCGAACCGGCGTCGTGCAAGGCTCCATTCCGATGTCCATCAGCAGCGATTTCGTGTCCTTTGCAATGAAGCACGAGCCGTTGTCGGTCAGCCATTCAATCGGCTTGGGAAGGGTGTTGATGCGACCGAAGCGGTTCTCGACGGCGGTGATGACAAGGTCCTGAACGTCTTTGCTCTTGATGCCTTGGGTGGTGGCGACATGGGCGATGGCTTCACGATCACAGAAGTCGAGAGCAAAGGCAACGCGGACCTTCTCTCTGTTGTCGCAGCCAATTTCGAAGCCGTCAGAACACCAACGCAGGTTCGAGTGCTCCACGACGAGAGTCGCTCAGCATTGTCAGGGCGGCTAAGTCCTATGATTTTCTATGGCTTAAAGGCTGGGACAAAGCAATCTTTCCAACGAGGGCTCGCGTAAACGGTCTACGTCGTAGCTGCAATCTGGCTTTGAAGACACACGCATCGGGCTCACAGTTCTCCAGATAATCGCGAGCGTTCGGCGGTTCCCGCCGTTGCAGTTATAACTAGATCATTGAAAATAATTCTCGTTCGAAACGACGCCGATCGAGTATAATTTACTGGCCCGACCGTGTCTTGTTATGAGGGCATTCAGCGGGTATGTCGTTATCCTGGCGTCCTGCTATTAATCTCCCCGTGCATTTCAAACACATTTCGCGTAGAAAGACCGCTCTCGTATTACAGCGGCGGATAGCAGTTTGCCGTGGCCGCCGGCAATGCTGGGCTGGAGAATTGCATGAGTGATCATTCAATGGAGTCCGAAGCAGACGAACCTCCTCAGGATCCAACCGACGAACCAACACTGCTCGAACGTCGCCGTTGGCCCCGCGTTTCCGATCCGAGGGAAAAATCCGGCGAACCCAGTGGGCCCGCGTTGGAGCCCCTTTATTTTTCGACACACGGCTTAGCGCCGTCGGAACAGTTCGGTGCCTGGCGGGCCCATATGGCTCCATTGGTTGAAGTCCGGCTGCCGGACGACAAAACTCAGGAAGATGGCTTCTCCGTCGATCAGATTGCCTGGAACATGGGCAACCTGCTCATTGTTCAACAGCGGGCACCTGCTCACAGCTATACGCGCTCTCTTTCCATGTTGCGTCGCAGCCCGATCGACCACTGGTGTGTAGAACTACCCCGTGCAGGTCGGGCGTGGACCGAAGTTGACCGGCGGGTCGTAGAGAGCGGGCCGGACTTACTTGCGTTTAGATCGCTCGGCTATCCTTATCGTGGCAGAATAACCAATTCTGACAGTATCCTTCTCTTCATGCCTTATGATCAGTTGGCAGGCCACGCAGGCGTTCTGGAGGCGGCCAACAATTCGATATTTTCGGGCAATCTGGCCAAATTGCTTTTTCACTACGTCACAGGTGTCGAGTCCAATCTTAACACTCTCACCGCCGAAGAATTACCACGCCTGGTGCACACCATCAGCGATCTGATCGTCGCATGCGCCTCGTTGTCTGTTGCGACGGTCGCGCCATCGAAGCTCCCAAATATGGGCATGATGGAGCGCGCGCATCGTTATATACATGGCAATCTAGGTTCGGATGAGCTCACGCTCGAAAAGATCTGCCGTTCTCTTGGTATCTCCCGTACTCGGCTCTACCAATTGTTTAGCGCAAGTGGCGGAGTTCTTAACTATATACGGAAACAGCGGCTTTTAGCAGCTTACGCGGACCTCAGCGATGCCACCAACACCCGGCCGATATCAGAAATAGCAGAAGCCGCAGGGTTTGATCTGGCTGCCAATTTTAGCCGCGCTTTCAGCCACGAATTCGGGGTCAACCCTCGGGATATTCGAAAAGCCGCTGCGCAGCAACCCTCCCGATCTCCAATTCCGCCTAGTGGCCGCTACGGCGGTTCATTCGGCGACTGGCTGAATGTGTTGGGAAAGTGAAGCGGTTCAATTAACCCGGTCCGACAATTCCCTATTTAAGCGACAGACAAAACATCGCCCAAAGATGCTGCGGTAGCGCCTCACCAATCAAAAGACACAGCTGGAAGGCTGTCCCAAGCTCGGCACAGCTGTCTCCATATCGCACCCAGTGATGCCTCGCCGAAATCGTTGTTCAGCTGCACCATATGCCGCCGTACGCGAGGAATTTCCTCCTTTCTGGAATACATCCAACTGCTGTCCAGAACGTAGATTTGCATCTGGGGTAGGTCCGACGGCCTCTCCGAGAGCATTTCGGATCGTTTCTCGGTTGACCCGACATAGAGTGACATGCCGAAAAATATTCCTTCGGGCACGTCCAGCGGCTGGCGGCGGAAGTCGCGCTTGGCATCCCATGAGAGCTTCTGGCCAGATTTTGCGTGGATGTAGGCCTTGAAATTCTCCCTTTTTACTAGCATCAAAGACAGCAATGGCGACACCATGTTCGGCCTGTGTGACCTCGGCATGGGCGAACCTGAACTCGGCTATGTGCTGCTATCGGAGTTGGAAGAGATCAAAGGTCCAGGTGGCATACCCATCGAACGTGACTTGAATTGGTCCCCGACAAAGCCGTTACTCCGCATATGCGAGTGCTGCTGGTCGTGAACGGCGATACGTCGAACCCGACTGATCTGCTCTGAAATAGAAAAAGCCCACCGTGCAGGGTGAGCTTTTGTCTGGGCATTTCCGACTGGATCAGTGATGCGCTGACCCGTAAAACCAATGTGGTCGAACGTGGTTAATCACATGTTAACGCCGGAAACAAAAAGATCCGTTGGAAGAGGGCCAACGGATCTCAATTGTGGGAATAACATGCACTGCTCAGTGTTCTCGGGAATGCACTGCACTGCTGTGATCCGATATGTGACGCTGCCTCGGATCGACTACAGATTGCCCCATCTACGTTAACGCAAAGTTAATGCTGTTTTAGCGAAACACCAAGCGGGGAAGTGAGCCGGATTGAGCGCGAAGTGACTGCCTAGACAGCCGGAACCACCTAAAGGCTGGGCTCCCATCGCTGACGGGTAACGCAGGCGAAATCTGATGCCGTACTTGTTTCTTGAAAACAGTAACAACTTCTCAAAAGGCGTGGCCGCACGCGGACGTCTATGCTTCACGGAATGTGGACGTTTCCGATCCTCTCGTCGTCGACGCCTGCCTTTCGCAAACCGACCCTGTACATGGCGCAAAGCATTCAGACCACCTATCGTCGCGAGGGAACAAACTTACCCCGTCGTCGGTTGATGAGCGTCGACTGCACCGTCGTTGGAAACCCATCCGGTCTGGTCGTTGACGTTACTTTTGCAAACAACGATAGGACTGATGGGTGTGTCGGATCGGACCGTTCAGATGGAAGCGCCACCACTCGAAAGAAAGCTTGCAGCCATTCTCGCCGCTGATGTCGAGGGCTACTCCCGGCTGATGAATGTTGACGAGGAACAGACGCTGGCGACCTTGACCTCGCATCGCACGATAGTCGACGGCTCATTGAAAAAGCGCATGGGCAGATATTCGGCACGGCAGGCGACAGCGTGCTGGCTGAGTTCCCGTCCATCGTTCATGCTTTCAACTCGGCCGTAGCGATCCAACAGGCAATGTGGCGCGCCAACCGGGAGTTTTCCGACGACCACCGAATGAATTTTCGCATCGGGATCAACGTGGGCGATGTGCTGGTCAAAAACGGAGATATCTTCGGCGATGGCGTTAATATCGCCGCCCGGCTGGAAGGTCTCGCCGATGTCGGAGGCATCTGCGTGACGAGAGGGGTCAGAGATCACCTGCGCGATCGGGTCGATGCGACCTTCGAGGACTTGGGAGAGCATAGCATCAAGAATATCGCCCGCCCGCTCCGTGTATTTCGCGTCATATTCGATCCGGAGGCAGAACCGGTACTGGATATGGAATTGGCCTCGGTCGGAATGCCCGAAGAGTCCTCTTCAGTGGAGCAGTCGGTGGCGCAGGACCTCGATAGCGACGACGAGGGCCGCCGCGTCGAAGTCGCTTTCTGGGAATCGGTACAGCGAAGTGACGATCCGGCTGAATATGCTCTCTACTTGGAGCGCGTTCCAAATGGGCAATTCGCCGGATTGGCCATGACCCGTCTTGAAAATGGTGGACCAAGCTCAAACGATCCCGGCGTCGAAGTCGCGTTTTGGGAGAGCGTGCGAGCTACAGACAACCCGGAAATGATCAAAGCCTATTTGACCAAATATCCGCAGGGGCAGTTTAGCGACCTCGCCAACATCGTGCTTGCCGAGCTTCGCGGGACCGCGGAGAGCGCATCTTCGATCAATTAAACCAAGGTGCTTGAGATATCCGTGATAGGGATGCCGGCGAACGCAAACGACGCGAAGCTCCGCCTGGGTACGGGTATTGTCAAGCCGCTCAGCAATCAAATGGAAGCCGAGAGCACCGTGGTGGACGCGATGCCGGGAACCAAGATTTCCATTACGCACCGAGAGGTGGCCGTCATAGTTGACACCCCAGAAGCTGCGTAACCTCTGGCGGCAGTCCGCGCCTCTACTGTTTGCGTCCTCGGCCCGAACCAGAAGCTTGCCGCGATCCCTTTGCCGAGTCGGAAAAGCCTGGATGCTTACCTTTTACCCATGACACAAATTTCTGGACGGCTGGGTCCTCAAGGAGGGCCTCAATCGTGGAAAACTTCTTCGCAAGCTGAGAGTCTGTGAAAATCGCGAGTATTTGATCGTGGCAAACACGGTGCATGCAAACAGTCTTCTTGCCGCCCTTGCTCTTCGGAACGAGAAAGTACTGTTCTTTTTGATCATCCGGGATCACGCGCTCGCACAACGGGCAAATCACTGGCTCTGCTTCCACGTCCCACAAAGCTACTTCGTCTCTGTTCCTGCGGGCCATGGGTCCTCGGTCGATCATCCAATGTTGTGCTGGCCCTGCGTCTATCGGTCCAAAACGAATGGCCCAGGGTGTTTGCAGGGTTTAGGCGATAGACCCGCCGAGTCAAGCGATCCGTGGAGATAAAGACCAGACCCGTTGCGCCGACACTCCTGCCAAACGGAGCGATCTGTGGCCGCATCCTTCGGGATCTTCGTTTTAATAAGCCGAGAGCGATGCTCCCGGCCCAAACCCTGTCAGACAATCACCGGCGGTGTCACGATCGGGAACCAGTATTCGAACTTGGTCATGAGACCTAGCAGTTCGCCAATGGCCTCCGCCTGGCCTTCGGTTTTAATCAGTCCGCCTTCGAGCGCGCCCTTTCGGATCACCGCCCATAAGCAGGGCGTTGAAGATTCGGCAGGTCCCGAGAACGGAGACAGCCGCGTCCTTGCAATGCCCTGCTGTCGCGTTCAACACGCCATTCTTTAGTGTCAGCGTATGGAACCATCGACAGAAAAGTTGATAGCTAGCTAATTGATGCGACACGCTCTCGTCAAATATAAGGAGACGCGCAGGAGCGGATTTCGCCGCTGAACGCACGGTATGTGTTGTTGTCAGCGTTATAAGAGCGATAGCGCGCGAAGCACCACTGAGCATGGCTATCTCCGGGATAGCCGATGTCACCGATGCCGGAAGCTCCGTGCGTTACATCGGCAGTCTCCGTGCCAATCACTGACGCTGTGAACGGAGGCTCGCATTGACGACGCGCACCTCTGTACGGCTGATATGTGTTATCCGAAGCCCGATAGGACCTGTAACGCTCGGCGCACCATGCCGCCGTGTCGGACTGGTAATTTGAGGCCAGGCCGATACTCGCCGTTTCGCCATCGTCGGTAAGGTCACGCCGTACAACCCCCATCGAAAGTTGGGTCGCGGTTGTAACAATGTTGTCCACGCCGGGGTTCATTTCCGCCGAGTTCGGCAACTCGACAACGAGAGCGGGGAGCCGCTCAAAATTCTGCTTGCTGCGATCGACCGACACGGGATGGGAAGTCCAGAGCGAAGTGATGTCTATGTTGCCCAGCGTTTTGACCTCACGTTCGGGAAGGTAATTGGGGATCGCCATGACGCTCCCGGCAAGCGCAGTGAGAGAAAGGGTTATGCCGAGCATGGCTAGAAGATTGTTTTGCATTGTCGTCTCCTGCACTTGATATGTCGAATTCGGGCGATGAACGTAACGTGCGGATGGAGGTTCCGGCAGAGCACCCGGATAAGCGACTCACAGGTCCTTTACCTGCGGAATACAGGACCAAAGTCTGGGATGTGAGTTGCTTGAAGGCTTCGTGCGGTCGCCATCAAGTTTTGAGTGGGGCGGATGCAATAGTAGGTTCGCGGTATCGCAACAGTGGCGCTCGTTCAGTCGATCATTTCGGAATGCAGTCGCAGTCACCCTGCCTGGCCCGCAGGGAAAGCGGACAGCGTTCGCTCGCCATCGCGGGGTCTTTTTTAGCCAACCGCCGATGGACCATCTTACAGGGCGGCAACAGTGTTCCGTAGCCCAGATCAAGTCGGGGACCGATCAGTCAGGAATAAACTGTTCATAGGCCAGTTCATGAGCGCTGGATGTCCACACCCCGTCATTCGCCTTGCCCGAGAGCAAGAGACTTCGGTAGAATAAGATTTAATCTACGCAGTGGCCGGAATTTTTCAGGGAGTGCACGGGATGAGAAAGAAGCCAACGCCAGCGGAACTTCGCCTATGGATGGCGCGCCTCCGACATGAACAAGCAGCTGGAGCGCCTGAGGAGGAAGCAAACCGAATTCTCGCTGATATGGTCGCTTCGTGGATGGCGGTTAGAGACAACGTTCCTACTGAAAACGATATTGGCTCGAAGCGAGACGACTGAACTGCATCATGTCTGCGATATGTCGGGCGGACGCCTCGATGAGGGGAATGTGCTCGTGCCCAAGGTCAAGCCTGAGATCATGGTGTATTTTTCGTGCTTCAACGCCGCTCGGAACGTCAAATCCGGAATTATGTATATTCATGTCTGGACCTAGTCCGCTGCAGGCCATTCATTTGATGGTTCTGGAACGGAATCGTCATCATGAGATAAATTCTTTTCGCTGGCCATTCGGCGGGTCCAGAGCACATCCCTCATGCCCTCGATAACCTCAGACGTAGTATAGCCGGCCTTTGAGAACTGATCGATAAGATCGCCAAGGATGGGGTCAAGATGCTGTTGCAGTTCGAGATGCCGATCATCGGTGTTCGGTTCGCTCACTGGACTTTCAACCATATGGAAGACTCCTTTTCTGTCGGCTTAACTCGAAACGAAGCATCCGGTTGCGTAGGCAGGCGATAATTGTCGAGATGGATCCTTTATGGTCGGTCTGAGGTGCAATCGCTCACTTCATCATCGACGCGCTGATTACAGCGCTGCCCACAGGCGTTCTTCGGGTTGTCGGTGGGAAAGCGGTCACTGAACCAATTTCAGTCCAGGGAGTTTACTGCGGCAATCGCAACTTCAGGAGATGACAGACGCATTGAAACTGGGTGAGCCAATCCCGCTTGGGATCGTCACCACCGATACCGCCGTCTTGGGTGAGAAGCAAGCCACAGAGCCTACACCAGCAGCCGACGCCAACGAGAGAGAATCCGTTAATGACGAGGTCCTTGCGTTGAAGCAGGAGATCGAGGCGCACAAGAGCCGAATTGCCGATGCAGGGAGAATCACAGTGCAAACTGTGGAAGCACATCCCCTTATCGCGGCCACGATCATTTCACTGGGAATCTGGGGCTTGATGGCAATGCGTATCGACGTTCGAGTTATTCGACCTCTGACGTGTACCCCATGATCCGGGGCCGTTTGGACGACTGGCGCTGATCCAGCAACGTCTTCAACCCTATGCGGTGCCATTACCCCGTTGCACTTATCTTGGTGCGGGCCGAACAAGCATTACAAGGAAGGTGGGGACTCCCACTTTCTGCATCCGTCGAAGGACGGGTGTCACGTTCTGCGGTCGCCAACGAAGATTTGCCAACGGGGAGCTCCTGGACAGGCGTGTTTGACTGTGAACTGCGCCTCGAGGAACGAGTTCCTCGTTATCATGATGATGACGACCCGGTTGAGGAACGATGCTACGGATACCGTATGTCCAGCTCAAAGCGTTTTCCGGATTGCCATCCGATTGTCCCAGCCTGCCAGTAGGCATGACGTGCGTGTAACAAGGCATACGATTTCCGCCAGGAACAAGCTGGCTGTCAGTTCTGCGGTCGACGCCTACGATAAGACGACCGCCACGTGTCTGTTTCTTGGGCAAACGGTGAACCGCCTCTTTGGGCGGAAATCATGAGATATCGATTTTTCCAGATGCATGCATATTACCAATACCTTCGACGAAGAGTTGCTCGCTCTTTTCACCAGCCCAAGCTAATTCCTCGCAGTTTTATGCAGCTTGTGGTTGCGTCAACGTTGTCGTATTCGCATGCCTCCCGTACCCCGCTGAAAGCTGCGCTCCCTTCCTATAGAAAATGATGTATGGGAAATCCGAAAAACGGCCTGACTACGTGATGGACCTCCCGCCCTGCAAATCAAGAATTTCGGCTTCTTGCTACCTAATCCCGATCTCCATCCACTCCGTGATGTCTGCCGCGTGGAGCCATATGCGGCCTTCTTCGCCGATCTTGCCATGCTCTATTTTGAAATCTGCAACGCTGCCAAATGTTTCGACATTATCAAGCAGCCGGGTCTCCATATCCTCTGTGTTCGACAACATTCTTTGAAGCGCCTCCTTTGTGACGATCACTACGAAATCTGTCGTCCCATCGGTCATGGGAATGTGTCCATTCTCATCTGATATGAAGGGTGGCATTCCCGGTCGAGGCGTTAGCGTCATGGAAAATCCCTTTGTAATGGACTGCGAGATCGATTCACTCAAGCCGCGTGACTCACGGACGCGGTCATAGTCGTAGGTTGGCGATCGTAACTCCACCGAAGAACTTTGTCGCCTTACACTTGGGTCGGCTTGATGTTGGCTACGGAAATCTCGCCTTCGAGTACCCCGCGCTGGACGTCTGATCGCCCACGATCGATTTCAATAACCGTGTAAAGTCGTTCATTGCGAAATGCGCTTGCATTCGTCGTAGTAACGCCTTCGGCAGGTGCAGCGTCGATCTCCATGAAATCAAGTTCACGGGATGCGGCAACAATCCTCGCATCTCCTGTCGTCCTTGCTGCAACGATAACCTCTCCCGAGGAGGGAGCGTTGTCCCAGTTGGGGTCGTTGGGAGCGGCAAGGGGAACAAGCCGATAAATGTTGAGAAGCTCGATTGCTCCGCTTGCGCCTGAAGCCTCGGCATCTTTGATTTGTGCTTGGCTCTCCATAGATTGCCCAAATGACGTATCGGTCGATCCATCGACGCGATCACGTTGGGTATGCTCGCCGGGAATTGGTGTGCTGGCCATATCTATCCACCGTAGGTTCGAAGGCTAAGAAAAAAAACACTCATTTGCTTGGCGAAGTGGCGCGCCTATGCCGAAATCAAGGAGGTCCAGCAAGACCTGGGTGCTGAACGCGATCGCGACTAAGAGCGCTCTCCATGAAGCTTCACCCAGGGCAGCACCTGCGCAGGCGACGCCGTGGACGGTCTAGTGGAGGGATTGGTTGGATTTTGGTGGTCATGTCTGGGGCCTCGCATTCACACGTTCGTGACGCCCGATAAACTCAAAGTTGCCGTAATTGTTCCCACGGGTTGACAGGGCGTGGCGGTTTGCCCGCGCCGGCCGCTAAGACCCTCAACGCTACCGAATACCCGCGGCCGGAGCTTATTGTCATCACAGAGGAGTTTTTAGCCAGATAAACCTGCTCGGCTGAGGTTATTCATCATGGGGTCAAAATTCCTGCCAATCATTGCCGATGGCGAGGAGGTAGAGGCTGCAGACCGGATGGAAACATGCGTTCGTGGTAGGGTATGCGGAGATTTGCTGGTTTTCGGTCGGCTTAAATGGAAGGTGTCTGTTGCGATCCAGTTTTAAACTGGCCAAGGCCAGTCGAAGGGAGCTGGCCTGCGCCGCCAGATCGCTGCTTGCGGCTGTATTTTCCTCGGCCATGGTGGCGTTTTGTTGTGTTGCCGTGATCCATGGAATTGACCGCAACATTGACTTCCTTCAGACAAATCGCCTGCTCGCGGGAGGCTTCGACAATGGCAGTGACGTTCGAGTTGATGTCTCCGACTGTTGGACAATCAATTCCAGTGATAGCCCGGTCTGCCCAACGAGATCGACGCCGTTTCTGACGAGCTAGCTTGAAGTGCTGATCAACGCCTTGATTTCCTTTGCGGCCTTGGCCGATCGCTGCGCGAGCTCCCGGACTTCCTGGGCGACCACCGCAAACCCCTTGCCGGCGTCGCCTTTTCTAGTCTGACGCCCCAAGCGGCGCTACTGATAGGGAAGGCCAGCGCGAATACGTATGGGTCTCACCCGGCGAGGCCGCGCAAATGGTTCTGGAGCCAGAATTGCAAAGCATCTTTCGACGCTTCGCCAACGCGGCCGGTATAACCGGAAAATTTACATAAGATGCCACTGGTCACAGATGGTGGCGTTTTGATCGGGAACGCAGTTCGATTTGCCGACCGTCGTGGATGCCGCTCGATCTTTCGAACTGGCCCATTCGTCTGAGTTGATGGAAGGACGTAGATCACTTTGCCTTCGTCTGGTCCTTACATTATCGCCAGGCCGTAGTGAGCGATTCCGATGATCCCTGCACTGGGTCGGTCTCGGAAACAGGCAAAGCCGAAATCCTGAATAGCATCTTGGGTGAGGGCGAGGGGGTCTGTATATCGGCACGCTGGGAGACTGGGTATGCGCCAACGACATCGAAGTCTCGCCAACAGCCCAGGTTCATGTGTCCTGTCCCGGCTGGCATGTTCGGGAATGAGAAGCGGCAAGTCATTGGTTCAATCGAAGTCACCAATCCTGCCGACGGAGAATACGACCTCAGGATCACCTTCTTCGCCAATGACCGGGTTGTCTTCGCGCTTCCACACGACAACGCCAGCGTGGCGCTCCCCGAGGTCACGGGCCTCTTCGATAGCCAAAATCTCACTGGCGACGACGCGCGGAGCGAACGCGGGGATAGCCTGACCCCGGTCATCAGTTCGAATGCGACGATGCAGAGGGTGGAAAACGTACCGGGCATGATGTCCTCACATATCTTGCTGTCCGCGACGGGTGACCGCTTCGGCTTGCACTAGCTTCCACCGCTCGAGTTCCAGCAGAGCGTCGGGCAGGGCGCGATGCGCGGGATCGACCGGTTCGGTTCCCGCGATAACGGCGTTGACAAGGTCTGTCCGGCCTTCCTCGGAAATAGTAGACCCGAGCTCCGCCTTCGCGACATCCCGGAATGCCTCATCGGACTTCCGCAGACGCAATTCATGTCGCGGATGTCCCGCAGCGCGTAACAGGGCGCTCAACCATTTGCCATCCCATGATGGCGCGCTTGCACACAGGTCCATGTCGGCGAGGGTCGCGACCATCTCGTCGACAATGATGGACACCTCAACGCCCTCCCTGTCGAGCTGTTCCCTCGATATCCCGTGAATGGCTTCGGCCTCAGCCGACCAGTCATTCCAGCCAGGTGCTGGCCGAATGAGGAATGACCGCGAGCGCCCGTCTTCAAATACCCAGGCGACTTCGACGGGATAGCTATCCTTGCTCAGGGAAGAGGCTTCGAAATCGATAAAGACTGGCATGCGCGGCCGATCATTTCTGCTGTTCGGCGGTGCCATGGGGCTTCGCAGGCATCCGGAGCGGGTACCGGTCTACGCCGACTTTGACTTTCACCCGACGGCCGAGCGGATTGAACTCGCCTTCGTCGAGGGCGGAGCCGAACGATGCGAGCTTCCCAGCGTTTACGAGGGGGTGGCGCTTAGACTCTGTCACCATCTCAGTTCCTTTCAATCGGTGAGCAATCTGGACCGTGCTATCCAATCCAGCAAGGGCTCGTGCAAATAACGCGATTGTCAGCGTCGGCGGGGCATAGGGCGGAACGAGCAGGCCCAATGGGGGTTCGTCATGGGCAACGGGAAAATCAACGTCAAGTATCGCCGCCCTGTACTCCCCACTTGTCCTCATTGCGCTCATCATGTTCGCCCTCGCAACCCCTACGGCAGCCATGCCGCCGAACAATGAAACCCGAAGACATCGCACTCCTGCGGGCCGCCGGGGAAGGGAGTCTGACAGGCGTCAACTTTCAACTCGGTGTGGATTCGATTCTCTTGGTATTCGGCCGTCGGAGATTGAACAGATTACCAACCAGGATCAAACCCGCGCCGACCGCCGTGAAGCCGTCGATCGCCTCGGAATACAAAAGATACCCGAGCACAGCGGACAATGGCACCCGCAGATAGTCCATTGGCATCACAACTGTACCATCCGCGTGGGCCAAGGCCTTGGCCATACAAAAGTGAGCAAATGAGCCGGCGAATGCGAACAGGAATATCCACGGCCATGTTGTGGCCGACGGCCAAAGCCATACGCTCAAAGCCGGACCGATCCCGATAACCGATTGGATGATGAGCATCCAGAAAAGAATTTTCGTTGCGCTGTCGGACCGTGTCGGTACCTTCTGGCTATGAAGGTAATAGCGAAGGCGAAAGCTGCGCCCAGTGTTATCAGATGGCCCGGATTAAGGGGCGCAGCACCTGGACGCACGATCAACACGACGCCCGCTAAGCCAAAAAGGATCATTCGCCATGTCAGTCGCTCTCCCAGGAATATGGCAGCCAGAAAGGCAGCCCAAATAGGCGCGGTGAATTCGATTGAGATGACCTGAGCCAACGGGATCAGCGTCAAGCCAGTTAACCAGGCATATTGTCCTGCATAGTGTAGCAACGTTGCGGCCGATATGTCTGGGCAGGATGCTGGTTCGCATCGCTCGGATACCGCCCTCGCGATAAACCAGCGGCAACAGCATGAAAAAGGCAATGACGGAACGCATCTCCATCGCTTGGAAGACGTCGACCTCGCGGGTAATAATCCGACCCGAGACAGCCATTAGCAGAATCAAAAACACAGATGCCATCATCCATTCTGCCGCCTTGGCGGTCGACGGACTTCCATAATAACTCCTTAGCGTTATTAGGAAAGATTCTGACAAATCGGTGCAAGAGACAAAAAAGGTACTATTATCTGATTTCGGCGCCATATTGAGCGTGTACGATGTGCGGAAAAGTGGTAAAGCAGCAGATTAATAGTACAATTTGCCTCCGCCGCTCATACTAGAAATATTAAGCAACGTTGAGGTTTAATACTAAATATATTTGATATAGGAATTGACTTGGTTTTTGCACTTGTGACGCGTTTATGACTTTGTGTCATTTCGCATGAATTTCCACATCACCAGTCGGTTAAAACGCCGCAGTTGACAGAGATTGTATTTCGATTTACGACTGACGAAATTCTAAATTCGTCAGTCGTACAATCGGAACGTATCCATGGACGAGACCAGCGACATCCTCGACAGTGTGCGGCAGGACAATATCGCACGAATTCTGGAGGCGGCAGAACGGCTGTTCCGGCACTACGGCTATGCCAAGACCAATGTTGCCGACATTGCGCGCGATCTCGGCATGTCCCCGGCCAATATCTATCGCTTCTTTGCCTCCAAGACCGAAATCCATCAGGCGATCTGCGGCCGCATGCTCGACGGCAGTTACCAGCAGGCCTATGAAATCTCGCGCCTGCCGATCAGCGCTGCCGATCGCCTGCGCCGCTATTTGCAGGCGGAGCATCAGCTGATCGTTACCGCCATGCTGGATCACGAAAAGGTCCACGAGATGGTCATCGTCGCCATCGAGCGTGACTGGCATGTGATCGAAAAGCACATCGACCGGATACATGAACTTGTGGAGGAGATCATCCGCCAGGGTATCGCCGCCGGTGAGTTTGCCGAGCAGGACCCGGCGGTTGCGGCCCGATCCTTTGGGGCAGCGACAGTCGTCATGTGCCATCCGCAACTGGTGTCTCAATGTCTTTCAAAGCCGAACCGGGCGACACCGGATGAAATTACTGAATTTGCAATCAATGCCTTGAGATGAACGCGGCTGTTAGCGGCCTGCTTTCCCGACTTCATTTTTGATGAGGAGTGCGAACATGCCTTCGCCCAGCCATAACTGTATTCGTTTGTCCGTCGTTTCCATCTTATCCCTCGCTGTTTTTGCCCTATCCGGCTGTTCTGAAGAGAAAGCCGAAACGAAGGAAATCGTGCGGCCGGTGAAAGTGGTCGAGATTGCGGCCATCGATACCTCGCGCACGCTCAGCTATTCCGGCACCGTTCGCGCCCGTACCGAGATGAACCTCGGGTTCCGCGTCAATGGCAAGATCACCGAGCGCCTCGTCGATATCGGCCAACGGGTCAAATCCGGCGACCTGCTCGCCCGCATCGATCCATCCGATTATCAGCTTGCATTGACAAGCGCTAAGGCGAGCCTGGATGCCACGGAGCGGCAGGTCGAAACCACGGAACTGGCGCGCCTGCGTGCCGAACAGCTGTTTGCCAAGAACGTCGCGCCGAAATCGCAGCTCGAGCAGGCAACGCTCAGCTACAATCAAGCGGTTGCCACCCGAGACTCGGCCTGGTCGGCTCTCGATCAGGCGAGGAACCAGGTGAGCTATACCGATCTGAAGTCCGACCAGCACGGTATCGTCACTGCTGTCAGCGCCGATATCGGCCAGGTTGTTGGCTCCGGGACGCCTGTCGTCAGCGTCGCAGTCGATGGCGAAAAGGAAGTTCTGGTCGCCATCCCCGAAACGGATATTGCCCAGTTCATACCCGGGAAGGTGGTCACCGTCGGGTTCTGGTCGGACGCCGCGCTGATGCTGCAGGGTAAAGTGCGTGAGGTCGCCGGCAGCGCCGAGCCACAATCGCGAACCTTCGCGGTGCGTATCAGCCTGCCGAATGATCCAAACGTGCTGCTCGGCATGACCGCCGGCATCCTCGCCGCTGCTGCCGATACCCAGCAACTGGTTTCGATACCCTTGAGCGCTCTTGCCAAGAAGGACGACCAGCCGATTGTCTGGACCGTCGATCGCACCGCCGGGACCGTGCACTCCCGTCCGGTCAAGGTTACCGATTTCAGCGGCGACGGCGTGCGGATTGCCGAAGGATTGAAGCCCGGCGATGTCGTGGTTGCTGCAGGCACCCAGTTCATGACGGAAGGCCTGAAGGTAAAGCTCGGCAGCGACGCGACACAGCAATCCGCTGCCGCCGAAAACACCCAGCTCGTGCGCTGACCCCAGATCCATCGAAAGCGGAATAACGCCGATGACCTCCTCCACCGACCAAAAGCAGTCCTTCAATCTGTCGCGCTGGGCCATCGGGCATCCGAGCATCGCGCGCTTCCTGTTCGGCCTGATCCTGATCACCGGCGTGCTTGGTCTGATGCGCATGGGCCAGAAGGAGGATCCGGACTTCACCTTCCGCGTCATGGTCATACAAGCTGTCTGGCCGGGCGCCTCGATCCAGGACATGGAAGATCAGGTCGTCAACAAGATCGAGCGCAAGCTGCAGGAAACCCCGCATCTCGATTTCGTCCGCTCCTATACCCGCGCCGGCAGCGCTATCATCACGTTGCAGGTCAAGGGAGACACCAATGCGGCCCAGGTGGCCGACGCCTTTTATCAGGTGCGCAAGAAGGTCGGCGATATCGCCAATGAACTGCCACAGGGCCTGCTCGGGCCGTATTTCAACGACGAGTTCGGCGATACCTTCGTCACCCTGCATTCGCTAAGCGGTGAGGGTTATAGCTATCCGGAACTGAAAAAGTTCGCCATCCAGGCGCGCGACATGCTGCTGACAACGCCGGGCGTCGAAAAGGCCGTGATTATCGGCGATCAGCCGGAAAAGATCTATATCGATATTTCATCCGCTGTGCTCGCGTCGCGCGGCCTGACCCTTGTCGATGTGCAAAATACCATCAAGGGTCAGAACAATGTCGATCCGGCCGGTTCGGTTGATACAGGCACCCGTTCCGTGCGCGTATCCGTCGAAGGCGGGCTGACCAGTGCTGCCGATATCCGCGCGCTACGGCTGCGCTCCGGCAGTGAGGTGACGCGGCTCGGCGATATCGCCACGGTCTCGTCCGGCCTTGAGGATCCCTATCAGCGCAAATACCGCTTCAATGGTGAGGATAGCGTCCAGATCGGCGTGGTCATGGCCAAGGGCTACAAGGTGACGGATGTCGGCACTGCGGTCAAGGAAACGTACAGGCGTTTCGAATCCGCGCTTCCCTACGGCGTCAAGGTCGATCAGATCGCTGATCAGCCGGAAGTGGTCACCGAGGCCGTCGGTGAATTCATGAAGGCGCTCGGGGAAGCGCTGGTGATCGTGCTGATCGTTTCGTTCGTGTCGATCGGCTGGCGCTCTGGCCTGGTCATCGCCATTGCCATCCCGCTCGTTCTCGCCGCCACCTTCGCCATCATGTATGAACTCGGCATCGACCTGCAGCGTATTTCGCTGGGCGCGCTGATCATCGCTCTGGGTCTGCTGGTCGATGATGCCATGATCGTCGTCGAATTGATGGAGCGGAAACTGGAGGAGGGGCTGGACAAGCTTGATGCCGCCAGTTTCGCTTATTCCTCGACGGCATTCCCGATGTTGACCGGCACGCTGATCACCACGGCCGGCTTCATCCCGGTCGGTTTTGCAGCCTCGACCGCCGGCGAATATGTCCGCTCGCTGTTCTATGTCGTCGGCATCGCGCTCGTCGTCTCCTGGTTCGTGGCGGTCTATTTCACACCCTGGCTCGGCTACATGATCCTCAAGCAGCGCGCCCATGCCGGAAGCCATCACGACGTCTTCGACACGCGCTTCTATCGCCGCCTGCGCGCCACGGTCGGCTGGGCAGTGCGCCACCGCGTGATTGTTCTGTCGCTGACGCTCGTCACCTTCGTCGCCAGCCTCTGGGCGTTCCAGTTCATCCCGAAGAACTTCTTCCCGCAGTCGTCGCGCCCTGAAATCCTCGTTGATCTCTGGCTGCCGGAAGGCACCAGCATCAAGGAGGTGGAAACACAGGCCAAGGCGCTCGAAGCGAAAATACTCGACGACAAGGACAAGAAGTTCATCGCCACCTATATCGGCGAGGGCGCGCCGCGCTTCTTCCTGCCGCTCGACCAGCAGCTGCGCAATCCGAATTTCGCCCAGCTTCTCGTCATGGCCAATGACGAACCGGCCCGCGAACGGCTGATCGTCAAGTTGCGCACCATTCTTGCAGAGGACTTCCCGTCCATCCGCGGCAAGGTCGATCGCCTGTTCCTCGGCCCTCCGACCGGCTGGCCGGTACAGATGCGTGTCACCGGGCAGGACCGCAACGAAGTGCGCCGCATCGCCGATCAGGTGAAGGCGAAGTTCGCCGAAAACCCTGAGCTTGGCGCCATACACGACGATTGGCTCGAACCGGTCCCGGCGATGAAGCTGGTGATCGACCAGGACCGCGCCCGTGCACTTGGCGTCTCGTCGCAACGCATCCGCCAGATGCTGCAGGCGACGATGAGCGGGGCGCCGCTCGACGATTTCCGTGATGGCGAGGAAACGGTCTCCATCGTCGCCCGTGAGCCGGATGCGAACCGTCATCTGCTGTCGGCGGTGCATTCGATCTATGTCCCGACCGATTTCGGCAGTTATGTGCCGCTGTCGCAGGTTGCCAAGGTCGTGCCTGTTCTCGAACAAGGTGTTGAATGGCGCCGCAACCGCCTGCCGACCATCACGGTGCGCGGCACGCTTCCCGATGGCGTGCAGCCAAACGACGTGGTGATGAAGATGTATGCCGACATGAAGCCGCTGCGCGACAGCCTTGCGCCTGGCTACGCGGTCGAAATCCAGGGCGGTGCGGAAGATGCGGCCGAAAGCCAGCAGTCGATCGCCGACAAGGCACCGGTCATGCTTGCGGTCATCGTTGTGCTCCTGATGATCCAGCTGCAGCATTTCGGCAAGGCGATGCTGGTGCTGGCAACCGGTCCACTCGGCATCATCGGTGCCGCCGTCGCCCTGTTGATCAGCGGCGCGTCGTTCGGCTTCGTCGCCATCCTTGGCGTCATCGCGTTGCTCGGCATCATCATGCGCAACTCGATCATCCTCGTCGACCAGATCGACCAGGATATCGCCGCGGGCATGGAGCGGACGGAAGCGATCGTCGGCTCGGCTGTGCGCCGTTTCCGGCCGATCGTGCTGACGGCGATGACGGCGGTTTTAGCATTGATCCCGATCTCGCGCGGTGTTTTCTGGGGGCCCCTCGCTTATGCGATGATGGGCGGCATCCTCGTCGCTACCGTGCTGACCATCCTCGTTCTTCCAGCCGGTTATGCGCTGTTCTTTGGCAAACAACCAAAGAGCAAGGTTGCGGAACCAGAACCCGCAAGCGATGAAGCCGAAGCATCGGTACCCTATCCGGCTGCAATTGCAGCGGAATAACCTCTTCCACAAGGGCGCTTGCAGACGACGCTGCGGGTGCTTTGTCTCGCACTGCAAGCCCGGCACAGGGCGCCGTATTGAAACGATTTACGGCAGGGCAAGCCACCTGCTACGCGCATAGCGCATGGCTGCTCTGCAAAATTCTGCCTACGATTTAAGCGGAAACAATGTATATTGAAGTCATCGAAGTGATGCACCTCCTCCCGCAAAGCTTCGATATGTAAGTGACCTCACTCCTCCTCCCAGAGGGCACTTGCGGAATGGCAACACTCCTCCTCCCAGTTGCCGTTCGGTTCTATTCGGAAGCCTGCCGCACCTCCTCCCGCGGCAGGCTTTTTCGATTCTAGGACGTCATCTCCCGTCAAAGCATAAAGAACCGCCGCGAAGCATGTCCTCGCGACGGCTGGAGCTGTTATGCGGTTTGATCAGCGAAGCGGCGGAGCGTAGATCAGGCCGCCTTTGTTCCACAGGTTGTTGAGGCCTCGCTCGATCTTCAGCGGGCTATCCTTGCCGAGATGGCGCTCGAAGACTTCGCCATAGTTGCCGACGGCCGAGATCGCCTGAAAAGCCCATTTCGGATCGAGGCCGAAGTTTTTCGAAATCGCGCCGTCTGCGCCGAGGAAGCGCTTCTGCGCCACAGTACCGTCGTCGGCGGCCTTGGCAGCATTCTCCTTGGTGATGCCGAGTTCCTCTGCCTCGATCATCGCGAACAGGGTCCAGCGAACGATCTTGAACCACTGTTCGTCGCCCTGGCGAACGGCCGGTCCGAGCGGCTCCTTGGAGATGACTTCCGGCAGGACCATGTAGTTGTCGGGATCAGTCAACGTCAGGCGCTGGGCGTAAAGGGCTGAAGCATCCGTCGAGTAGACATCGCAGCGGCCGGTGCCGAAGGCCTGAACGGTCTGGTCGGGTTTTTCAAAGGCAATGACGTTGTACTGAATGTCGTTGGCGCTGAAATAGTCGGCCATGTTCTGTTCGGTGGTGGTGCCGGTCTCTGTGCAGACCGAGGCGCCGGATAGTTCCTTGGCGCTCTTCACACCCAGATCCTTGCGGATCATGAAGGCCTGTCCGTCATAATAGTTTGCGCCGATGAAGCTCATGCCGAGATCGGTATCGCGCGACAAGGTCCAGGTTGTCTGGCGCGACAGAAGATCGACTTCGCCCGATTGCAGGGCGGCGAAACGCTCCTTGGTGGAGAGCGGCACATATTGCACTTTGCTGGAATCGCCCAGTGTGGCTGCCGCCACAGCGCGGCAGAAATCCACGTCGAAGCCTGCCCATTCACCCTTGTCGTTCGGGCTCGAAAAGCCGAGTACGCCCTGGCTGACGCCGCAGCGAAGCGCACCGCGTTCGCGGGCGATATCAAGCGTGCCGGCCTGTGCTGCCGTGCCCGCCAGCGTTGCTGCGGCCAATAGTCCAAAAATCGCTGATGTCATGGTTTCGTTCTCCTCCGGTTTTTTAAGTCGCACGTGTTCGGTCCGGGCAGCGCCAAGCGCTGCCAAGCTCGTTCCTGTTTGTTTGTTGGTATTTACCGGGGTTGTCAGCCCCGGGCTGTGACCGCCTCGAATGTTTCCTCGAGCACGGCCAACAGATGGTCTGCGTCTCGTTTCGAGAAGATCATCGGTGGCCGCATCTTCAGCACGTTGTCATGCGGCCCTTCGGTGCCCATCAGCACGCCGCGCTGTCTTGCGCCGTTCGATACGGCACGGGCAAAATCCGTCGCCGGTGCCTTGGTTCTGCGGTCGGTCACCAGCTCGATGCCGAGGAAAAGCCCAACCCCGCGCACATCGCCGATCACCTCGTAACGCTCCTGCATCGCCCGGAAGCCGGCCATCAGGTAATTGCCGATCTCCAGCGCGTTTTCGCGAAGGTCCTGGCCCTCGATGACGTCGAGCACGGCGAGACCGACGGCGCAGGAGACCGGGTTACCGCCGAACGTGTTAAAATATTCCATTCCGTTGTTGAAGCTGCCGGCGATCTCGCGGGTGGTTACAACCGCCGCCAGCGGATGCCCGCTGCCGATCGGCTTGCCCATGGTGACGATATCGGGAACAACGCCCTGTTCCTCGAAAGCCCACCAATGGCTGCCCACCCGGCCAAAGCCGACCTGAACTTCATCGGCGATACAGATGCCGCCCGCAGCGCGGATCGTTTGGTAGACTTGCCTGAGATAACCTTCCGGCAGGAATACCTGACCGGCGACACTGGGGATGGATTCGGCGATGAAGAAGCCGGGACCTTCGCCCTTTGCCTGCATCTGCGCGATCAGTTCGGCCACGCTTTCGGCATAACGCTTGCCATGTTCTTCAAGCGGCCAATCGGCCGGAGCGCGGTAGCTGTCGGGAACCAGCGCCACATGGACATGCGGCTTCTTGTCCTTGCCGCCCTTGCGGCGGAACTTGTAGGGGCTGATCTCGATCAGCTCCTGCGTTGTGCCGTGATAGGCCCAATCAAGGACGATAGCGTTTTCACGGCCGGTATGGGCGCGCATCATCCGGAGCGCCAGGCTGTTGGCCTCAGAGCCGCTGTTGACGAAACCGGCGACTGTCAGCTCCTTCGGCAGCGTCGCGGTCAGCCGCTCGGCATAGGCAACGATGTTGTCGTGCAGGTAGCGCGTATTGGTGTTCAGCGTCGCCGCCTGCCGGGCCATCGCTTCCACGACTGCCGGATGCGCATGGCCGATATGGCAGACATTGTTGAAGCAATCGAGGTAGGCCCGGCCGCTGTCGTCGATCAGCCAGACGCCGTCGCCGCGCACGAACTTGATCGGCTTGTCGTAGGAAATCGACAGGTTGGGAACCAAAAGTTCCTTGCGCAGCTCGACGATCTCCTCATGCGAGCGCCCGGTCTTTTCGTAGAATTCCGGGGCGATGCCGGCAAAGGCGTTGGCATGGGGGAAAAGCTCGGCCCAGACATTGAGATAGCGCTCTTCGCCGACGCCAAGGATTTCCGTGGCGGAAAGCCGGGTGTCGATGGAAAGCTGCAGATGCAGGTGTGGCGCCCAACCTCCGTTTTCCACAGGAGCCCCCATCTCCCCAACCAGCGCACCGGCGTCCAGACCGTCGCCCGCCTTCAACCGGCTGAGCGCCTCGTGGGCAAGATGGCCCCAGAGGCTTATGAAAGCCGGGCAGCCCTCGGGTTCATGGCGCAGCGCAATCAGGCAGCCGTACCCGAGCGGGTCTAGCTCGATCTCGACACTGACGACGGTGGCAGCGATCGGTGTGTAGAGCCTGGTGCCTGCAGCCATAAACAGGTCGAGGCCGAGATGACGGGTGCGGCGGGTGTCTTCGATCAGCCGCGATACGAACATCTCGCCCGAATAGACCGTGCGAGCCTCGCCCCAGGGGCCGATGCCGAGATCGACACCGCGCTCTGTGCAATAGGCCTCCCAGATCGCCTGCGCCTCATCCGGCTGTTCGCCGGCGGACTTCACTGTCATTGGATGCTGCGGGTCGGCATAGGGAACAAGTGCGGCCGGATAGGTTGCGGCGGGGCGGTCAAGCAACGGACGCAGCGTCTTCTGGTTTGCCTGGATCCAGGCGGTGACGGAGCGCGTGCCCGGAGCTGCCTCGAAACCGCAGGAATGGCGTAGGATCGCGGTGGCAAAACGCGGGTTCATCGCATCGAGCTTGCGCAGCAGTGTCCAGGCCGGCTTTTCGCTGATGGCGAGGTACGGATTGCCGTCGGTATGGGCATGGCGCGATGCGGAAATCGTCACTGAGGTGACCAGGCGCATGGCGATCAGATCGAACAGAAGATCGACTTCCTCTTCGAGCAGCGAATATTCGGCATGGAAACCGCTCGCTATATCAGCGGCCGCACCGATCGGGTCCGCATGGTCGAGCCCGGCATAGGCGGCAGCGATAGCGACTTCGGCAATGACCGGCGCATAGAGCGCGTCCCCAAGATCGATCAGGCCGGCGATACGGTCGTGATCGTCATTGGCAACCAGCACATTCCAGTCATTGGCATCATTGTGGATGACGGCCGAACGCAGTTTGGGCAGTTTCGGCTCCACCACCGTGTCGAAGCGGGTGAGGAAGCGTTGCAGCAGTGCGCGGTCGTCGGCGCTGGCGATATGCTGCAGCCTGTCGGCGGAGCGGCCGGCATTGCGGATGTTCCAGTCGAGATCGCGCAGGGCGCCGGGATGCATAAAACCTTGCAGGGCGGTATCGAAACGGCCGAGCAGGCGGCCAAGCGATGTCAGCGCTTCCGGGCTGCGGCCAGACTGGGCCAGCGGTGTGCCAGGCACCCAGCCGACGAGACGAAGCAGGTGGCGGACGCCGTGCGCGCTGGTCGTTTCACCAAGGCTTGCGCCTGAGATCGTCGGGCGGATATGCGGAACGGGCAGGTCGGGCGCATGTTCGCCGACATGGCTGAGAAGCGCCGTCTGGAAGTCGCTTTCGAGCGGCGGTTCGGCGGCGTTGACGATTTTGAGGATGTAAATCCCACCGGTGCTGGCCGTCACCTTGAAATTCTGATCGCGTTCGCTGTCGAGCGGCGACAGCGAACCGTCGAGGCCATAGTGCTCGGTCAGCAGGCGCTTTGCGTCGCCGATGGAAAAATCCGGTGTGGTCTTCAGCATATCGGTCATGATGGTTCCTCGTGTGCTGTCAGAGTTGCACGGGATGGCAAATCAATGCACCCGGCAATATGCCGGTTGCACCGGCATTATGTTTATAATAACCGTCATCTTGTCGGTTCCCGGAAAGGTTCGAAAACATGCAGGACACAGATGCGATTGACCGCACGATCCTGAGCATCCTGTCGCGCGAAGCCCGCATCCCGATGAAGTCGCTTGCCGGCCGCATCGGCTTGTCCAGGAGTGCAACGACTGAGCGCGTCAACCGGCTGGAAAAGGCGGGGATCATTCGCGGTTATCGGGCCGATATCGGCCAGCTGGACGAAGGCCAGGTCCATGCCTTCTTGCTTTTGACGCTGAAGAAGACGCCCTCTATCGGCGTGCTCGACCGGCTGGCGGGCTTTTCCTCTGTGCGCAAGGTGTCGTCGGTCAGCGGCCAGCTCGATCTTGTCGTCGAGGTCGAGGTCGGTTCGATCAACGCGCTCAATGAACTCAGGAACGAGGTGGCGACGATGGAGAACGTCGATGACCTCACCACATCGATCGTGCTTCGCCGCGACATCGAGCGCAGCTGAGCCGCGCTTGACTTTACCACTAATGCTCACAAAATGATTTGCGGGCGGATTGCAGCGTTTGCAACAGTTGCGCCGCGAAGTTGACGAAAGGGAAGCGGCGCTTGTCGCCGGCCGAGCCCGTTCCGCCAAACAATGTTCCCCCAAAAATTTGAAAGTCTTTCGTTGAGCGCGTCGAAATGGACGGCTAGCGATCCGCCGCGCGAAAACGCACAATCATAAAACCGTGAATGAGACATCCGGCCTGCCGCAATGGTAGCCGGATACTGATCGGGCAGGGGCCCTGACAAGCCGTGATGGCTTGAAGATCGGTACAGTTTTGGTTGGTTCGCCAGAGGAGAAGGCGGTTCAACCTGTGGCATGCGCCGGGAATGGATTTTTCCGGCCAAGGGAGGAAATATGTTTGAACGGCTCTTCAAGCTGAGTGAGCACAATACCACAATCCGCACCGAACTGGTTGCGGGCGTCACGACATTTCTCACGATGTCGTACATCATCTTCGTCAATCCGGATATTCTATCGACCACCGGCATGGACCGCGACGCGATCTTCGTGGCCACCTGTCTAGCCGCCGCACTCGGCTCGATCGTCATGGCACTCGTTGCCAACTGGCCGATCGGCATGGCGCCGGGCATGGGCCTCAACGCCTTCTTCGCCTTCACGGTCGTCGCCGCACTTGGTTTTACCTGGCAACAGGCGCTCGGCGCCGTCTTCATCTCAGGCCTGATCTTCGTCTTCCTGACGGTGACGGGTATCCGCAGCTGGTTAATCCAGGGGATTCCGCATTCGTTGCGCAGCGCCATTGCTACCGGTATCGGCCTCTTCCTCGGCATCATCGCCCTGAAGAATGCCGGCATCGTCGTCGACAATCCGGCAACGCTGGTCGGCCTCGGTAGTCTGAAGGCAGCCGGACCGCTGCTGGCGATCTTCGGCTTCTTCGTCATCGCGGTGCTCGATGCGCTCAGGGTCAAGGGGGCGATCCTCATCGGTATTCTGGCCGTGACCATCCTGTCATGGATGACCGGCGTCAGCGAATTCCACGGCATCGTCTCGATGCCGCCGAGCATGGCGCCGACCTTCCTGCAGCTCGACATCGTCGGTGCCCTGCATGGTGGCCTGATCCACGTCATTCTCGTCTTCGTTCTGGTCGAAGTGTTTGACGCCACCGGCACGCTGATCGGCGTCGCCAAGCGCGCCAACCTGATCCAGGAGGGCAAGCCGAGCCGTCTCGGCCGCGCGCTTCTGGCAGACAGCACAGCGATCGTGGCCGGTTCGCTGATGGGCACCAGCAGCACCACCGCATATGTGGAAAGCGCGTCCGGTGTCCAGGCCGGCGGCCGCACGGGCCTGACCGCCCTCGTCATCGCCGTGCTGTTCCTCGCCTCGCTGTTCATCTCGCCGCTGGCGGGCTCCGTGCCCACCTATGCGACGGCACCGGCCCTGCTTTACGTCGCCGGCCTGATGATGCGCGAACTGACTGAAGTCGATTGGGAGGACCTCACCGAAGCCGCACCGGCAGCGCTGACCGCCCTTGCCATGCCCTTCACCTACTCGATTGCCAACGGCCTTGCCTTCGGCTTCATCAGCTATGTCGTCTTAAAACTGTTCACCGGAAAATGGCGCGCCATCCACCCGGCAACGCTCATTGTGGCCGTCCTATTCGTCGTCCGCTTCGCGTTCTTTGCGGAGTGAGATGAGCCGGGCGAAGCGGCGAATAGGCGCCTCGTGTCCGACGATCTACCCACAGTCTGGGCCGCAAGTGTGCGGCCCATTTTTTACGGCAAGTCCCAGTTATCCGTTGTCGGTTAGTTTCTGTCATACGGCCCTAGCGCCTCGCAAGTATCCAGAACTATGTCTTCAATATTTGCGTCAGGCCAATGCTCGGAATGGAGCAGCTCCTGTGGTCGGATTTGACCAACGAAATAGCTTCGAGAAGCGAAGTTGAGCATTGGAATACGCCATCGAATCACCGACTGTCGCCAAGGACGCCTGTGTCATTTTGAGCTCGGCGAATAGTGAATTCAGATAATGGCCTTACCTTCCGGCCAGAAATGGCTGAGGGTATCGTCCTCTCGCCAGCCGGTACCAACCGCGTAATCGGCACCCAACTCTGTCGCGAGCCCATGCGACTGCGAATTGCCAAGTAATCGAAACAAGGGCGATCTTTGTCCCTGCAGCCTTTAGCCGGTCGAAACCTTGGGTAACACCCGGAGCGAGACGGAGATCAGGCAGATGCTCGATCAATTTAGCCTTGCTGAAAGGAAGGTACCATTCCCGCATAGCCTCCTGTCCCTTGGTGATGTCCTCCCGTGAACGGAGAAGCTCGAAAGCAACCATTTCGGTTGACCGCCCAATATTTCTACCGATGCAACCGCAGATGTTTTTACCTCGGAACAGAGTTCCATCCGCTTGGCGCGAATGAATGCTGCGTTCAACCTATGACACAAGGGGCGTCCGCAGAACAGTTAGTGTCATACCCGGATTTCGGTTAGGAAAAACGATAGCTGAGACCCGGCGACGGCTCTTAGCCCGCCGCCGCGCTTCGCGTCCGCTCGCCCTCGGACTTCCGCAACCTCCGGCATCAGCGTCTCATTGCCAGTCAGCCATCTCATACAACGGCCGTATTTCAATCTCGCTGGGGCCGGGCATTGGGTTGGGGCAGCGTTTCACCCAGGCGACCGCTTCGTCCATATCCTTGACGTCCCAGAGCCAGAAGCCGGCGACCAGTTCGCGGGCCTCGGCGAAGGGCCCGTCGATGACCGTGCGGCGGGTGCCGTCGAATGCGACACGCTTGCCCGCCGAAGAGGGTTTGAGACCGTCGGCGTCACGCAGGATGCCAGCCTCGCGCAGTTCGTCATTGAATTTACCCATCGCCTCCATCATCGCGCTGGTTTCAGCCGTCGGGACAAAGCCCTTTTCGCTGTCTTCGGTCGCTTTCACGAGCACCATCACACGCATCGTTTGTCTCCTTGTTAGAGCCGGCCTCATTGGGCTGGCATCCTAACGACGAATGGGTCTTTGGGAAATCGACATCGCGCTGCAGAACTT
This sequence comes from Pararhizobium sp. PWRC1-1, assembly GCF_049897905.1. Classification (NCBI taxonomy): domain Bacteria; kingdom Pseudomonadati; phylum Pseudomonadota; class Alphaproteobacteria; order Hyphomicrobiales; family Rhizobiaceae; genus Pararhizobium; species Pararhizobium sp. PWRC1-1. Next base: position 171,938 of record NZ_JAFCXE010000014.1, on the reverse strand, counting down.
TTTCCATGGCTGGGGCCTGAATGGGAGGACCGAGATTGGTGCAAAAAATTGATGGCGGCACACGCAGTCGTGGAACACTATTGGGCAAGTGATCGGATGTTGTCGTAGCGGACGGTATACTCATCCGCAGTGCCTTCGCCATAAATCTTCGCTAAAACCGCCTTGAGTTCTGACGAATAGAGAAAGCTATAGACGTCGATCTTCTCCTCACCTTGCTTGGTTATCTGCTTTATCCTGAGCACTTTGTATTCACATGCCCCGAGGTTAAACGTCTCCTCGCCATCCACTGATAATTCGAGGCTCCAAGGCGCACTCGGCAGGTTATTTGGTTCGAATCGTGCGAAGGTAACCTTTGTCACCCCTTTTTTTAGTGGCAGGACGCGGTTGAGATCAGAGGTTGGGTGCATGACAAACTGTTGATCTTCCTTGCCGAAACGAGCCAAATCGAACAATCCGGCGAATGAGAACACCGTTTCCTGAATCGAATCGTCAAAATGATTGACCGTTTTGACAATCCCTCCCTCAGCATGTCGGAATTCGCTGCGCGCGCCCGGGGTTTGGAGGACGAAGCCTTTTTGGGTATCGCCAGCCGATGGGCAACCGGCCGCAACTGCGTCTCCAGAGAACGAATATGCAATGAGCAACAAAGCGAGGCGCGTCTTGATCATATTGAATTTTTCCTCCACGAAAGAACTTTGGAGTAATGTTGGTGTGCGTGCGAATCTCTGCACCTTTAACTAGAGACAATGCACGGCGCGAGAAAATTTTCTAGCTGTATAGAGTGGGCGGTGACAGAACATTCGTTGGGCCGGTCTGCGGCGTTGATTGGCACGCTCGCGAAGTCTATTCTTTACGCGGGCAAAACACTGACACAAAATTCTGCTTTGAGTGAATGCCATGCTTGGTTTCGTGTGAAATTTCCGCCGCAGCGTCGCTGATTTGCCACCTGGCGTACGCCAGGCGATGGCCCCGCCTTCCAAATGCTGGGAAAGTTCACCGGATCAAAAACGGCGTCTTATAAAAATGCTCCTCCAGATTGACGCCCTCGCCGGCGCGGTCGATGACGGCAAAATCGGAGATACCATCAAGCGGTGTGAGGATGCCGTGCCAGACGTTGCGGCCGATATTGACGCCTTGGCCGGGCGCTGTCTTGAAGGCGATCGGCTCGCCCGGGCCGTCCGGCGTTTCCTCGGCAACGACAACGAGGAACGGGTGTTGGCTAAGTGGAATGAAGGCTTGGCTGCCGAAAGGGTGGCGCTCGACCATGCCGAGTTCCAGTGGCAGCGGATAGGGCTCGCCGCGCAACAGGCTGATCATCGGCCGGGCCTTCTCGCCGGTCGTCTCGATCCTGGCGAGATCATGATAACGCACGCATTTGCCCGCATTGATCGGGAAATGGTGCGCGCCTTCGGCTTCCAGTACTTCGCCAAACGGCGCGAAAGCCTCGCGGGTCAGCGGCCGAGTATCAATCGTCTTCATCGTTTCCCCCTCAGTTCGGCAGCATGTCGGTCAGGCGCAGCAGAGCGATCCGCTCGACCTGGCTGCAGGCCGTTTGAAATTCGGTCTGCCAGTCATTGCCGATGCGGCGCTGGAAGGCCGCCAGAATGTCGACCTTGCCAAGGCCGCGGACGGCGATGATGAAGGGGAAGCCAAACGTTTTCACGTAGCGGCCATTGAGAATGTTGAACTGTTCGCGCTCTGCGTTCGTAAGCGCGTCGAGCCCGGCAGATGCCTGTTCGCTGTTCGAGCTTTCAGTCAGGCGCTTGGCCCGTGCAAGTTTTCCGGCGAGATCCGGGTGGGCGTTGAGCACCGCCAGCCGCTCCGTTTCGCTCGCGCCGCGAAAGACGGCTGCCAAAGCCGCATGCAGGCCTAACGCGGTATCGTTGGCCGCGCCGAGTTCGCCTGCGAAGGCCCGCTTGGCGATCCAGTCCGAATGTTCAAAGACGCCGCCGAAGCGCGCAACGAAAGCCTCTTCCGAAAGACGCGATGGCCGATTTTCATTCGGCTTGAATGGAAATGCCTTTGCCCAATGATCGGCAATATCGATACGGCGGGCGATCCAGACCTTGTCATGGCTCTTCACATAATCGATGAACCGGGCAAGGGCCGCCGCGCGTCCCGGCCGTCCGACTAGGCGGCAATGCAGGCCGATATTCATCATCTTTGGCGCACCCTGAGCGCCTTCGGCATAGAGCACGTCGAACGTATCCTTCAGGTAGCTGAAGAACTGGTCGCCGCTGTTGAACCCTTGGGGCGTGGCAAAGCGCATGTCGTTGGTATCGAGCGTATAGGGAATGACCAGCTGGTGCTTGCCGTCGTGCTCATGCCAATAGGGTAGGTCATCGGCATAGCTGTCGGAGACATAGGCAAAACCGCCTTCTTCGGTCACGAGATCGACGGTATTTTCCGAACACCTGCCGGTGTACCAGCCGCGCGGCCGTTCGCCGGTGACAACTTTATGCAGCCGGATCGCTTCTGCGATCTGCTTGCGCTCTTCTGCCGGGTCCATATCCTTGTGCTCGACCCATTTCAGCCCGTGCGAGGCAATTTCCCAGCCCGCACTCTGCATAGCCGCCACCTGTTCGGGGGAACGTTTCAGGGCGGTTGCGACACCATAGACGGTGACTGGAACATCGCGCTGGGTCAGCAGCCGATGCAGCCGCCAGAAGCCGGCGCGGGCACCATATTCATAGATCGATTCCATGTTCCAGTGGCGCTGGCCCGCCCATGCGCTGGCGCCGACGATCTCCGATAGGAAAGCTTCCGATGCAATGTCGCCATGCAGCACGCAGTTTTCGCCGCCTTCCTCGTAATTGATGACGAACTGAACGGCGATGCGGGCTTCGTCCGGCCAGGCGGCGTTTGGTGCGGTAGCGCCGTAACCCTGTAGATCGCGTAGATATCGCATGAAATCATTCCTCCCAAAATGTTCGATTGGCCGATTTCTAACCGCAAATCGCGCGCGCCATTCCCCCTCAAAATTTTGAAAGTCTCGAACGATCAGCCCGCTACCGCAGGGAAGTGAGGTGGCGGATAGTGGCCGAATGAATGCAGTCTTTGGGAGGTGAAACGCATGCAATCTGGAACAGCCGGCCGGCTGACGACCCACGTGCTCGACACGACGCTTGGCAAGCCCGCCGAGAACCTGCGCATCGATCTCTTTCGCATCGACGGTGAGAGCGCCGAGAAGATCGGCTCGACCCGCACCAATAACGACGGCCGTTGCGATGCGCCGCTGCTGAGCGGCGATGCCATGACATGTGGCATCTACGAACTGCGCTTTCACGCTGGTGCTTATCTCGGCCAAAAAGACAGTGAGATCGCATTTCTCAATATCATCCCCATCCGTTTCGGTGTCGCAGATGCGTCCGCCCACTACCACGTGCCGCTCCTGCTGTCGCCCTACAGCTATTCGACCTATCGCGGGAGCTAAGCCATGACCGTGCAGATCCGCAGTTCCATCCGTTTCCTGCTCAATCACCGCCTGGTCGAACTCTCAGCCGTATCGGCGGTCCAGACCTTGCTCGATTTCCTGCGGCTCGACCGCAATCTGCGCGGCACCAAGGAAGGCTGCGCCGAAGGCGATTGCGGCGCATGCACGGTGCTGGTCGGCCGCCTGCTGGATGGGCAGCTGAAATACGAGAGCGTCAATGCTTGCATCCGTTTCGTCGGCTCGCTCGACGGCTGCCATATCGTCACGGTGGATTCACTCGCCGTGCCCGGCGGCCCGCTGCATCCGGTGCAGCAGGCGATGGTCGATACGCATGCCTCGCAATGCGGCTTCTGCACGCCCGGCTTCGTCATGTCGCTCTATGGCCTCTGGATGGAAAATCCGAAGCCGTCGGTAGCGGAGATCGAGACGGCATTGCAGGGCAATCTCTGTCGCTGCACCGGCTATGCCGCCATCCTGCGGGCCGCGGAAGCGGTCTCGGTGATCGGCGATCTCGACCGGGACCCGCTGGTTGCGGAACGCGCAACGATCGTTCAGAAGCTGGAAGCGCTGAAGGACGGCAAACGCGTCGAGATCGGCGAAGGCTCTGAGCGTTTTCTTCTGCCAGCCTCGGTCGATGATCTTGCCGAGATCTATGAGGCGGAACCGAAGGCCCGCATCGTCGCCGGTTCCACCGATGTCGGTCTGTGGGTGACGAAATTCATGCGTGATATCGCGCCGGTCGTGCATCTCAGCCATCTCGACGAATTGCGACGTATCACCGTCGACGAGACCGGCATCACCCTCGGCGCAGGTGTCAGCTACACCGAATCCTTTCCGCTGATCTCGAAACACTTCCCACAGCTCGTCGAATTGTGGAACCGCATCGGCGGCCAGCAGGTGCGCAACATGGGCACGATCGGCGGCAATATCGCCAACGGTTCGCCGATCGGCGACACACCGCCAGCGCTGATCGCGCTTGGTGGGTCCGTCGTGCTGCGCAAGGGCAAGGTAAGCCGCACAGTGCCGCTCGAAAGCTATTTCATCGAATACGGCAAACAGGACCGTCAGCCCGGCGAGTTCGTCGAAGCGGTGCGCATCCCGTTCCTGAACGAGAAAGCGCGCTATGCGGTCTACAAGATCACCAAGCGGCTGGACGAGGACATTTCCGCCGTCTGCGGCGCCTTCCGCTTGACTGTCGATGAGAATGGCAGAGTTTCCGATGCTGTCATCGCATTTGGCGGCATGGCCGGAACGCCGAAGCGGGCTGACAACGCCGAAGCCGCGTTGATCGCTGCCGATTGGACGGAAGCGACCGTCGAAGCCGCCATGGACGCGCTTGGCAAGGACTACACGCCACTGACCGACTGGCGCGCAACCGCCGACTACCGGCTGCTGGTCGCAAAAAACCTTCTGCGCCGTTTCTATCTGGAATCGCAGGGCGATGAGCCGGTGCGGCTTGACCGCAAACAGGCCGTGTAGGAGAAGACCATGAACGTCATGAAGCCAATCGACCGCATCCGCGGTGGTGTCCACGAAAACGAGCGCCACGAATCCGGCCACAAGCATGTGACGGGCACCGCTGAATATATCGACGATATTCCCGAACCCGCCGGCACCCTGCATGCCTATCTCGGGCTTTCGCAACGCGCCCATGCCGAGATCTTGTCGATCGATTTTGACGCCGTCAATTCCGCGCCCGGGGTGATCGGTATCCTGACGGCCGACGACATTCCTGGCGAAAACGATGTCAGCCCGGCTCACAAGCATGACGACCCGGTCTTTGCGACCGGAAAGGTCGAGTTCCACGGCCAGCCGATCTTTGCCGTCATTGCCGAAACCCGCGATGCGGCCCGTCGCGCTGCCGCCAAGGTCAAGATCGAGTACCGCGACCTGCCGCATGTCACCGACGTGCTCGAAGCGGCCGCCGCCAATTATCCGCTGGTCATCGATCCGCTGAAGCTGGAGCGTGGCGATATCGCGGCCGGGTTCGCCAAGGCAAAGAACATTCTCGAAGGCGAGATGCGGGTTGGCGGGCAGGATCATTTCTACCTCGAAGGCCAGATTTCCTTTGCCATTCCCGGCGAAGACGACGAGATCACGCTCTATTCCTCGACTCAGCATCCAAGCGAAACCCAGCATATGGTCGGCCAGGTGCTTGGCGTTGCGTCCAATGCCGTCACCATCAATGTCCGCCGCATGGGCGGCGCCTTCGGCGGCAAGGAAACGCAGGCAAACCTGTTTGCTGCCGTCGCAGCGCTCGCAGCGAAGAAATATCGTTGTGCAGTCAAAATCCGGCCCGACCGCGACGACGACATGACGGCGACCGGAAAGCGCCACGACTTCCATGTCGGCTACAAGGTGGGCTATGACGACGATGGCCGCATCGAGGCTGTCGATGCGACGTTTTCGGCCCGTTGCGGCTTCTCGGCCGACCTTTCCGGCCCGGTCACGGACCGTGCTCTGTTTCATGCCGACAATTGCTATTTCTATCCGCATGTCCGGCTGCGTTCGCGGCCGCTGAAGACCAACACCGTTTCCAACACCGCCTTCCGCGGTTTCGGCGGCCCGCAGGGCATGGTCGGCGGCGAGCGGATGATCGAGGACGTCGCCTATGCGCTCGGCAAGGATCCACTCGACATCCGCAAACTGAATTTTTACGGCGGCGAGGGGCGCAACCTCACGCCCTATCACCAGACCGTCGAAGACAATATCATCGGCCGTATCATCGAGGAACTGGAAACGTCCTGCGATTATGCGGCGCGGCGCGCGGAAGTGCTGGCTTTCAATCGCAAGAGCAGCGTGATCAAGCGCGGTATTGCGCTGACGCCGGTGAAGTTCGGCATCTCGTTCACCAAGACGGAATACAATCAGGCCGGCGCGCTGGTACATGTCTATGCCGATGGTTCGATCCATCTCAACCATGGCGGCACGGAGATGGGGCAGGGGCTCTACACCAAGATTGCTCAGGTGGTGGCCGATGAGTTCCAGGTCGATCTCAACCGGATCAAGGTAACGGCAACGACCACCGGCAAGGTGCCGAACACATCAGCGACCGCCGCGTCTTCCGGCACTGACCTTAACGGCATGGCGGCCGCCAATGCGGCGCAGCAGATCAAGGCAAGGTTGGTCACCTTTGCTGCCATGCGCTGGGGCGTCAGCGAAAACGATGTCGCCTTCGAGCCGAACACGATCCGCATCGGCGCCGAACGCATTCCTTTCGGGGAGTTCATCAGGATCGCCTATGGATCGCGCATTCAGCTTTCGGCAGCCGGTTTCTACAAGACGCCGAAGATCCATTGGAATCGTTCCGAGGGCCGGGGTCGGCCATTCTTCTACTACGCCTATGGTGCCTCCTGCTCCGAAGTCAGCGTCGATACGTTGACCGGCGAGTATCAGGTGGATCGCAGTGACGTGCTGCACGACGTCGGCACGTCTCTGAACCCAGCGCTGGATATCGGCCAGGTCGAGGGTGCTTTTGTGCAGGGCATGGGCTGGCTGACGACGGAAGAACTGTGGTGGGATGCCAAAGGACGGCTGCGCACCCATGCGCCGTCAACCTATAAGATCCCGCTCGCCTCCGACCGGCCGCGTATCTTCAACGTCAAGCTGGCCGAATGGTCTGTCAATCGCGAGGAGACGATCCGTCGTTCCAAGGCTGTCGGCGAGCCGCCATTCATGCTGCCGATCTCGGTTTTGGAAGCGATCTCGATGGCGGCGGCGAGCGTTGCGGAGTATCGTATTGCACCGCGCCTCGATGCGCCGGCAACGCCGGAACGGGTGTTGCTTGCCATCGAGCGGCTGCGCCGCGCGGCAAAGAACGGGTGAATGGCATGGCCGCTAAGCGCGAAGACATCAGGGAATTCTTGCGCCGCGAGCCGGACTGCGTGTTCGTCGAGGTGACGGGTGCTGCCGGCTCGACGCCGCGCGATACCGATGCCTGGATGCTGGTGGCGGCCGAAGGCCTGTTCGGCACCATTGGCGGCGGTCAACTGGAATACATGGCCATCGATCATGCGCGCCGCAGCCTGCGGCAGGGCGTGCCGGCCGAAGCGATGAATGTTCCGCTTGGCCCCGAAATCGGCCAGTGTTGCGGCGGCCGCGTCGGGCTTTCGTTCACGGCTATGAACACTGAACTCGCCCTGTTTCTGATTGCCCGCAGCGATCGCGAAATGGCGTCACGTCCGCATGTCTATGTCTTCGGCGCCGGCCATGTCGGCGATGCGCTTGCCATGGCGCTGTCGCTGGTCCCCTTACGCATCATTCTCGTCGATACCCGCGAACAGGAGCTCTCGGCGTCCAATGTGCCCGGCATCGAAACCTGCCTGACAGCGATGCCGGAGGCCCTGGTCCGTGACGCCCCGGCAGGCAGCTCGTTCGTCATCCTCACCCATGATCATGCGCTCGATTTTCTCATCACCGCCGAGGCCCTGCGCCGCGACGATGCCGCCTATGTCGGCATGATCGGCTCGAAGACTAAACGCGCGACCTTCAAGAACTGGCTCTCCCACGACGTCGGCCGCCCCGAACTTTTCGACCGCCTGATCTGCCCGATCGGCGGCACTGCGGTGAAGGACAAACGGCCGGCGGTGATTGCCGCTCTGGCCGCAGCGGAGATCATGACTGCGGCGCTCAATCAGGATGTGGCCAAAGTCGTGACCGCGCGAAGCAACCGCGCCACGGTGAGCGCACGGTAGTCTCTACTCCAGCATCTTGCCGATCATCCGCTGACAGCGTTCGGCCATAAAATCGATCATCAGTCGGACTTTTGGGTCCTGGAAGCGCTTGTGCGGGTAAATCGCGGCGAGTTGGACGCTGGCGGGCGGGGTGTCTTTCAGGATTTCGACCAGCGTGCCGTCATTGAGGTGTGCTTTCACCTCGAACAGCGGCTTGTTGATGATGCCCCGGCCTTCGAGCGCCCACTGGGTCAAGACGTCGCCATCGTCGGAATCGTATGGGCCGCCGATTTCGAGCTTGCGAATGCCGTCCGGCGTTTGCAGGGTCCAATAATATTCCTTCGAGCCCGGATAGCGCAAAAGCAGACAGTCGTGCTTGTCGTCGATCAGCGCGTCCGGAGTGTCCGGTGTGCCACGTTTGGCAAGATAGCCGGGAGCGGCGCAGACGACGCGCTGACAGTTGAGGATGCCGCGCATGCGAAGATTGGAATCCTCCAGCACCCCGAGCTTGAAGGCGACATCGACGCCTTCGCTCAAGATGTCGACATTGTGGTCGGAGAGGCGCACACGCACCTCGATATCCGGGTATTTATCGTGGAATTCCGGGATGCCTGAGGCAATCAGGCGGCGGCCGATGCCGAGCGGGGCGGTGATGCGCAGCGATCCCTTCGGATTGTGCGAGAGATCGGCGATGGCGCTCTCTGCCTCGTTGACGGCCTCGATGATCTTGACGGCACCGAGGTAGAACACCCTGCCATGTTCGGTCGGCGACAGCTTGCGGGTGGTGCGGTTGAACAGGCGCACGCCAAGGTGTTTTTCCAGCTCCTTGATACGGTTGCTGGCGACGGCAGGCGTTACCCGCTGGTCGCGGCCGGCGGAGGAAAGAGTGCCGAGTTCAACGACGCGGACGAAGACGCGGATATTATCGAGATAGGACATGACACCCTTCTACCACAGGCAGTAACCGACCACAGCGGGGGTGATCTTATAGATTTTTTTGAAAGTGTTGGGGATTAACCGGCATTTCGGCGAAGATCGCAGGATGGCAGAAGCTTCCCAAACAGGGAGGCCCTTATGTATGAATACGCCATTGCCTGGGATTGGCTGACCTTCGCCGTCCGCTGGCTCCACGTCATCACCGCCATCGCCTGGATCGGCTCGTCGTTCTATTTCGTCGCCCTCGATCTTGGCCTGCGCAAGCGTCCGGACCTTCCGGCCGGTGCGTATGGCGAGGAGTGGCAGGTGCATGGCGGTGGCTTCTACCATATCCAGAAGTATCTCGTGGCGCCGTCCAACATGCCGGAACATCTGATCTGGTTCAAATGGGAGAGCTACGTCACCTGGCTTTCCGGTTTCGGCATGCTGTGTCTTGTCTATTATGCCGGTGCCGATCTCTACCTGATCGATCCGAACGTTCTGGATGTCTCCAAGCCTGTCGCCATCGGCATTTCGCTTGCCTCGCTTGCTTTCGGCTGGATCATCTACGACCTGCTTTGCAAGTCGCCCTTCGGCAATGACAATACCCGGCTGATGGTTGCGCTCTACTTCATCCTGGTCGCGGTTGCCTGGGGTTACACGCAGCTGTTCACCGGCCGTGCCGCCTTTCTGCATCTCGGCGCCTTCACGGCGACAATCATGTCGGCCAACGTCTTCTTCATCATTATGCCGAACCAGCGCATCGTCGTTGCCGACCTCATCGCGGGCCGCACGCCGGATGCGAAATACGGCCGGATCGCCAAGCAGCGCTCGACGCACAACAACTACCTGACGTTGCCCGTGCTGTTTCTGATGCTGTCGAACCATTATCCGCTGGCTTTTGGCACGCAGTTCAACTGGATCATCGCCTCGCTGGTGTTCCTTATGGGCGTTACCATCCGGCACTATTTCAACACCCGTCACGCCAATGCCGGAAATCCGACCTGGACCTGGCTTGCCACCGTGCTTTTGTTCATCGTCATCATGTGGCTTTCGACCGTGCCGAAAATCCTGACCGGTCGGCCGGAACAGGTTTCGGCCGCACAGCAGCCTTTTGTTAAGGCGGAGGCCTTTTCGAAGGTGCGCGATACGATCCTTGGCCGCTGTGCCATGTGTCATGCGCAGGAGCCGGGCTGGGAAGGCATGATCAAGCCGCCGAAGGGCGTGGTGCTGGAGAGCGATGCCCAGATCGCCAACCATGCGCGCGAAATCTACCTGCAGGCCGGACGTTCGCATGCGATGCCGCCGGCCAACGTAACCGCCGTGACCGACGATGAGCGCAAGCTGCTGGCCGCCTGGTACGAGACAGTTGTGAACGGAGGAAAAACCCAATGAGCGAACTGCTGATCCGTGGACGGGTGCTGACCTTTATCAATGAGCCCCAGAGGATCGATGATACCGCATCTTATCTGACCGTGGACGATGGCGCGGTTCTGGTTCGCGATGGAAAGATCGCAGCCATCGGCGATTTTGCCGATATCAGCAAGACTGCCGGTCCCGGCGTTGCGGTGGCCGATCACCGGCCGCATCTCATCCTGCCCGGGCTGATCGATATGCATTTGCATTTCCCGCAGACGCAGGCGATCGCGTCCTATGGCGCGCAACTGCTCGAATGGCTGAACACTTATATTTTCGTTGAGGAACAGAAATTCGCCGAACCGGAGCATGCGGCCTTCATCGCCGGACGGTTCATGGACGAGCTCTTGTCGAACGGCACGACGACGGCAGTTGCCTATTGTTCGGTGCATCCGCAGAGCGTTGACGCCTATTTCACGGCGGCCGAACAGCGCGGCATGCTGATGGTCGGCGGCAAGGTGATGATGGACCGTAATGCGCCGGATGCGCTGCGCGACACGCCGCAACAGGGCTATGACGAGACCAAGCGGCTGATCGGCAAATGGCATGGCCGGGGCCGGGCGCATTATGCGATCAGCCCGCGCTTTGCCATTACCTCGACACCGGACCAGATGGAAATGTCCCGGGCGCTGGTCGCCGAACACCGCGATTGCTACGTGCAGACGCATCTCTCCGAAAACAAGGACGAGATCGCCTTTGCCACCTCGCTCTATCCGGATGCGAAGGACTATACCGACATCTATGCTCGCTACGATCTTTTGACGGACAAGACGCTGCTCGGGCACTGCATCTATCTGAGCGACCGGGAGATTTCGGTGCTGGCCGAGACCGGGGCGGTCGGCGTGTTCTGCCCAACGTCCAACCTCTTTCTCGGCTCCGGCCTGTTCGACCGCGACCGGTTCGACCGGCTCGGCGCCCGCTGGTCGGTGGCAACCGATGTCGGGGCTGGGACCAGCTTCTCCATGCTGGAAACGATGGACGAGGCCTACAAGGTGCTGCACTTGCAGGGCCAACGCCTGTCGCCGCTCAATTCCTTCTACCGCATGACGCTCGGCAATGCCCGGGCGCTGGGGCTTCAGGACCGCATCGGCTCGTTGCATGCCGGTGCCGACGCCGATATGGTCGTGCTCGATTCCAGCGGTAAATCGGCGATGGAACTGCGCATGCGGACGGCGAAATCGCTGACCGACGAATTGTTCATCCTGCAGACTATGGGCGATGATCGTTGTGTCGCCGAGGTCTATGTGGCCGGCAAGGCGATGAAGAAGCGCAAGGCCGGTGCTGCGGCGCGGGCGCTGGAGACGGTGTGAGCGCCTGTCTTCTGCTTGGGGGGCCGGGTCTCCCTCCTATTCTAGCAGGCAAGAGCATGTCCGGCAGGGCGGGTAAGGGGCAGGCTTCGGGGATGCATGCCAACCCCCTCGCAAGGTGATCCACGTCAATACCCTCGTGCCGCCCCCGACGCCGCCCGGCTGTCCATGGCGCCATTGTACCGCGCGCCGCCGCCTTCCTCGATTTCGGGGAGATTCTTGCCGCCGACCAGGATGCCGGCGGCCTGACCCCAGATCGGCCAGCTGGCATCGATCTGGACGTCATGGCCCATCTCGGTCAGCAGCTTCAACGTGTCCGACGACAGGGCGAAGGGCTCCATATAGACCTTATCGGGCAGCCATTGATGATGGATGCGGGGCGCGTCGATGGCTTCCTGGATGCTCATGCCGTGGTCAATGACGTTGATGATCGCCTCCAGCGTGACGGTGATGATGCGGGCGCCGCCGGGGCTGCCGATGACCATGAACGGCTTGCCGTCCTTCGATATGATCGTCGGGCTCATCGAGGAAAGCGGCGTCTTCTTCGGCGCGATCGCGTTGGCCTCGCCCTGGACGAGGCCGTATAGGTTGGGCGAGCCTGGTTTGGAAGTGAAATCGTCCATCTCATTGTTGAGCAGGATGCCGGTTCCGGGCGCCACGACTCCGGCGCCGAAGGAACCGTTCAGCGTATAGGTGACTGCCACAGCATTGCCGTCGTCGTCGATGATCGAATAATGCGTCGTCTCGGTGCTTTCGCCCATGCCCGTTGGCATCAGGTCCTTCGAAATTCCGGCCTTGAACGGATTGATCTTGGCGCGGATTTCCTTGGCATAGGCCTTGTCGGTGAGCTTTTCGACCGGGTTTTCGACGAAATCCGGATCGCCGAGCGCCGAGTTCCGGTCGACATAGGCGTGGCGCATGGCCTCGATCATGGCATGGACTGCTTCCGCCGAGCCATGGCCGAGATAGGGCAGCGGATAGCCTTCCAGCACGTTAAGGATTTCGCAGATGATGACGCCGCCCGAGCTTGGCGGCGGCGAGGAGGCGATCTCGTAGCCGCGATAATTGCAGGTCACGGGTTTAAGTTCGCGCACGGTATATTGCTCGAAATCGGCCTTGGCGAGAATGCCGCCGGTCGTCGCGCTCGCCTTGACGATATCCTCGGCGATGGCGCCCCTATAGAAGGCGTCCGGGCCTTTTTCCGAAATGCTGGTTAAGCTCGCCGCCAGCTTCGGCTGAACCAGCGTTTCGCCGATGGAAAACGTCTTGCCGTCCGGCTTTAGGAAGATCGCGGCGGCGGCCTTGTCCTTGGAAAGTTTTTTCGCGCCGTTGCCGAGCGAGACGACGTCGCCCTGATCGAGGACGAAACCGTCCTTGGCAAGGCGGATAGCGGGCGCCAGCAGCTCCTCGCGCGAAAGCGTGCCGTATTTTTCACGTGCCGTCTCGAAGCCCATGACGGAGCCGGGAACGCCGACCGCCAGATAGCCGTTGGTGCTGGCACCCTTGACGATCTCGCCCTTGTCGTCGAGATACATGGTCTTGGTCGAGGCGAGTGGCGCGCGTTCGCGGAAATCGAGGAAGGAGGTCCTTCCGTCCTTCAGCCGGATGGTCATGAACCCGCCGCCGCCGATATTGCCGGCGGTCGGATAGACGACGGCCAGGGCATAGCCGACGGCAACGGCCGCATCGACGGCGTTTCCACCCTTCTTGAGGATATCAACGCCGACATCGGAGGCGAGATGTTGGGCGGTGACGACCATGCCGTGCTCGGCCTTGATTGGCTCGGGCGAAGCGGCGAAGGCTGGTTGCAGGGGCTGAAGTGCAATGATGAGGGCGGCAAAGATGCTGCGAGGGGTGACGGGTATCATGGTGTTCTCCCGGTTCCACTGTTCGAAGGAGCCATCTTTGCCGAGATTGGTCGGCAATGCCATCCTCCGAGGACGGAAAACTGCTGCAGGACCGGAAGAGCGGTAACGCGTCTTCATGCTCGCCTCGAGGAGAAGAGGGCGATGACTGTCCCCGCAACGACCCGCAGCCTCGCCCGGAAAAATCCGCCGTGGTATTCTCTGATGCTGACTTGGCCGGGGCGCTGGAAAGTGCCGGAGCTATATAAGTCTATATGACGCCCTCCGGCGCCCCGTTCAGTGTCTTTTGCTGCGCTTCTCGGGGTTCTTCTGCGCTTTCCTATTTCAAGGGAAAGCCTCCAGTGCCCCGGCCCGGCCGTTTATCCGCCCGGCCTTGCAATGCGGCGGGGTTTAGCCCTGGACCCTTTGACGGCAAAACCGTCCGGCGGCGTAAACCGCCCGTGGTTTGGCTACCCGGCACGCCCGGCTCATTTGCGAACCGGAGGTGTTCACACGGCCCCAGGGATTTCGCGCGCGTTCAGCCAAACCATCCGGGCACCGGCCCCACCACCGCGCCAACGCAAACCGGTATATCCGTAATCGGACGGGAAGAAGTATGGCACGGGTTTGAGGGCGGTGATTTGCGGGGAGTGAAATTTGTTGGTTGAGCAGGAGGAGGCCAGAGATCAGTGCGAGGCCGCCGCATCGAGACTGACTCAATATCAAAAATACCCCGCCTTCTCCCGCCTTTCCCCACTCTTTGTATGTAAGTAAGATCGGATTCAATCTTTGTTGGTAATTTTCCGTTAGGAATTGAAGGCAGTGGGGCGGGTGCCGCCTTTTTATCGTTTTGCGTACGGGTTCCTATGCGTTTTTCGGCTGTTCCAGCGATCATTCTTGCCGGCCTCCTTGTGGCGGGCTGCACATCGAGTTCCGGGCCGGAAAGCCTGGTGGCCGGGCTGCCGTCGAAGGAGACGACCAGTTCCGTCGGGCAGGCGCCGGTGCCCACGGCCGATGTCGGCGATGTGATTGCGCAAGCTGAAAATCATCCCGAGCAACTGGCATGGGCAGGGCAGATCCCGCAGTCGCAGGCTTTCGAATCCGTGACGACCGAAGGCATGGCTGTTCCGGCTGAACGGCCGGTAGCAATGATCATGCCGGAAAACCCGACGAGCGGCGCTTCGCGCATCCGGCGCGCGCAAATCTATGGCCGGCAATTCCGCGATGCGCATCCGATCAACTTCGGCAAGGCCTCGCCGCGCAAGCTTGCGGTGCATGGCGTCGACGTGTCGCGCTGGCAGGGCGAGATGGACTGGGCAAGACTGCGCACGCAAGGGGCGAACTTCGCCTATATCAAGGCGACCGACGGCGGCGACCATCTCGATCCGATGTTCAAGACCAACTGGAAGCGGGCAAAGGATGCCGGGCTGAAGCGCGGCGCCTATCATTTCTTTTACTGGTGCCGGACAGCCGGCGAACAGGCCGACTGGTTCATCCGCAACGTGCCGCGCGATCCCGATGCGCTGCCGCCGGTAATCGACGTCGAATATAACGGCGAATCGAGCTGCAAGTACCGTCTGTCGCGGGCCAAGGCGATCGAGAAGATGCAGGTCTTCATGGACAAGCTGGAGCGCCACTACGGCAAGCGCCCGGTGATCTACACCGCACCAGATTTCTACCGCGACAATCTGACAGGCGAATTCAAGGACTATCCGTTCTGGCTGCGCTCGGTGGCAGCACACCCGTCGGAGGTCTATCCGGGCCGCAAGTGGCTGTTCTGGCAATATTCGGGCTCGGGGCTTTCGCATGGTGTCGAAGGCCGGATCGATCTCAACGTGTTCCGCGGCAGCGAAGCCGACTGGCATGATTGGGTAGCGCGGAACTGATGGCCATTGCGGTGCCTGTCTTGTTTCTGGTCGATGCGATCAAACCGCAGCCGAGCCGCGAAGATGCGTGGTCGTAACGGGGGCTGAGGCCGCGGCAAAGCGGACCTTCGCCGGCGTGCCCGGCGGCGGCATGCGGGTTCCGAGTGCAAAGAGGACCGCAGCGGCGGCTGCCAAACCGGCGTAAAGAAGAAACATTCCAGCACCGCCGAATGCCCCGAGCATCAGGCCGCCGAGTGTCGGTCCAACAAAGTTGCCGATCGTCGAGAACGAATGGGCTCCGAAATAGCTGCCTCTGTTGCGATCATTGGCGATGCCATCGACGAGCATATATTCCGATGGCACGACAAGGATTTCGCCGATTGTGAACACCACCATGGAGATCGCGAGGCCGAGAAAACCGGCCGAGGCGAGAAAACCGATTTCACTGACGAGGAATAGCACGCAACCGGCCACCAGCGCGGCGAGACCTCCGACGCGCTCGATGAAGCGCCGGGCGAAGGGATTGCCGATCAGAACGACGGCGCCATGAATCGATACGAGATAAGCGAAGATTTCGACGCCGCCATCCATGCTGCCGGTCAGATAGGGGGCAAGTGTCGCCGACCATTGGCCGTATACCGCGATCAACAGCGTCCCACCGCCGACGAAAAAGGCCAGCCGGGGATCGCGCGCGGCTGCCCGGATGCTTTGAAGCAGCGATAGTGTCTCGGCCGGGTGTTTGGTGGATGTTTCCGCTACCGGGATCGTCCGTGCGTAGAACAATGCGGCAAAAATGACGTAGACCACTGCCGCGGCCAGGAAAAGCCCGGACGATGCTGCGCCGGCGGCGACCCCGATTAGCGGGCCTATCGCCCAGCCGGCATTGATCGCCGTATAACGCCATGTGAAATATTTGAGCCGCAACGGTTCCGTGCAGACGTCGCTCATCAGGGCGCGCGTGATCGGCTCATAGATCGCCACGGCGATGGCGGACACGATCTGCGCCAGGCAGAAAGCGGTCACCGTCTGCGCCATGCCCATGCCCGCAAGGGAAAGGGCCATCGCCAGCAGCGTAATGATCAGTACCGATTTGCGGCCGACCTTATCGGACAAAGACCCGGCGAACGGAGCCGCGAGAGCACCGAGAAGCGGGCCGACACCCAGCAGCGCGCCGATCATCGCTGGGCTCAAGCCAAACGATTGCTGCAGCTTGATGGCCAGGAACGCCAGCGACATGGAGCGGGCGATCGACACGAGGCCGGTGCTGACAATCAGGAACAGCACATAGTTCAACCGCCGCTTTTCGTGTTCCATTCGTTCCTCCCGAGAGGCAATCGCGAATCTGCGGATGTCGGCTGCCATTATGTTCCCGAGTAACGCGGGGGTTCCGGTTTTGCAACGGGCTGTGAAGGGCAGGACATCGCGTGTTTTTCGCGGTGCGTTGAGGCCGAACTGCTCGTCCCGGGAGACAACCCGCGCCGGGCAGCCTCAGGCATGCGCCAGTTGCGGCACTGCCTTGGGGAACGGCCGGAAGGTCATGGCGATCAGGAAGGCGCCGATGCCGATGCCCCAGGCACCAATATAGAGCCAGCTATAGGTGGCGAACGTATCGTAGATCAGACCACCGGCGACGGGGCCTGTGGCCATGCCGAGACTGCCGGCCATGGCGGTTCCGCCAATGACGGTGCCCATCATCCGCTGCGGGAAGTTTTCGCGCGCCAGCACCGCATAGAGCGGCATGACCCCGGCATAGATGAAGCCGAACAGGGCTGCCACGGCATAGAACGACGTAAGCTCGCGGACGAAGACATAGGCCAGCGCTCCGAACGCCTGGATCAGCAGGCCGATGACCAGGATACGCTTGGCGCCGTAGCGGTCTCCAAGCAGGCCGAAGGCGACGCGGCCGCCCAACCCGGCCAGTCCCTCGACGCTGTAGATCGATACCGCTGCAATCATCGGGATGCCGCAGCTGATGGCGTAGCTGACGGTGTGGAAGATCGGGCCGGAATGGGTGGCGCAGCAGAAGAAATTGGTGAGCATCAGAACGATGAACTGGGGTGAGCGCAGGGCCTGGTTCATCGTCATGTCCGATTGCGGACCTTGATCGCCCGCCGCGCCGACGCTTTCGTGCTCCACAACGGGTGGGCTGCGAACCAGGAACGATGCGGGAATCATGATAGCAGCGGCAATGGCTGCGATGATCAGCATCGAGGTTCGCCAGTCATAGACGGAGACGAGCCAGGCGGCGAGCGGCGACATGGTCATCGGCGCCATGCCCATCCCGGCCGAGACGAGCGAGACGGCCAGGCTGCGATGGGTATCGAACCAGCCGGTGACGCAGGCCATCATCGGCGCGAAGATGGCGGCAGTGGCTGCGCCGACGACGAGACCGAAGACCAGCTGGAACTCGACCAGCGACGTTGCCCGGCTGGCAAAGGCAAGGCTTGCCGTCAGGATGACCGAACCTGTCAGCACGATGACGCGCGGACCCCAGCGGTCCGACAAAGTGCCCCAGATCATGCTGGCCAGTGCCATGGCCAGGAAGCCGATGGTCATGGCGCTCGATATGCCGGTGACCGACCATCCGGTATCGCGCGAGATGGGCAGGAGGAATACCGGCAGGGAAAACACCGCGCCGATGGCGAGGCAGCCGAGCAGACCGCCGGCAGCGACGATGACCCAGCGATAGGAAGAAGCGTTCATTGCATGTCTCCGTTTCAATGATCTCATGCTTCTGCGGCAACGGCCGAGTTGGCGGCCGGTTGCGCCTGGGGCCGGCGCGTACATCGCCGGGTGGCTTCACCATGCACGGCGGAAGTTTACGACGATGTCCGGACGCCGCAAGAGCGGCGTCGCGGTGCGGCACGTCGGGAGGATAGATCGCCTAGCCGGCCAGTGCCCGTTCTGTTCCGGTCATCGGGTCTCCGAGATTGGGGTCGCCCTTGCCGGTCTCGATCAAGGCGCGCAGGCTTCCACTGATGTAGGTGCTCCAGCCGTCGGAGCAGGCATCGTAACATTCGTATTCGGGAACCAGACCCTCATGGGTGAAGCGGACTTCCGTGCCTCCGCCGGTTCGGGATATAGTGAAAACGATGGTCGTACCCGTCCATTCGGTCTCGTCTTCGGTGAAGCTGAAATAGTTGTCGAGGACGTGCCAGACGATCCTCTTTCCGGGGATGAGTTCGCTCACCTGGATCTTGCAGCGGTGGATATCCTGGAAATGATAATCGAACGTACCGCCGGCGGTATCGGTGGGACCGTCGATTGCTTTCGACCACCACCCGCGCACATTGTTGATGGCACAAAAAGCGGCTTCCGGCGTCTGGTCCACGGTAAAGCATGTGGTGAAACTGGTCATGGCTATCTCCGTTTTCTTTGGGGTAAGGCGGTGACATTGCCTCCGGCGTATCCCGGAGGGACTGAACCGCGCGGATTGAATCAAGCCGGAATCAACCGGTCATATTCGGACTTTAGGCGGGCCCATCCCTCCCAGAATGGCTGCGGCGGCTGTCCGTTGATGCGGGCGGCCAGCGTGTCGAGATGCATGTGCCAGCCGGCGCCAAACATCAGGGCCGCGGCGCGATCCGGCATGCGGCGATGGGTTATGGTCAGCAGGACATCGCTGCCCTTCGGCTCCAGATTGAAGGACACGGAGCCGCTGCCGCCCCAGGAAATGGTGAGGCGTCTTGGCGGGTCGAGCTCGACGATCCGGCTCTGCATCCGCTGCACTTCGGCAAACTCCTCCGGCCGTTTGCTGGGCGGATTGGAAAGGGTGTCGTTGCGCCAGACCAGCTCGAAGGACGCGTCGATCTTCATCGGCATGTCGCCCGCCGCCAGCCATTGGCTACGCAGGTCACTTTCGGCAAGATAGGACCAGACCCGCTCGATCGGGCCGGGCAGCAGGCGCTCAAGCTTCATTGTGTCGGGCTCGATCAGGACGCCATAGGGATTGACATGGGCAAGCGTGTTCATCGGTCTTCTCCTTCTGCTGCGGTTCAGCCGCCGGTGTTGCGATCAGGGTCTTTGGTCATGCTTTTGTGTGCATCTTCCTCGCGCAGGAGCCGTTCGAGGGCGTCCAGGCGGTCGTTCCAGAAGCGTTCGTAGAAGCCCAACCACTCATATGCGGTGGCAAGCGGCTCGGGCTCAAGCCGGCACAGATGGGTGCGTCCTCGCACCTCTCGGCGGATCATGCCGGCGCCTTCCAGGACTCTGATATGTTTGGATGCCGCCGCCAGCGACATCGAAAACGGCTCCGCCAGCTGGCTCACCGTGCGCTCGCGGCGCGTCAGTTCCCGCAGCATCTGACGGCGTGTGCCGTCGCTGAGGGCGTGAAAGACTGAATTCATCTGCAGTGTTTTTTGTTCAACCATGTGGTTGAATGTAGTCGCATCCAGAAAATAGTCAACTGATTGGTTGAATGAATCTGTTGCAGCGTGCTGCGGACCGCTTCGAGACATTTTCGCATGCGAAGGCGCAGCTTTCCGCGTTCTGTGCTAACGACGGCTATGGCTGGGACTTCACTATGATGGCAGCCGGACTGACACAGTCTTTTTATCGAGGGCATTGTGCGGAAAATCGCACAGCCCGTGCGCATTGTCCCCACTTATCGCGCGGACTAATGCGGCCTATTTCTCCTGTGATCAAACGGAGGTACATCATGTCCAATCTTAAAAAATCCGGCACATTCAAGCTCGGCGGCCGCACGGTGAAGCGTCTCGGTTACGGTGCCATGCAGCTTGCCGGCAAGGGCGTCTTCGGCCCGCCGAAGGATCGCACCGAGGCAGTCGCGGTACTGCGCGAAGCGGTCGAAAGCGGCGTTGACCATATCGACACGAGTGACTTCTACGGTCCGCACGTCACCAATCAGATCATCAAGGAAGCGCTGCACCCTTATAGCGATGATCTCGTCATCGTTACCAAGGTCGGCGCGACGAGAGGTGCCGACGCATCCTGGAATCCGGCGTTCTCCAAGGAGGCCCTGACGCAGGCGATCCACGACAATCTCAGGAATCTCGGTCTCGACGTGATCGAGGTGGTCAACCTGCGTTCGATGCTCGGCATTCATGGCCCGGCGGAAGGTTCGCTCGAGGAACCGCTGAGCGTTCTTGCTGATCTCCAGCGCCAAGGGCTGATCAAGCATGTCGGCTTGTCCAATGTTACCGCGAAGCAAATCGCCGACGGGCGAAAGATCACGGAGATTGTCTGCGTTCAAAACCAGTACAATCTCGCCCATCGCGAGGATGAAGCTCTGATCGATCAGCTGGCGGCGGAAGGCACAGCCTACGTGCCCTTCTTTCCGCTCGGAGGGTTCTCGCCGCTGCAGTCATCGACATTGTCGGATGTTGCAGCACGGCTTGGCGCAACGCCGATGCAGGTGGCTCTCGCGTGGTTGTTGCAGCGCGCGCCAAACATCCTCTTGATCCCCGGCACCTCGTCCCGCGGCCATCTCAGGGAAAATTTGGCCGTCGCCGGTTTGGCCTTGCCGGCCGATGCCATTCAGGAACTGGACGGCATCGCGCCGGGTAAGGCTGCCTGAACTTTTTTGAAAAACAGGGCGGCGCGGCAGTCAATCGCCGCGCCTCGCCTTCGTGATTGCGGCGACATCGATCTTCTTCATATGCATCATGGCCTCGAACGCGCGTTTAGCCTCCGCACCGCCTACTGCCATCGCTTCCATGAGAACACGCGGGGTGATCTGCCAGGAGATGCCCCATTTGTCCTTGCACCAGCCGCATTCGCTTTCCTGGCCGCCGTTGCCGACGATTGCGTTCCAGTAGCGGTCGGTTTCTTCCTGATCTTCCGTCGAAATCTGAAATGAGAAGGCTTCGCTGTGCTTGAAGGTGGGGCCGCCGTTCAGGCCGATGCAGGGAATACCGGCGACTGTGAATTCGACAACCAGCACGTCTCCCTGCTTGCCATCGGGAAAGTCGCCTGGTGCATGCATGACTGCGCCGACGCTGCTTTCGGGGAACGTTTCGGCGTAGAAGCGGGCAGCGTCTTCGGCGTCCTTGTCGTACCAAACGCAAATCGTATTCTTTGCCATTGTCTGTCCCTTCGCGTTGAGAGATCCAATTTAGCGTTATGCTGGTTTAATCAGGCGCGTTTCGTCATCAGCTTAACCTTTGCAGAGGTAGAATGCATCCGCGCGATCGATGTTCCTGCATCGGCCCAGATAGACAACTCCGACCTCAGTCCAATCTTCCCCCCATCGCCTGCGTCACCCCGTCGGCTGCAGCCTTCACCACCGGTCCGAGTGCTGCGAGTGTTTCGTCCGGCAAACGCACAGCCGGGCCTGAGACGGAAATTCCGGCGATCGCTTCGCCGTATTCATTGAAGATAGGAGCGGCGAGGCAGCGCATGCCGAGCGTGTGTTCCTCGTCATCGATCGACCAGCTGCGTGCCCGGATGGTTTCGATATCGGTCAGCAGTTTTGGCAACGTGTCGCGGGTTTTTTCTGTGAAACGTCTGAGCGGGCGGGGCGAGAGCAGGCGTTCGATGGTGGCGTTGTCCCAGGTCGATAGGATGGCCTTGCCGATGCCGGAGGCGTGGATGGGGCCGCGGCGGCCGGGACGGAAGAAGGCGCGCATCGGGGCGTGGCTTTCGACCTGCGAGATGAAGACGACATCACCGCCGTCCTCGATGCCGATATTGGCGGTTTCGCCCGAATGTTCCATCAGGTGTTTGAGGAAAGGGCGGCTGATCGTGCCGAGCTTGCGAAAGCGCAGGAAGGCATTGCCGATCTCGAAGGCTTTCAGACCGATGGTCCAGGCTCCGGTTTCGGCATCGTGGGTAACCATGCCGTGACCTGCAAGCGAGGTGAGCAGCCGATGGACGGTGGACGGCGCCATGCCGGACCGATCGGACAGGTCGGTGAGGGCCGCACCATCGGCGCTGGCGACGAGATCGAGCAGCTTCAGGCTGCGGTCGAGCACCTGAACCGAGGAGGGGACGGCGTGCTCGCCCGCCTTGCGGCCGCGCTTGGCGCGCAAGGGATCCTGTTGGGTCGTCTTTTCGGCCATGCCGGCTCCGTATTGTCTGATCCACCATGACATATTGCATCATTCGGCAAAGTGAAACGGACGTTCGGTGAGTTGAACGGTGGGGAGCGTTTTCGATGGCTCCAGTATTCACGCATGAGGCGAGCATTCAGAGGAAATTAAAACTTCCCGTAAACCTGCCAAACGGCCGGTTGTGCAACCGAGCTTTACCTTGATCGATCGATTTGTTCCCGGGTGAATCCGATTTTCGCAACACTTTCTAATCTATCGTATCCAATCCGTTGTGCAGAAGGGCAGTTGCATTCTCTTCGAGTATATCAGCCAGCGAGCACCTCGCCGCCGCTGCGAGCCTTGCCGGAGATGACGTCGCGAAGTGACCCACGAAGATGTTCAGGTATCCGCACGACCGTGTCGGCCCAGAAGCCCTTTGTGAGTTGCATGGATCCACGAACAACGTGACCAAAAACCATTATTGGAGCGATCGTTAGTGCAAATTGTCCGTCGAGCACCCGTGCGAAGGCCACGACTTTGTCTCCTCTTCGGCCCAACGCTTCGATGGGCAAATAGCTACCAAGGTTAAACAGGTCTGGATTGAGCTTTCAAATATGCAGCACCTTGCGGATAAGATGGGCCTTCCTCCGATGAAAGCCGGTCACTTGATCGGTCTGATTCACATTTTCTTCGTTCGCATTCAGAGCAGCGAAGTCGATGCGGCGGCAGTTGTCTGGGTCGACCAGGCTGAAGTCTGGCCCTTCCCTCCCTTGATAAATGTCCGGTCTGCCTGGAGCTGTCAGTTTAATGAGCGTCTGCGATAGACTGGTCATGAAACCGGCATCCCGGAAGGGCACCACGGTCTCGCTGAAGTCTTCGAAAAAGGCACTGTTAGGGCAAGGAAGTCTTTCGGCAAATATCATTAAATGTGCCGCGGTCCCGAAGTCACGCGCACGCCTGCCTGATTCTGATTAGAGCCGGCCACGCACGAATTGGAGCGTCGCTAGGGCGACCCGACGGCCGAGATGGCAAGCAGTCGCAAGGTCGGCTTCGGGCGGCGCAATATCGGCGCCTTCGTCGATATTTGATTGTGCCGCCGCCCCAAGCCAGAAGCCGTGTCTGTTAAGATCCTGCTCGCTGCCGCGCCGGGAATTGTTTGCTGGCGGCAGATCAAGATTGATCCAGTGCATACCGTGCTGCGCGGCAAAGAGCGCGATCTGCATTAGCGTCGCCAGCTTGTCGCCAGAGTGCGTCCCGGAATTGGTAAAACCGGCGGCGATCTTGTCTTTCCATCGGTAGCCTTGCGCCATCACCGCATTTGAGCTCGCCTCTTGAAAACTCTTAAAAGCCGCCGAGGGGCCGGCTACGTAGGTCGGGGTGCCGAAAATGATCGCCTCCGCCCCGGCAAGATCGCTCCAGCATGTCGGCGCCTCGTCGACAGTCAATAGCTGGCTTGTCGCGCCCGCCACCTCATCTATGCCGGCTTTTACGGCTTGCGCCTGCCGCGCCGTATGGCCGTAGCCGCTGTGATAGACGATGGCGATCAATGGTTGGGACATGGATAAAGTCTCCTTTGTGGGAATGGCATGACGATCCATTCGCTGACGGCGAAAGGTCTATGTGAGATGAGGAAATGCGATATTAGCTCTTCGCTTAAGCGGCAGCGTATTGCCTGAGATGGGCGAGCTTGTCGGGATTGCGCGTCACGTAGACGGCGATGATCTTGCCGTCTTCGATTTCGAGCGCCGTGGTCTGCAGATTAGGACCTTCTTCCATGGTCAGAAAGCCCGGTAGGCCATTGATCAGGGAATAGTGCAGAAGCCGCGATGCCTTGGCGGCAAAGATTGGCTGCAATGCTGCGAAGAGCTTCATCACCTTGTCGAGGCCGACGACAGGTCGCCGCGGCGCAACCGCCTTTCCGCCGCCATCCGTATAAACGGCCGCATCGGTTGCGAGCAGCGCGCGCAACGCCTCCATCTCTCCACTGCGCGAGGCGGCAAAGAAGGCTGAGGCGATCTGCATTCCGCGCTCCCGCGGCATGGCATAACGCTGCCGCGCACCGCGCAGATTGGCGCGCGCCCGACTAGCAAGCTGGCGGCAGGCGGCGGGTTTTCGTCCGATGGTTTCGGCGACATCCTCGAAGTCGATGTCGAAGACATCATGCAGCAGGAAAGCGGCGCGCTCGAGCGGCGACAGGCGCTCCAGCGCGAGCATTAGAGGCAGCGTTATGTCTTCCACCTCGTCGTCCGTCGTCATGACCATAGGCTCCGGCAGCCACGGGCCGATATAGGTCTCGCGGCGGCTCCGTGCCGATTTCAGATGGTCGAGGCAAAGCCGCGTCACGATGCGGTGTAGGAAGGCCGCAGGTTCCTGCACCGCCTGTCGATCCGCATCGAGCCACCGCAGAAAGCTCTCCTGGACGATATCCTCTGCCTCGGTAACCGAGCCGAGCATACGATACGCGACCCGCATCAGCCTCGGCCGCAACGGATCGAAAATGCGGGCAGCATCAACGCCGCTCATTATCGTCATCGCACCGCCTCCGCCGCATGTTGCTTTCGTTCCGACATGGCCGTCTCCTTCGTCTATCAATTCTTAAAGACTAGACGAGGTAGGATCGCGATATGTGACACGCTGCTTCGATTTTTGCCTGGCGTCGACTTCGGCCCGCAAAATGCTATCCTACTTCCTTGATGGCAACAATGGCCTGCTTGGACCGCCAGATCGGTGCGCATCATCAAACATACCAAGCTTTGACCGGTTGGCGCGCTGGACACCGCCACCTACCCACGCGAGCCGTTGAAGTTAGGAAAGAATGTTGGCTGATCGAGCGCGACGAGACATTTACTGACTTGCAGTCTCCCTGCTTGGACGATCTCATCGGCTTCTAGTCTGGGCTTCTGCCAGACCGATCCGGATATTGCCCGAGAGTTCGCACGGGTCACCTTTACTTCGGACAATCGCGAAGAACTGTCGCCGCCTTTGCGCCCTGCAATGGAACCTGCATCCCGGGGTTTTTACGCCCGCCTAGGGCATCGCAACCGTTACATTGGAGCGCCATTCATAACAATCGGATCACTATCTGAGACGCTTGACGATATTTTTGCGAGAACAGAACCCCGACATACTGTCATCGTCCCGCGTCGTGCCGTCCTTCCGATTCCAACAGGGTTCGCGCTATCTCCGCCGCCTCGGAAATATGAGCCTGACAGGCGGCGTCGGCGGCGTCGGGATCGTTTCGTTCGATCGCATTGAAGATCTCTCGCATACGTGCAGGGCCCGATACGGTGCGGTTTATCGTGGCAAGGGTCATGACGCGCAGACGGGAAATTCGGCTGTTCAAGCGCTTGACGATATCCCATGCGATTTCGTGCCCGCCAGACAGGAAGATCGTCTCGTAGAATTGCGTGGTCGCGGCGAGGATCGTCAGCGGATCGTTCTTGCGGGAGTTGCGGTCGAGATCCTTCAGGACCGCTTTCAGCTTTTCCTTGGTGGCGGACGTCGCGTTGCGGGCGCAGTCGGCGACGGCGGTCGTCTCGAGAGCAATACGGACATCATAGATCTGCCGGGCCTGATGCCAGTCGATCAGAGCAACGATGGGCCCCTGTCTCGGTGCAGTCTCTATCAGACCCTCCGTTTCCAGATGGCGCAGCACTTCGCGGATGACCGAGCGCGATACGCCGAGCTGATCGCACAAGGTGCGCTCGACCAGACGCTGTCCGGGGCTGAAAAGGCCGGCGATGATCGCGTTGCGCAGCCTCTCGAGCGCCATCTCCCGCAGGGTGACCGGCGGTGTGTCGATCCGCAGCGATTCCAGGTTCGGGGCAGGGGCGGCGGCTTGGGCAAGGAGGTTCTGGCTCATGCTGTCCTTAATAGCCGCTCAAATGATTCCAAACAAGACTTGACACGTTGTCGTATGGTATACCATCATACGGCATATCGACGCAATGAAGGAAAACGGCTTTGACCATCGAAATTCGCAAGACGCTGCTACAGGTGGAAACCTTGCTGATCGAGGGCGGCAAGGCTGCCGCAACGCCACTCAAGCTTTACGCCGCCATTGCCGTGGTGAGGAACCCTTGGGCTGGCAAGGGGTTTGTGGATGATCTGAAACCGGAGATCCACGCGGCGGCGCCCGTGCTCGGCGAGCTCCTGACGCGGATGATCATCGACGCCGTCGGTTCCGGCGAATACGTCGAAGCCTACGGCAAGGCTGCAGTCGTCGGGCTTGATGGCGAACTCGAACATGCATCCGCGCTCATCCATACATTGCGTTTCGGCAATCATTACCGCAGCGCCGTCGGCGCTAAGTCCTATCTCGCGTTCTGCAACACGCGCGGCCCAGCCAATGCGCCGGTGATGATCCCGCTGATGGACAAGAAAGACGAAGGGCGCCGCTCGCACTATCTCACCATCCAGACGTCGATCGGCGATGCGCCGGCGGCAAATGAAATCCTCGTTGCTCTGGGCGCGTCGGTCGGTGGCCGCCCGCATCATCGTATCGGCGACCGCTACCAGGATCTGAAGGATCTCGGCAACGACGCCACCAATCCGGCAGCTGTCTGATATGGACTCCGTTCGGCGATCCCACACGAGAAACGGCGCGGCCTACCTGGAGCAAGGCTCCGGCAAGCCCCTGGTGCTAATCCACGGGGTCGGCATGCGCCTGGAGGCCTGGGCGCCGCAAATGAGCGTGCTGAGCAGGTCGCATCGGGTGATCGCCGTCGATATGCCTGGCCATGGCGAAAGCCGGGCCTTGTCGGAGGGGTCGAGGCTTGATGCGTTCGTCGACTGGCTGGGCTTTTTCCTCGACGACCTCAAGCTTGAATACGCCAATGTCGCCGGACATTCGATGGGCGCCCTGATTGCCGGCGGTGCTGCGGCCACATTCGGCAACAGAGTGTCCCGGGTTGCTCTTTTGAATGCGGTCTATCGCCGGGATCCGGCGGCGCGCGCCGCAGTCATGGACAGAGCCCGCAAAATCCAGGATGGAGAGGTCGATATCGACGGGCCGTTGCTGCGCTGGTTCGGCGCAGACGCCCAAGGGAGTGAAACCTACCGATTGACCCACCGTTGGTTGTCCTGCGTCGATCGCGCCGCCTACGCTACGGCCTATGCTGCCTTTGCCGGTGGAGATGACACCTATGCCGATGGCTGGCAGAAGGTTCGCTGCCCGGCCCTGTTTCTCACCGGCGCAGACGACCCCAACTCCACGCCGGCAATGGCCCATGCGATGGCGCAAGCCACGCCCCATGGTTACGCCGTGCTGATTGCGGGCCACAGGCATATGGTCAATCTGACAGCGCCCGAAGAGGTCAATACGATACTTGCGAACTGGCTGGCGAAACCGGAGGAAACACGATGAGCGAAACGAGTTTCGATGCGCGCGCTCTGCGCGACGCTTTTGGCGCTTTCCCGACCGGTGTCACCGTTGTCACCGCGCATGACGCGTCCGGCCGGCCGGTCGGCTTTACCGCCAATTCATTTACGTCCGTTTCGCTCGATCCGCCGCTGCTGCTTGTCTGTCTGGCAAAGACGTCGCGGAATTTCGAGACGATGACGAAGGCGGGAAAATTCGCCGTGAACATCCTGTCGGAAACCCAGAAGGAAGTTTCCAACACATTTGCACGTCCGGTCGAAGATCGCTTTGCTGCCGTCGAATGGAAAACCGGGCCACAGGGGTCGCCGATCTTCGCCGATGTCGCGGCCTGGTTTGATTGTTGCACGCAGCAGATTCTGGATGCTGGCGATCATGTCATCATGACCGGCCGGGTCAGGGCCTTCGACAACAGCGGTAAGAACGGTCTTGGCTACGCCCGCGGCAGTTATTTCACACCCGCATTGGCCGGCAAGGCTGTATCCGCAGCAGCGGAAGGGGAGGCACAGCTGAGCGCGGTGATCGAACGCGACGGTGATCTTCTTTTCCTGGGCAGCGGCACACTCAGCCTCCCGGCCTGCGCGATGGAAAGCGGCGAGCCTGTCCAGACATTGCGCGCCCATCTTGAACGGCTGACGGGGCTGAACATTTCGATCGGATTTCTCTACTCCGTCTACGAGAGCCGCACCGACAACCGCCAGCACATTGTCTACCGTGCGACGGCAAGCGCCGGGGAACCTGCTGCCGGCCAATTCATGGCGCCCGCCGCTGCGCTGCAGGAAAAATTCGACAGCACCGCGACAGCGGATATCGTCCGGCGGTTTGATCTCGAAAACTCGATCGGGAATTTCGGCGTTTATTTCGGCAACGAGATAGCCGGCAAAGTTCACCCGGTTTCAAGGAAGGCCTGAGTGCGATGAAATTCTCCCTCTTCGTTCATATGGAACGGCTTGACGCCGAGCAGGATCACAAAACCCTCTATGAGGAATTCGTGGCGCTTTGCGAGATCGCCGACAAGGGCGGCATGCATGCGATCTGGACGGGCGAGCATCACGGCATGGATTTCACCATCGCGCCCAACCCCTTCATCACGATCGCCGATCTTGCGCGTCGCACCAGCAAGGTGAGGCTTGGCACCGGCACGGTGATCGCGCCCTTCTGGCACCCGATCAAGCTGGCCGGCGAAGCGGCGATGACCGACCTCATCTGCGATGGCCGGCTGGATATCGGCATCGCGCGTGGCGCTTATTCTTTCGAATACGAACGCCTGCTGCCCGGGCTCGACGCCTGGGTCGCCGGCCAGCGCATGCGCGAACTCATTCCCGCCGTCAAGAAGCTGTGGGACGGTGACTATGCCCATGACGGCGAGTTCTATCAGTTTCCGTCCACCACATCAGCGCCGAAGCCGGTCCAGCAACACCCGCCGATCTGGGTTGCGGCCCGTGATCCAAACTCCCACGAATTCGCGGTTGCCAATGGCTGCAACGTGCAGGTGACGCCGCTTTGGCAGGGAGATGACGAAGTCGAGACGCTGATGGTACGTTTCAACGAAGCTTGCAGCAAGAACGCTTCAGTCGAGCGGCCGAAGATCATGCTGCTGCGCCACACCTATGTTGGCTCTGACGAGACCGACATCGCGCAAGCCGCCCATGAAATGAGCGTCTATTACAATTACTTCTTCGCCTGGTTCAAGAACGAAAAGCCGATCCATCAGGGTCTGATCGAGCGTATTGCAGCCGAGGATATTGCCGCAAACGCAATGCTTTCCGCCGAAATCATGCGGCGCAACAATGTGGTCGGCAATGCCGCCGACGTCATCGCAAGGCTCAAGGCCTACGAGGCAATGGGCTATGATGAATATTCTTTCTGGATCGACACGGGCATGAGCTTCGAGCGCAAGAAGGCATCACTCGAACGTTTCATCGCCGATGTCATGCCGGCATTTGCGGAGTAGCGTGATGCAGCAGTTCCAATGCTACATTAATGGACGGTTCGGCAATGGTGAGGCGCGCTTTCAAAGCGTCGATCCGGCAACGGGCGCTGCTTGGGCAGAGATGCCCGAGAGCAGGCAGGCCGATGTCGATCAGGCCGTCGAGGCAGCTCATCAGGCTCTGTATGGCGGCGGACGCTGGGCGCGCATGACGGCGACACAGCGCGGCAAACTCCTCTACCGGCTTGCCGATCTGATTGCCGCGAGCGTGCCGAGATTGGCTGAACTCGAAACCCGCGACACCGGAAAAATCATCCGCGAAACCTCCTCGCAGATCGCCTATGTCGCCGACTATTACCGCTACTATGCCGGGCTCGCCGACAAGATCGAAGGGGCTTCGCTGCCGATCGACAAGGCGGACATGGATGTCTGGCTACGCCGCGAGCCGGTTGGGGTTGTGGCTGCCATCGTGCCGTGGAACAGCCAACTGTTTCTTGCCGCAGTGAAGATTGGTCCGGCCCTTGCGGCGGGATGCACGATCGTAGTGAAGGCATCCGAAGATGGTCCGGCGCCCCTGCTTGAATTTGCCCGGCTTGTAGACGAAGCGGGCTTTCCGCCGGGTGTCGTCAACGTGATCGCCGGTTTCGGGGCCACCTGCGGTGCGGCGCTGACTGCGCATCCGAAAGTCGCTCATATAGCCTTTACCGGAGGCGCCGAGACGGCCCGCCATATCGTGCGCAGTTCGGCGGAAAACCTTGCATCGACATCCCTGGAATTGGGTGGCAAGTCTCCGCTGCTGGTTTTCGCCGATGCCGATCTGGAAAGTGCGGCCAACGCGCAGGTCGCGGGCATTTTCGCGGCAACCGGTCAAAGCTGCGTTGCGGCCTCCCGGCTGATTGTCGAGCGCAGCGTCAAGGACAGGTTTCTCGATATATTGAAAACGAAAGCGGAAGCCATCCGCATCGGTTCTCCGCTGTCCATGGATACCGAGGTCGGGCCGCTTGCAACGGAGCGGCAGCGCCGTCACATCGAAACGCTGGTCGCAGCGGCGCTGGAGAGCGGAGCCAGGCTCGTCACCGGCGGGTCGGCACCTGAGGGGGACGGCTATTTCTATCTGCCAACTATTCTCGATTGCGATGGGACGCGCTCGCCATCCTTGGAAAAGGAATTCTTTGGTCCTGTGCTCTCCGTTATGTCCTTTGAGACCGAGGCCGAGGCGGTCGAGCTGGCCAACAGCACGCCCTACGGACTGGCTTCCGGTATCTTCACGCAAAATCTGACGCGGGCGCATCGGCTCATGAAATCGATCCGTGCCGGCATCGTCTGGGTGAACACCTACCGCGCGGTATCGCCAATCGCCCCGTTCGGCGGCTCCGGGCTTTCCGGCGATGGACGCGAAGGCGGAATGGCGGCGGCACTCGGTTATACCCGCACCAAGACCATATGGCTGCGCACCTCCGATGATCCGATCCCCGATCCCTTTGTGATGCGGTGACGGCCATGGTCTACGAGATGCGAACCTACCGGCTGAAGAATGGAGCCATCCCCTCCTATCTCAAGGTGGTGGAGGACGAGGGCATCGCTATCCAGAAGCGTCACCTGGGCGAACTCGTCGGCTATTTCTTTTCGGAAATCGGCGTGATCAATGAGATCGTTCACATCTGGGGCTTCTCCAGCCTTGATGACCGGGAAGGCCGCCGCAGCGCGCTGATGGCAGACCCCGCCTGGCATGCATTTTTGCCTAAAATCCGCGACCTGATCGAGGTCGCTGAAAACAAGATTCTGAAACCTGCACCCTTTTCACCGGCGGGAGGAACACGGCCGGTCTGATCCGGCGGAGAGCCGTTGGCTCGAAAGACACGAAATTTCGGGATTTTGCCACCTTCTACGAGAACCCGGGACGGACAGCCGACGGCTGTAATGAAGCCAAGAAAAACAGTCCAAACAAACGGAGCAAGGGAACATGAAAAACAGACTGACTATCGCGGCGATCGCTGCAACACTCAGCCTATCCACGCAGGTGCGGGCCGAAGACATGGTCTTCACCAGTTGGGGTGGCACGACACAGGACGTGCAGAAGGCCGCCTGGGCAGATAAGTTCACGGAAAAATCAGGCGTCACCGTTCTGCAGGACGGTCCTACGGACTACGGCAAGATCAAAGCCATGGTCGAGGCGGCCGGCGTGACTTGGGATGTCGTCGATGTCGAGGGCGACTATGCCGTCCAGGCCGGCAAGGCCGGGCTGTTGGAAAAACTCGATTTTGCTGTCATCGATAAAAGCAAACTCGATCCGCGCTTCGTTACCGATTATTCGGTCGGCAGCTTCTATTATTCCTTCGTCATCGGCTGCAACAAGGACGCCGTTTCGGCTTGCCCGAAAAGCTGGGCCGATTTGTTCGATACAGTGAAATTCCCCGGCAAGCGCGCCTTCTACAAGTGGTCGGCACCAGGCGTCGTCGAGGCAGCACTTCTGGCTGATGGCGTGGCACCCGACAAGCTCTATCCGCTCGACCTCGACCGGGCCTTCAAGAAGCTCGACACGATCAAGGCCGATATCATCTGGTGGACTGGCGGCGCGCAGTCCCAACAGCTTTTGGCATCCGCCGAGTCACCCTTTGGCTCGTTCTGGAACGGCCGCCTGACGGCGCTTGCGGCGACCGGTGTGACCGTCGAAACTTCTTGGGAGCAGAACATCACGGCGGCCGACGCTCTTGTTGTTCCGAAAGGCGCAAAGAACAAGGCTGCGGCGATGAAGTTCATCGCGCTTGCGACGTCACCGGAAGCACAGGCTGAAATGGCAAAGGGCACCGGCTATGCGCCCATCAATCTGGATTCGCCAAAGCTGATGGATCCGGACGTCGCCAAGACCCTGCCGGACCAGCAGACGGTGGGCCAGGTCAATGCCGACATGAGCTACTGGGCTGAAAACCGCGATGCGATCGGTGAGCGCTGGTACGCTTGGCAGGCGAAGTAACATCGTCGCGGGTACGGCATAGCCGTGCCCGCATTTCTCAACGGAACGGCGGAAGGGTTTTCGGCATGGCCTCGCTGACTGCGCAAGACGATCCATCATTGGCGGCACCTAAGGGGCTGCGGCCCATGAACTTTGCCCTGACCCTGCCGGCTCTGCTCTTGCTGGTGGTCTTCTTCATTCTGCCGGTGCTGTCGCTGTTGTTGCGCAGTGTGCTGGAGCCAGAGCCGGGGCTCGGCAACTATGCGGCTCTGCTCGGCTCCACGACGTATCTGAAGATCTTCCTCAACACTTTCGTCGTGTCCGCTCTGGTCACGGCGGTGACGCTGGCTATCGGTTTTCCCGTTGCCTGGGCACTGGCCATCATGCCGTCCCGGCTGTCGTCGATCGTGTTTGCGATCCTGCTTCTGTCGATGTGGACCAATCTGTTGACGCGGACCTATGCGTGGATGGTGCTGTTGCAACGCACCGGCGTCATCAACAAGGCTCTGATGGGAATGGGGCTGATCAGCGAACCGTTGCCGCTGGTCAACAACCTGACAGGCGTGACGATCGGCATGACCTATATCATGCTGCCCTTCATTATCCTTCCGCTCTATGGCGTCATCCGCAAGATCGACCCGGCCATCCTGCAGGCCGCAGCCCTGTGCGGCGCGACCCGCTGGCAGGCCCTGACCCGCATCCTCATTCCGCTCGCCACGCCAGGCATGGTGTCTGGCGCCTTGATGGTTTTTGTCATGTCGCTCGGCTATTTCGTCACGCCGTCGCTGCTCGGCGGCACGGCCAACATGATGCTGGCCGAACTGATCGCGCAGTTTGTGCAGTCGCTGGTAAACTGGGGCATGGGCGGCGCGGCAGCGCTGGTTCTCCTGGTGGTGACGCTGACACTCTACGCCATCCAGCTGAAGCTGTTCGGCACGGCCCGGATGGAGGGACGCTGAGATGCTGTTGAACTTCGATCGTCTCGGAGGATGGAAATGGGTGCTTTTGGGCATCACGGCCCTGACGTCGGCCTTCC
Organism: Pararhizobium sp. PWRC1-1; assembly: GCF_049897905.1. NCBI lineage: Bacteria > Pseudomonadati > Pseudomonadota > Alphaproteobacteria > Hyphomicrobiales > Rhizobiaceae > Pararhizobium > Pararhizobium sp. PWRC1-1. The sequence goes on along the minus strand of NZ_JAFCXE010000014.1, from coordinate 138,200 downwards.
TCATCCTGCCAATCTTCTTCATCGCTGCCTTGTCGTTCGGCTCGTCGCAATGGCTGATCTTCCCGCCGCCCGGCTGGACGCTGAAATGGTATGCCATGTTCTTTGCCGATCCGCGCTGGTTGGAGGCTGCCGGAACGAGCTTTTACATCGCTGCTATCGTGACCGTGCTGTCTGTGCTGATCGGCCTTGTCGCCTCATTCGGGCTGGTGCGCGGCCGCTTCATCGGCAAGGAGGGCCTTCGCGCGTTGTTTTTGACGCCGATGATCCTGCCGGTCGTGGTGCTGGCTGTAGCCCTCTACGCCTTCTTCCTGCGTGTCGGGCTGAACGGCACGGTGACCGGCTTCGTCATCGCACATCTGGTCGTGGCCTTGCCATTTTCGATCCTGTCGATCACCAATGCCCTGGAAGGGTTCGACAAATCGATCGAGGATGCGGCGGTTCTGTGCGGCGCCTCTCCGCTGGAGGCCAAGATCCGTGTCACCTTGCCATCGATCAGCCACGGACTTTTTTCGGCTGCGGTCTTTTCGTTTCTGACCTCCTGGGACGAGGTCGTTCTGGCCATCTTCATGGCAAGCCCGACGCTGCAAACCCTGCCAGTCAAGATCTGGGCGACGCTGCGCCAGGACCTGACGCCAGTTATCGCTGCTGCCTCCACCCTTCTCATCGTCGTCACCATCGCCCTGATGCTGCTGGTCGCATTGCTGCGCAAAGGACTGAAATCATGAGCCAACCCTTCCTGCAGATTCAGGCCTTGCGAAAGGACTATGGCATCGTCACCGCTGTTCAGGAGGTCAATCTCACCGTCGAGCGCGGCGAGTTCATGACATTCCTTGGGCCGTCCGGATCCGGCAAGAGCACGACGCTGTATATCCTCGCCGGTTTTGAAAACCCGACGGCCGGCGATATCCTGCTGGACGGCCAAAGCCTGATCTCGACGCCCTCGCACAAGCGCAATATCGGCATGGTCTTCCAACGCTATACGCTGTTTCCGCATCTGTCAGTCGGTGAAAACATCGCCTTTCCGCTGAAGGTCCGCAGGCTTGGCAAGGCCGAGATCGATGCGAAGGTCGCGAGAATGCTGAAGCTCGTCCGGCTTGAAGGGTTTGAGGATCGCAAGCCGGCACAAATGTCCGGTGGCCAGCAGCAGCGCGTGGCGCTTGCCAGGGCGCTGGCCTACGATCCGCCGGTGCTTTTGATGGACGAGCCCTTGTCTGCACTGGACAAGAAGCTGCGTGAGGAGATCCAGCACGAAATCCGCCGCATTCACCAGGAAACCGAGGTCACCATCCTCTATGTGACGCACGACCAGGAGGAGGCGCTGCGGCTGTCCGACCGGATCGCCGTTTTCTCCAGGGGCGTGATCGAACAGATCGGAACCGGGCCGGAGCTCTACGCAAATCCGGCCACCCGCTTTGTCGCCGAGTTCGTCGGCGATAGCGATTTTATTGGTTGCCGGATTGTTGCCGCGCAGGGCGGGCGCGCCGATATTGCAATCGGCTCCCGCGCCATCCGTGGCGTGCCGTTGCATGGGCCGGGGGCTGCCGGCGGATTGGCAGCGCTAATGCTGCGGCCGGAGCGCCTTTCCCTGACGCGCGGACAAGGTGGCCTAGGCGGCGCCAATCTCGCGGCCACTGTCACCGACATTACCTTTCTCGGCAGCAATATCCATGTAGCAGCCGCGGCCGAGACTGGCGAGGCACTGTCCGTGCGTCTGCCTTTCGGTCATGAAGCCGCATCTCGGATTAGCCGGGGCGATTCCATTACGCTCGGTTTCGATCCGGCCAGCGCTCATGTCTTCGTTGCATCGTGATTGGGGCTATTTCCACGCGCTTACGCCCGACAAGCAGATAATTAGGATTGGGGATCATTGGCAGCAGACCTGTTTGCGTGTTTGATCCTTCCACGATGATGCTCCCAATCGACTGGCCCATGCTCTGTTCGAAAGGTGACAAACGAAAAAGACGGTGAGCTGACGGTCAACCGCTGTCCACGGCGCGCGAATTACTTCGCGAGATAGTCCGCAGTCGACACAACCTGTCCATAGCCAAAGGCCAAAGCGGACATATAGGCGGCGTGGACCTTGTCGGCCGATACGACCTCGCCTTTGAATTCCAGGTCGCGCGTTGCGCACGCGTCTTCCACGATGGTGGTCTTGTAGCCCAGATCAGAAGCCGCCCTGGCGGTTGCGTCGATGCACATATGACTCATCGCGCCGATGACCGTGACCTCATCGACACCAGCCGTAGACAGCAAATCAGCCAGTTCGGTTTCGCGGAACGAGTTGGGGTGCCGCTTGGTAACGATCGCTTCGCCGTCCTGTGGAGCCATCTTGGATGTGATTTCCGCCCCTTCCGTGCCTACGGCAAAGAACGGTCCATCGACCGGGCTTTCGTGGCGTACATTGATGACCATTTCCCCAGAGCGGCGAGCTGCGTCAACCACCCGCGCCGCGTTTTCGAGTGCTGCATCTATGCCCACCAGGGGAAACTTTCCACTCGTCAGGTAGTCGTTCTGCAGGTCAACGACGATTAGTGCGCGCTTGGTCATAAGATGTCCTTTCGAAAATATGCCGTGTTGTACCAAACGCCCGCGCGTTATATGAGTGGCATTAACGACAAAGAAGGGGGTGATATGGACAATCCGGCGGGTTTTGCGGAGATCGGTATCCTAGCCTACGAAGGTTCTCAGGCCGCGGCTGTGTTGGGCATGACCGACATGCTGACCTCCGCTGCGGAAATATCCCGTCTGCGGAAAGACGTTAGCACCGGCCTGCTCGGTGTAAGCCATTGGACAAGGTCAAACGTCGGCGATGATCCGGTAAGAGTGTTTTCGTCCGAACCCGGCAGACGAGCCGACCGTTGTACAGTGGCCGTAATACCTCCGGGTCTCGGCGATCCGTTGCCTGAGGCGGAGGCGCGCTATTATTTGGACTGGCTCCGCACCGAGCATTCGCGAGGAGCGGTCCTATGCTCCGACAGACTTTGAGATTCAGCGGATAGTCGTGACACAGGCGAGAAGCCCGCTTGCTCGATCAGACGATCACCGCAAAAGACCGTCGCGCCCGAACTCTTCCCAGTCCGACAGTATCGCGGTTGCCTCGTCTGAATTCGCGTCTGGCGACGATGTTAACTTCGAATTCTTCTTCAGCGCCCACGTTAGCTTCGCCTTGTATGCAGCGCGCCTTCGATTCTCGACAGTTGCCGCCGCATCCTCCTCACGCCATTCGTCGACCGTCCCGCTATTCAGGAGTTCTTCGACGACTCGCGGATCGAAGACGTGGAAGGTGATCTTCTTGGCGCGTCCCGCTAGCCGTACTGTCCGCGTTCCCGCGCTGGGAAGCCTGCCGTCGGCCAGCCAGCGATGCCTCTCGCCCGGCTTAATGGTGAGGATATCCTGTATCTCTCGCGGAATGACGGGAAGACCTTCGATATTCCTCATTCCTGCGGAGACAATGCCCGCTGCGGCGTTGAATTCCGTCTTTGCACTGGCCGGCATCGCCAATACGAGTTCCCCTGTTTCCAGCACGAGCAACTTCTTCGATGTTACTGGAAGCCGCGCGCGCATCTCCAAGAGAATGCCTTTCGAGCGCACTGATGACCCGAGTGTTGCTGCTGACGGCAAGGTCCAGGTCTTGAGAAGTTCGATGTCGCTTTTTTCCTGCTTTGGCATGGAGGTTAGATGGTTTTTGCACCCGGTTAAGTCAACGGAAAGGCGAGGTGCTAATTGGGACACTGGAAGCTCTCCAGGCTACCGTCTCGCTGACGGTGGGAGTGCTTCGTACCAACCTGCATACGGCGTGTTCGTCGCCATATGCCTATTGTAATCCAGCTGACCCTCCTCCCACCATACGGGGCCTCGCTCGCCGAGTGCAAACTTGGCTTGGTCGACACGGCTTCGGGCATCGGCTGTCGCGACTTTTTCGCCTTTGGCATCGCGGACAGCCCGTCGAGCAGACATCAAGTCTTTGACCAGACCGTCACGGGTTTCCTCGTCGAGCGCCGGATTGCTCCGCCGCCAAAGCCTTCTTCGGACAACGAAATAACGGCCGTCGGGCGTATTGGGGTATGCCGTGCTGTCTTTCGCCATTCGGTTATTCTGAGAATAGATCAGTCGTCTGTGTCGGGTGCCACCCAAACCACCGACGGCCGTGTAGCGTGGCTGTACGGTCATCCTGCCAAGGGGGAGGGGGCGCTGAAGCGATTTGGCCTCTTTCCACGGCGCTGTAATCCAAACCTCGCACTCCAACCGCGTCGCCAGTAGAACGGGCATGGCTTTCGGGTGGATTGGTTTGACGACCTCGTTGGGGCTCGTGGTCAGGAACGCATAGATGTCGTGCTCGTCCAACCGCGGCGCGCTTTGATCGGTCCCCGCGCGCCGGTCCACATCGTGTGAATACATGAAAAGTGGCTGGGCGTCGTTCACGACGAACCATCGCAAAGGCTTCATGCCCGTCTCCGGGTCGGCGACTTGTTCATACTCGCTGAAGGCCGTCGCAGGGACCAGACAACGGTGTTCCACGCCGAGCCACTGCTGCCAATGAGGTATGAACGTCTTGCGAACGTTGGTCACGCCCTTGTCGGGCTTGCCCTCGAGATGTTCGTCGGGGGTGGCATGCCCCCACGTAGACATGGTCAACTCGCGTTCGCCGTCTGCATCGACCCGGATTATCGGTCCCAGGCGGTCAGGATGGACATTCACCGACGGCGGAAGATTGCCCTCAGCGACATGGCCGGAGACAGGGCAGCGGGTCGGACAGTTGCTGCAGCGCAGCTTCCAGCAGGACGGACCTTTCGAGCTGGAACTCGGACGGAACGTCGGCCAGCCAGCGTGATGCCCCCGGCACTCGGTTGGCCAGGAAGACCCGGGACGGCGAAAGCGGTCCCGGGTCTTCGTTAGTTAAAGGGCAAGCTCCACGGCCGGACCGAAGAACTCATAGTGGATGCGGCTATTGTCGACGCCTTGGGACGCTAATCCGCCAACCATCGCGGACAAAAATCCCTTTGGACCACAGAGATAAAACTCCGCTTCGGCTAGTGGCGTGTTTGACGACAGCCACTCCATATCGATCCTTCCAGAATGATCGTAATGCCTGCCATGTTCGTCCCCATCACGGGGTGACGTGTAGAATACAGCCGCCCTGATTTCGGGATGGATGTCTGCGAGCGCACGGACATGATCCCCCATTGCGTGGACGTCCCCATGCTGGGTGGCATGGACGAAAAACAGCGGCGCCGAAGTGCCGTCTTCAATAATGGACTCCAGCATGCTGACCATAGGAGTAAGACCGACACCGCCGCTCAGCAGGACAATCGGTCGGGCGGTGTCGTGGGCAAGGAAAAAGTCGCCTGACGGTGGTGCGAGAAAAACCCTGTCGCCTTCCTGGACCTGATCGTGAAGGATCGAGGAGACAACGCCGTGCGGTTCGCGTTTGACTGTGATCCTATAGGTATGATCGTTCGGCCCCGACGAGATGCTGTAGTTGCGCCGCTGCGGTGCCTTTCCAGGAACGGGCAAGAGCAGAGTGATATATTGGCCCGGGAGATGGCGGGAAACAGGGCCTCCGTCTGCCGGGCGCAGAACGAAAGAGCTGATGATCGAGCTTTCACGCTGCTTGCTCTCCACGACGAAGTCCCGCCAGCCCGTCCAACCGCCTTCGGCAGCAGCCTGTTCAGTGTATATCGTCTCTTCTCTGCCCATAAGAATTTCAGCAAGGAACCAGTATGCCTCGCCCCAGGCGGTGAGGATTTCGTCGGTCGCCGCGTGTCCGAGGACATCCTCGATCGCCGCCAGGAGAGCGGAAGCGACGTGGGGATAATGTTCGGGGAGAATTCTCAAGCTGACGTGCTTCTGGGAGATACGCTCGACAGCGGCGGTCAGAACTTCGAGGTTGTCGATGTTCTGGGCATAGGCCAGGATCGCATGCGCCAACGCATGGGTCTGACGGCCTTCGCCGCCTTGGTTGGATTGGTTGAAGAGCGCTTTCACATCTTCGTTCTGGAACAGCCGGCCGTACATGGCAGCGGTTATCGCGGCTCCATGTTCGGCGAGTGCTGGAACGGTTGCCCTCACTATGGATTTCGTATGTTCGGTAAGCGTACGTGGCATTTTCGTGCCTCCTTCGATGAGGTTTCTATTGTCAGTGTCTGGTGACGACAGGCTCCGGGTCTGCGCCTGTCAGGCGTTTGGTCCAGTCTTCGACCTTGTTTGTCTTGAGCCTTCGGAGAACGTGATAGCGCCAGGCCTCTGCAAGTGCCGGGACCTCGGAGAGGCGGGCGAGTTCTTCTGGATTGAGGGTGTTAACGTAGAATGCTCGCCAGATGCGGGCGATGGACCAGCCCGGTGATCTGCGGGCAACAAGCTTGAGGCGATCCTCGGGTTTCACTACCCCTGAGGACAAGACACGGTAATACCACCCTGTGCGACCCGAGGACTGAACGGCACTTGCCATCTCAGGCCTGCCGAAACGCTCGTTGAGTTTCCAGCACGGTTGCCGGCCTTGGCTCACCTCAATCGTCGCGGTGCCTAGTTCGAAGACGTCACCGATGGAAACGGAGTCTTCGGTCAGCCCAACGGTCGAGATGTTCTCTCCGAACGCACCGGGCCGACCGAGAAGCTCGTGCGGGCCGATATCGGTGATCCATGACGCATAGTGCTCGAACGGGTAGTGGTGGACGGCCTTGTCGCGGCCGCCGTGCCGGACCAGATCGCCCTGTGCATCGCGATCGAACCCTGTCTCGGTCAGCCGCGTGGGATTGGCGACGGCCGATTTAACGATGCCGCTCGGGATAGCGCGGTGTCCTAGAGGCTTGACGGAGCCCGTGAGCAAGGCCGACAAGGGAAAGCTGGTCATTCTTTCACCTTTAGCTGGGCAATCCAGTCCTTCAGCACCAGCCTTGCGACCTCGCGCAGTAGGGGACCGCGCTCCAGCGCTTCACATCTCAACGCGGAAACGACGATCCCTGCCGAAGCCAGCTCGACGGCATGCCCTACGAGCCAGCGATCGAAGGTCTTCGTGGTTTCGGCCTCCAGATGGAACTGAAGTCCTAGAATATTCGGCCCTATCGAAAAGGCCTCCTGCTCCACCGAATTGGACGAGGCGAGGTTCGTGGCACCGGGAGGCAGTAAATAGGTGTCTCCGTGCCAGTGAAGGACGGCAACCCCTTCGAGATGTCTCATGGGACTGACGCGCCCCGCATCGGAGAGCTTCAGAGTGGAGAATCCGATCTCCTTCAGGCCAGAGGAAAACACGTTCCCTCCGAGCGCGGAAGTAATGAGTTGTGCGCCGAGACAAACGCCCAGCGTTGGCCGATCCGCCAAGACGCGTGCTTTGATGAACTCGCGTTCGACGGCGATGAATGGATAGGCGGCGTCTTCGTACACACCAATCGGTCCGCCGAGAATGACCAGCAGATCGGGTTCCAAGGGGTCGCCTTTACAGAAATCCACGTCAGTGACATCGCTGTAGAAAATCCTGTAACCCGACGCCTTCTGCGGCCATTCAAACGACCCGAGGTCCTCGAAATGCACGTAACGCAGCACAAGGGCAGTCTTTTCCATGACGACCTCACGCAGCGCTCTGGGAAGGAAGTTCACAACGGCCGTCGGCACATCCGTCGTCGTCCCGCGACGTCGTCGTGGCAGTGATATCTGGGATACGGGCCGAAAGCGCCATCGCGATCCGCGCTCCGATTGCGAGGTCTTCCTCGACACCGAACACCTGGTGCACGATGTAGCCGTCACGGCCGATCAGGATCGAGGACGGAGTTCCACGCAAACCGAAACGCTGCATCGTAATCGGCGTATCGGAGCGCTCGTCGGCGAAATCGACACCTACGGGATGCTTGATACGGTATTCGTGCAGGAATGCCTTCAGCGTGACGGGGGTCATCGCGGCATGGTGTTCGAACACCGTGTGGATGCCGATGACCTGGAGATCGGTATGGCCGAAGATGCGTTCGATCCGCTGGACCTGCGGGATGGATTCAGAAACGCAGCCGGGGCAGAGAAGCTGGAAGCTGTGAATAAACACCGGGCGACCGCGCAGGGCGGAAAGCGTCAGCGGGGCAGGCGTGTTGAACCAGTCGCTCACCGCCAGTTCGGGGGCGAGCGTCGATGATGTCGTAGACATGATTTCAAATCCTTATGTTGCGGGGCGACAGCAGGGGAAACGGTCCGCCCCCCAGGTGTTACGCGGCGGCTCGCGTGAGTTTCACACCGGGAAAATCGACGGGCACGTCGAGGGCGACGTTCAGGTAGTTGGTGAACAGGTTCAAAGCGATGTGTGCGACGATCTCGACGACTTCCTCGTCGTCAAAGCCCGCGGCTCGCAGAGCGTCGACATCGGCAGTTTCGATCCCGGCCCGTTCATCGACAACAGCGAGAGCAAAGGTGAGGGCGGCGGCCGTCCGAGGATCGGTCGAGCGGCCAACCTGGGCCTCTGCCATTTCCTGTGTGGTCGCACCAGCCTTGCGGCCGAGACCCGTATGGGCGGCGAGGCAATAGTTGCAGTTGTTGCGGTCGGCGATCGCAACGGCGATCTGCTCGCCGAGCTTGGCACCAAGACGGCCGCCGCCGAGCGCGCCGAACGCGCCCCACAGGCTTGTCAGGGCAGCGGGCGAGCTTGCCGCGGCCTTAAACATGTTCGGCACCATGCCGAACGCTCCCTTGATCTGGGCGAGCTGTTCCGATGTCTGGCCTGTTGCGCTGGCCGGGTCGATAAGTGTAATTCTGGACATGTTCTTTTTCTCTATTAGCCTGGAGGGGGGAATATGCGGGTCCGTCGATGGCTGTCGGCGGACCCGCGCAGGTCAAGTCACTTCGAAGGCAGGACCTTGCCGGGAAGGCTGAGGTTGCCGGAAGCGACCTTGAAGACGTTGCTGACGCACAGAAGCGGGGCGTGCAGATCGCCGTTGACCTTGAGGCCCGCGGTCACGCCGTCGTAGGACGCGCCCTCGATGCCGCCGATCAGGGACAGAGGAATGGTGACGTCGACAGCATCGCCCTTGAACGTTGTCGGGTATTCCGGGCTGTCGATCAGAAGCGGCACGCCCGGCCATGTTTCTGGAACCTTCGGCTTCGTGCCTTCGGGGATGTCGATGACTTTCAGACCACCGCCACAGGCCTTGTCCTCAGCCAGAACGACCCAGTGAGGATGCCAGACATCGCGGTTTTTGCCGCCCTTGGCCGCGTCGTCGAAGTCGGGATGGAAAGTGACGGCCAGCGCGACGATACCCTGATCCTTGTCGAAACCGATCTCGCCGCTGTTGAGCGATGTCGGCCAGACATAGGCGTAGACATCCGATCCCCCGAACTTGCCAGTGGCTGCGGGTTTCTCGGAACCAGCCTCGCCACGAACGCGGGTGGTGAAGACGGCAGAGTTTCCCTTGGTGACGATTGTCGTTTCGATGATGTCGAACGGTGCCTGTACGGCTTCCGCGGGGTCAGCCTTGATGGAGTGCGCGTTGGCGGTCGACAGCCATAGCAAGGCCGTTCCGGCGACAAGCGCGCCAGCTGCAAATGTCCTGATCATGTTCATATTCTCCTTTATCTCCATAGCCTGGAGGGGTTGCAAAACTATCCCTGCTGAAAAGCGTCCCAGGTGGCTGCCCGTAACGCGGGATCGGCGGCTTCGTGTTCGCGGCAGTCGATACGGATATCCCGCTGTCCGAATGCCGCATCGACGAAATTACAGTGATGCGGTTGTGCCGCATCGGAATGGGCGAAAGGCGCGAAATACCGACAGCTCGCGCACATGCGCTGGATCGGGATCGCATCGGTCTCCTGCAGATGTCTGATCATCTTGACCAGTGTGATCAAGAGGTCTTCCTGTTCATGCTCGGCCAAGGCATCGACCGTTTGTTCAGCGACGCTTTGCGACAATCGACCAGCCTCAAGCGCTGAAAGTCCCTCGGGCGTGATGCCGACGTTCACACCTCTTTTGTCAGTACCCGCGCTTCGTTTCGCCACGAACCCTTTGCGTTCGAGCGCCGCGATCGAGTCCGTCGCTGTCGGCTGCGAAACGCCGAGGTTGGCGGCGATCTCCTTGACCCCAAGCCCGTCCTTTCGCCCTTCCAGCAATTCCAGAATGGCGAGCTGGGTCGGGTTCAGGCCGCTGGTCTTGGCGCGGTTCCAGTCGTCTGTCCGCATGGCCATGGCAACCCGTGAAAGGCCTTCGAGTATGCGATGATTGACGGAGGTTGGGTTCTTCGGCGTTTCCATGAAGCGAATATATATAGGACTCCTATGTTATGCAATGGGTATATGTAATTTTCATTTGGTCGGCGGCGCTCCAATGCCCGTATCCGATATCGGCCCGTGTGGTTGTTCTGCGTTGTGGGAATGCGTCGCCCTTTCGGCGGTTGCGGCCTTCGGCTCCGTAGAAGGCGAGATGCAGCCCCCATATGCGGTAGCAAACACCACCAGTGCGCTGGCTATTCCTCCAGGTATGGCCGGGAGATGGACCTTGAGAGAGGGCAGGAACCCCGTGACCCGGCACTGATCGCAGGCGACAGCCACCAGAATAGCCATGATCAGACCTGCTTATCTGAAGCAGGCGGGCGGCAGGTTTTAGGTATCAAAGGACAGAAACGTTCTCTGCCTTCGATTTTCCTGTCTCGGCGGGACCGGGGGGCGCAGGCGGTCGAACAGGTACGCCTTATCGCGATCGCATGAAAGCCGCTTGGTTATTCACCAGCGGCTGGACAACCAAGCTCTGCAAATCGCCCACATGGAAACGACTATCGCCCTTAGCGGTCAGGTTGACGCTCAGGTAAGGCCGAAATCCAAGCCCTGAAAGAAACGGTCGAGAAGAACCAGCATCGTAGCTCCGGCGATTGATAAGTGGAAACGGATGAAGACGCTTGGCGTCGGTATCAGCGGCTTGATCGCGCTCGCTGGTCTGACGATAGGCAGCATTGTCGCCCACATGAGTGAGACGGCTGTATCACCTGTCCGCCATTAGCTGAAAATTCCGTGAGAAACGAAAAACCCTCCCGCATTTCCGCAGGAGGGCCTAGGGTACATGTCAAGCCGCTTGGGTGGCAATCCAAGCTCATGCTAATATTCGCATCGAGTAGTTAACGAACCATTGACACCCTCAGTCGATAACCTCAGTCTTGCCGTCGGCCCTGGTCCACTTTAACGACCATTCCTCCATACTACCTTCGTCATTCGGGTAGGTGCCATGGTCGGGGTATCGCCTGTTCCACTTGCATGAACACTGCAATTCCAGGCAATTCCAGCACCCGCAGTACATCGCGCAGATCGTCCAAGGTCGTGACCGGAACATCGCGGAAAGACCAGCCCGCGGGCACCTGATCACCGCATGTGTCATTCAATTCCAGAGAGTGAATATTGGTGCGGAACCTTCGCTTATATTCCAAGTTATGAATATGCCGTATCTAGTTCGCGCGGTAATTTTATCACGTAAGACTTTGGCCCGCCGTGCACCCACGGCGGGCTTTTACGCCTGGGAAATCAACCGTTCAATGCTTAATAAGCGCCGGCTGGGCAACGGCATGTTTAACTTCGCGGTGGCTGTCCTCGCCGGTGACCGGTATTTCGGCGGGTCGACCATCATCCTCCCGTCGCCCGACGCGGCAGTATTCCGTCACGCCATGCACACAAACGTGGGGTGGTCTGACTATTCTTCGCTGTTGACATGAAGTCGAGATCGCACAGGCCGAATGCCTGCAAAAATAACTCAGCTGACCAGTTGCTGAGCGCGCTTTACTATTCTTTCGCGAATCGTGTGTGCCGGCCGGCGAATATGGAGGCCGTGGGACAGACGCGATGGCAGGAGTGCCATTAACCGTTCCCGACCGGAGTCAACTGCTACAGTGGGCGCACACGGCTTCATGTCAGGTAAAGGGCTGGCAGAGTTGGAGGTCACGAATTCCGGGAAATTCGCAAAGTCCTCGTAGTTATTGGCCGAGACAAGGAAGGTTTCGGCGGCAGCACCCTCGGCCAAGACCGCTTCGTGGCTGTCGAGCACAATACTGAGATATTCATCTCCCGACCGGGGGGCATAGCAGGCTTAATTGACAGGCCGTTAACGAGATCCTTCGCCCTGATCAAGACGCCATCGATGAGTAGAGCATGGCCAGGTGAGACATAGAGATCCCTTTGCGGGAGTTGCCTGATCTAAAGCGTTTCGTGCAATTCGAATCGGCAGAACGCTCTCATGCCAGGTCGAACCGCTCCGCTTAAACGTGGCGTCCGATCCATTTGACCGGCAAAGCTGGGCCGCGTGCGGTTTCGACGAGATCGCCGATTTGAAGGTCTTCGATGCACACTTCGCCTGCAGGGGTCAAAATGGCGGTGCCGCGAAGGAAACACATCCCGCCTTTTTTATCGGGCTTGTGCCATAATTTCCCTTTGGCAAGGGCCGCTGAACCGTGTGACAAAGCTACCGCGGCTACGGCAATCTTGGCGCTCACTGCGCCGGCAAGTCTGAGGAAATTCCTCCTTGGACCATCATGTCCAATGTTGGGGTCATTGATAGGCATAGTCCTTCCCTGAAATGGGTAAAGTCCGAAGACTTTAGAAGTTGCTGCCAATTCCCCCAATACATGCAACTCGGACAGTGAACCTACTTTGTTCTGCCAGCTGCATCTACAGCTTCAAAAGGCGAACGTGGATCAGGTAACGCTACGCTACCCCGGGCCGATCGGTCGGCGCGCGGCCGCGGCCGCGGAAGGGGCAGGTCTGCTCACGATGTCGTTAGCGAGATCGCTGTACTGGGTAGCCTTTGTATTGCCCGATACGCCATCAATGTAACTAAGCCGTAGGTTTCCCAATACCATCTCCATCTCGCTGTTGGTTTTTTCCATGCTCCACCCATGGGCAGATGCATCCGCGAGGACCTTGTAGACAGCGCGACCGACCGCGCTCTGTGAGCGGAACTTCGGGTCGGGATGACTAACTTTCAATTTTGCTGGAACGATTGTCATGGCACTCTCCTCGCGGGAATAACGTTAGATGCGGCTAATTTGTTCCCGCACTCACGTTTATGCGGGCGACCCAAAACGGGGGATGCCGCGGATGGGGCAGTTAAGAAACCCAACGGTAGCTATGCAGCCACCAGATTCGAGGCATCTGCCAGACAGCCGCAAAAATAAGACCTCGCCCACGCGTCGGCCGCCAGGCGCTCGATGCAGCGCCATTCGGTTTCGCCCGGCCGCGCTCTTTCCCGAACGATCCCCAACGCTTGCAGCCTTCATGCCCTCACCAGTGCTCGAAATGCCACCGGGGAGTTCGGATTGATTACCCCAAATCGTCCGTCGCATGTGGGACCCGCGGGTCTCCCATTCGGTTTAGGTTAACCATGCTGGGTCACGCTTTCAACGTCTGATAGAGGAGTTATTCATGAAAACTGCAATCACAGATCTGCTTGAAAGCGCCAAGATATTGGCAAAGGCCAATGGCGACCAAATACTGTGCTATCTGATTGATATAGCATTGCTGGAGGCTCGCGAGATAAAGGCGGGTAGCGCCGTCGGTAAAAAAGGCCGCCTAATTCAATCGACCAATCCACTCTCGCCATCCACCTTCGTCCAGGTCAGCGACCATTCGTCCGCACTGCCCTCATTGTAGGTATAGGTGCCATGGTCATGCACCTCGGCATCGTGAGTGGTCAACTCTGGCGGCGCGACGCCGGGCAGGTCGATGACCCGCAGATAGTCCCGGAGTTCGTCCAGCGTCGTGACGTGCTGAACGTCTTGGCGGCCGGGTACTTTGACAGTCCAGGCATAAATGTTCATGGCTTTTCCCGCTCTACCACATAGGCTTTGACGAGCCGGTCAGCTGATGGAAACGCGCCAAAGTCGTAAGCATCGCCGCTGTCGGCCGGCGGCGGGTCTTGTGCTGGAGCGGGTTCGTCCTCATACGCGATCCGGAGGTTCTTCAATACCTCTTCCATCGCCGTGATCGTCTCAAGAGTGGTCCAGCCGTGCATGTTTGCTCTGTCAATAATGGCCTGTACCGGGCCCTCGACCTTGTCCTGGCAGACGAGATGACGGTCCTCGTGAGAGACCGGATATTTCGGCGTGTTGATCATCATGGTTCCTCGATTTCGAGGGGAACTCTACAATGACAGCTTTGTTCCTCTGTTGGAGCGGCTGCGTGGTGCCTTTGAAAGAGGTCTATTGGTTTGGGTTGCCGCTCCCCTCGAATTGCTTTTTCAGTCGCGCTTCTCTCAAAGCGGCAGTCTTGAGCTTCGCATTCTCCAGGCGCAGTTGTTCAGTACGGTTGGCATACTGTTTTGCTTCTTCGAAGTCGCCACGGGGAGAAGCGCCCCTTGGACGCCTGGGCTTGTCGGATCGGATCATATCTGACACTCCAATTTTCTAAAGACGCAAACTTGGGTTTTGAAGCCAGCATCCTCAAACAGGTAGTCGAGCGCGATAAATGGCTCGTCTTCAAGAATTAGAATATATTCAGTTTGGGTCACGTGTTCGCGCTCCTCTTGGGAGGCTGCCCACACACTGCCATCGTTGTGCGCATCTTCTGTTGGTGGTTCGCAGATGGAAAAAGTAAAGCGGCAAGGCAGGTCCTCCCGACTGGCCGAAAATGACCCCGCCTAAGCGGGGCCCAGTTGACCTTGTGCTGGAAAAGGATATCTCCAGCGTAGAAGTAACCAAGAGATCGTCGGTTTGTTCCGTAGTCGGAAGGGGCTAACGACTGCGTTGCTTGCTTTCTTCCAAACTTTTCTTCAACGCCGCCATTATGTCGATGACGTTGTCCTTAGTCCCAGATGAAGATTTTTTGGCAGTCACCTTCTCCAGCTTTTTCATTGCTTTCTTCTTTTCGGCGATCAAGTCGAGCATGCGATCCTGGATCGGATCGGTGATCGGAGACCATTTTTTGGTCTGCTGCTTGATGAGCTGCTTCATCAGGGGAGCAAGGCCACCCTCTGGCTTCGCTTTGATGGCTGAAAAGTACTCCACTTCCGGCCGTACCTCGTCGCCATAGCGCAACGTCCAGAGGACGATGCCCTCGTCACGTGGCTCAAGCATCACCGCGCGCTCCCGCTGGCCGAACACCAGGCGGGAAATCCCAACCACGTTCTCCGCGCGCATGGCGTCGCGTATGACGGCAAAGGCGTCTTCACCGACCTTGTCGTTCGGAACGAGATAATGGGGCTTCTCCAGCCAAATCCATTCGACGGAGTCGCGCGGCGTGAACAGCTCGATCTCAATCGTCCGGACGCTTTCGAGAGCCACTGCGTCCAGCTCTTCCTCCTCAAGGATGATGTAATCGCCTTCGCCGCGCTCGTATCCCTTCACCTGATCATCTGGATCAACTTCCTTGCCGGTGAGGCTATCGACGTATCGAGAAGCAACGCGATTGCCGGTTGCCCTGTTCATGGTGTGGAAGCGCACCTTCTCGGTGTCGCTCGTCGCGGGTGACAAGGCGACAGGGCAGGTGACCAGCGAGAGCTTCAGATAGCCTTTCCAATATGGTTTGACTGCTGCCATGGCTAGCTCGCCTTCTTGCGAGCAGCCGGCCGTGACGCGGGAGTTGCCCGCTTTGCTGTCGCTGTTCTGGGTTTGGATGCCCGCGCTGATCCAAAGCCGGCACTCATGCGCAGCGCTTCCATGAGGTTGGTCGAAGACTCGACCTTAGGCTGCTTCTTCACCGCAACCGACCGGCCTTCCATCTTCGCCTTCACCAGCTCGGCAAGTGCAGCGTCATAGCGATCGTCGAATGTTGTGGGATCGAACAAACCGGCCTTGGTCTTGATGATGTGCTTTGCCAGTTCGAGCATTTCTCCCTCGATCTTCAGTGCCGGGATATCGGCGAAGGCATCCTTGGCAGAGCGAACCTGATAGTCGAAATTGAGCGTGGTCGCGATTAGGCCGTCGCCGTGAGCGCGGATCAACACCGTCCGTAACCGGCGGAAGAGCACGGCTTGAGCGAGCGCCCCGACGTTGGATTCCCGCATCGCATCGCGGATGAGGACAAAGGTTTCCTCGCCAATCCGATCGGGCAGAAGGTAGTAGGGTTTGTCGAAGTAGAGATCATCAATCTCTTGGAATGGCACGTAGGACTGAATTCGAAGCGTCTTGTCACTCTGGGGAACCGCCGCGGCCAGCTCGTCCGGCTCAAACAGGACGTAGAGGTTATCATCGACTTCATAGCCTTTGATCTGATCTTCTTTCTCCACGACCTTCCATGTGTCGATGTCAACATACTCGCGCTTCACCCGGTTGCCGGTTTTTCGGTTGAGGGTATTGAAGCTCACGCGCTCTGACGTGGAAGCAGCGCTATGGAGCGCCACGGGGCAGCTGATCTCGGCAAACTTCAGAAAGCCCTTCCAAAGAGCACGTCCGGCCATGTTGTTTTCTCCCGATGAACCCGGCTTCAACGATGGCAGATTACGTTTGTTCCAGCTAATACGCGAATCAATTGTGGCATTTAGTCGTCTGTCTATAGTAAGGTGAACCAATCCACGGGTATTGCGTTAGAGGAGTCTGTTTCCGCAATCCCATGACAGGAGAGTGATGCAATGAATGCGCAACTCCATATCGACGGATCCTTTCAGGCCATGCGCCAGGCGCTGGACGACGCCAATCGCGAGTTCGCAAGTTCGGGGGCCGATCGCCACAGAGACGCCTTGCAGCGCCTGGGGCGCGTCATGATGACCTCGATTGCCGAAATCATCGAGACCGACGGTGGAACAGATGGATATCTCTATGACGCTGACGGCATCGCTCAGGATATCGAGGCTTGCTATCACAAAGTGGTTCAGGACGAAGAGGCAGCGGAACCGGACTTTTCGCCACGGCAGCCGAGCCACGGGACTTTGAACAACAGCCAACAAGGGGTAGGGCGATGATAACCGGCACGGATCTTCTCCAAATTTCACTCGCTCGGGTGAACATGGATCGTACCGACCTGGAGGCGGCGGGCGTAATCGATCGGGGCGAAGCCGGTGATAAAGCCTGGTTGAACTTCGGGCGCGACATGGACACTTTCATCCTGAAGCTTCCAGAATGGCGACGCGCGGCGCTCGCCGAAGCAATACACAGGCAAGCCGGCCAAGCGGTCGAGCTATCCCACTAATCCCCCAATTGAGGGATACCTGAGCTAAACCGAAAGTGGTATTGATTCGGTCGTGAATGCGGCGCGACCTGAACCACCCCGTTGTTCAATTTAGCGGGGTGGAGCGCCCATCCCAATAATCGATGGCCAGGTGCTCCCTGCAGCGCCACTCGGTCTCGCCGCTTCTGCGCTCCTCCCCATTTTTCGCAGCCTTCATGGCCGCACCAATGTTCAAAATGTACCGGAGAATTCGGGTGTACCATCTTGTCGTCGCTCATGGTTGCCTGCCTTGTGGGTTGCGCGGCTCCACAAGCGCATACTCAGCTCCCAGTTTTCCTCGACCTTTAGCGTTGAACGTCGAGCGGAAAACCGAACCAACCCGCGTTTTCCTATCGCGGAATTCCGCGTAACCGGCGGTCGGCCTCGGCGGCTTGCCATTATGGGATCAAGGCCAAGAGCCTGCCCAGTGCCACTTTCCCTTCGTCGGTTGTCTTGGCGCGTCTACGGAAAGAACGGATATATAGGCCCTTGAACCGATCTCGTGGCCATGCGGGTCCAGGAAAAAAGAACCGGCTCAAAGCACCCCGCAGCGCCATGATCGCCGCCGATATCGAGGATCATATTGCCGAGTTCGACCGGCGCATCGCCAAAATCGAAGCACAGATCGAAACCCTCATCCGCAAGGACAATGCCTGCATCGCCGTGAAAGGCTTTCATAGCCGCCGGTCACCTCGCAGACCGCCAGAATGTCCGCCCGTCCGCCGTAGGTCTGAAGGGCAGCGTGCAGGGCTTCGTGGTCATTATCGATCGTTACGGTGTACCGGTCAGGCTGTCGAACAGGGTCAAGAGCAGTAAAGCACAAAAGTCACAGCCAATTCCTGACTTCTCGGAGTCACGGGCGGACCGACGAAAACTAAGCCGCTTTTGGCCTGCCGGTCTGGCGCGACCGATAATGAGCATGCATCAATAAGGGGTCACGCTGGCTGACTCTCAGCAGCATTTTGACAGCGTTGCTTATGGGAGCGGCAGCGCGATAGTTTTTCCACGTCCGCAGGCTCACACCAAGAAAATCAGCGGCCTCGTTGTCGGATAAATGGATTTCCTCCTGCCGTTCTCGGAGATCATCCGCGCCGAAATCGAGCTGATCTTCTGCGATCTGGCGCAGGTGGATGGTATCGGCGTTCAGCGCTTCCGATACCAGGCATCCCATCTGGACCATTCGCGATAAACGCGTTCATAACCCTTCGGAAGAAGAATTTTGTCCAGTTTTTCGTTGGCATTCGTATTGTTGTGCTCAATACAAAAAAGCCGGACGGAGAATTTATCGAAGTCGAAAGTTGAAAGAATGTCCGGCTCGTTGCCTTCTGTATCGATGCTAATGAAATCAATCTCCAAGGGAGCGCCGTTAGTCTCTAACAGTTCGTTGAGGCTGATCGTCGTCTGCACGATCTCCACACTTTCCTTCCGCCGGCTAATGGGCATGGCGGTCCTTAAACGCATTGTTGACCATGGATGATAATTCGGGATGGTCGGCGACAAACCGCATCTTTACAGACTTTCCGCTCACCGCATCGACGGGATGTGTATACAGCGCAGCGTGCCGGACTTTGCGGATGCCATCAAGCAAAGGATTAGGTTCCGCCAGTATACCTTTCCAATCATACTCGGTTTCGAGAAGATAAGTGTTGCTCAGCTGCTTTCCGTCGAAGGCGCCGATCTCAACAAAGAAACCTCCGCGCTTTCCATCCAGTTCCGCCAAGACCCAGCGGTCCTGCTGTATCTGCGCGAAGCTATGTTCATTCCAAAACGGAGGCGGCTCTGGCGGTTGCTCTGCAACAGGACGTTTCTTCTTCAGGCCCAACCACGTTCGAATGCCCATATTCATTAACCTGTCTGGATTTGTATAAAGCTCCTTAAGTAATCGCTATTCTGGCGGGGAATGCAAGAAGTTTGCATCTTTAAGTCCGGTCAAGCAGTTTCATCAGGCTTGGTGTGCGGAGAAAATTTTTTACGTCGCAACGCGCCCCGCTGTGATTTTGGACCATCTGTCCCTTCATGGGCCGTCAGGCCTGGGGTGTCGTGCGGCGTTACCATTGCCGGTGGCGCCATGGGGCGCCGCTTCAATTTTCGGCAAATGCGACATTTCCGCGCAGTTTGCCTTGACGGCACAGGGTTTCGTCAATATTCCTTTCAAGAAAATAATTTGCCTTAAAGGCAATACTGCAAGCTGAAGCATAGTCTGGGAGGGACGAATGGTAACGCATGAAGCAGGTGCCGACGCGCATCTTGCGACGCGCATCGATCGGATGCATTCGCGCGACAGGGCAGGGTTGCTCATTTTCATTACAGTGCTGTGGTGCACGCTGGTTTTTGCGCTGGTGACGATCTGGCCCTACATCGCCGTGCCAGCCATCCGGATCATCCTGACAGTGGCCTGCGGCCTTGTGTTGGTGTTCAACACCGCGGCGATCGTTGCAATGCTCCGGCACTACCGGGAAGACAAGCATTTCATTTACGGGCTCGACCTCAAGCATCTCGACGAGATGCGCCGGCGCAAGCGTTAGGAGGGAACAATGGCTTACAAACCACCAAAACAAAGCTTTGCCGGGCAGATTTTCGACGTCATCACTCTTTTGGTCCTGACCGTCGGTGCGCTCTATCTTCCGCTCTATCTTGGCCTTGCGGGGGCTGCCAAGACTCCCGCGCCCATCGCCAATCCCACATGGGAAGCGCTCGGCCAGAATGCCACGGAGCAGCAACAGTGGGCAGCTCTTGGCATCACCGATCCGGCCGCGGCCAACGACATCATCACCGCCCGCTTCGACTATTCGTTCAGCTGGGTTGCCCTGGTGGTCATGGCAATTCTGGTGATCGGATATTTCGTGCTGGTGGTGCGGTTGTCGGACAGGGAATATCGCGACGTCATCGCTGAGCGCTTCGGCGCCAAGAAAAAATAGTGGGGCACCAATGGATATGTGGACTGTTTTGGAATACGCGGCCTGGGCCCTTTCGGCGCTCTTTGCCCTTTTGATGCTCTCCGACATGGTGCGTATCGACACGACCTATGACAACGACCTGCTGACATCATCCCGCGAAGGCGAGATTGAAGCGGCAGCTGAACGTCACACGCTGTGAGGGGCCCGACATGGTAGACACGAAAACCGCCTCCGGTCAGCCTGAACGGCTGCAACTGCTGCGCGTCCTCGGGCCCGCCCATATCTGGGCGCTTGGCGTCGGCATCGTTCTCGTCGGCGAATATATGGGATGGAATTTTGCAGTCGGCAAAGGCGGCATGATCGCCGGCTTGATTGCCTGCTGGGTGGCCGGGCTGCTTTATACATGCGTGGCCATGATCGATTCCGAGGTGACATCGACGGTGGCCGCTGCCGGCGGCCAGTATGCGCAGGCCAAGCACATCGTCGGTCCGTTGATGGCCTTCAATGTCGGTCTGTTCCTGGTCATGGCCTATACGATGCTTGAGGCCGCCAACGCCATCACCATCGGTTTTCTGCTCGATACTGTAGCCGCCATGCAAGGCCATACCGGCCTGCACCAGCAGCCGTTCATCGTTCTCTGCGTGATGTTTCTGGCATGGCTGAACTATCGCGGCGTGCTGGCAACGCTGACATTCAACCTCGTGATTACCGCGATCGCATTCATGGCCATTATCGTCCTGTTCCTGTCGGTGCAGTTTGGTGTATCCAGCGTGCCGCTTGATTTTTCGGCGGTGACGACCGATCCCATGCCCTATGGCTGGATCGGCATTCTCGCCTCGCTGCATTTCGGCCTGTGGTATTACCTCGGCATCGAGGGCACCTGCCAGGCGGCCGAGGAAGTGCGTTCGCCGGCCCGCTCGCTGCCGTATGGTACGATGGCCGGCATCATGACCCTGCTGATCGCCGCGACCATGACCTGGTATGTCTGCTCCGGGCTTATCCCATGGGAATATCTCGGCCAGGCCGGAACGCCACTCTTCGATGCGGCCCGCGTCACCGGCAATCGCGGCCTGATGGTTCTCCTGTTCATCGGCACGATGTTTTCGACACTCGCCTCGGCAAACGGCTGCATCAACGATGCCTCGCGCGCCTGGTTCTCGATGGGCCGTGACCGCTACCTCCCGATCTGGTTCGGCGCGGTGCATCCGGTTTACCGCACGCCGTACCGGTCGATCATCTTCCTCGTGCCGATCGCCCTGATCTTCGCACTCGGCGCGCCGCTCGACCAAGTGGTGACATTCTCGATCCTGTCCGGGTTGCTGGGCTACACGTTCATGACCTTCAACATGGTGATGTTCCGCAGGAAATGGCCGCTCGATACGATCAAGCGCGGCTATGTCCACCCGATGCACCCGTTGCCGACAATCGTGCTGCTGATCCTGTGCGCGACAGCCTATGTCGCCGTGTTTCTGGGTTATGGCACACAGCTCATCGCCATGGTCAGCTTCTACATCATCGCCTCGCTCTGGTTCCACTTCCGGCGTTACCGGTATGTGCGCCGCGGCGATCAATTCACGATGCCCTGGCCACGGCCTGAAGGTTATTGATACGGCGCCGCCCGCAGCTGCATTGTCGGCTGCGGGCTTGCCGTGGGAGGGATCGAATATGATGACGTACTACCTGTTCAGCGCTCTTGCTTTGCTGGCCATCGCCTGGTTTATCCGGGCCGCCGTAAGGGGGCACCAGCGTGCCATGGCGGAGCGCCATCGCTTGTTGGATGAAGCGCACGACCTGCTCCGTGAACCCGGCATGACCCTTGCTCCCGACCAGTTTCCTGTCGTCACCGGGCATATTGCCGATGGACGCCGGGTCCGGATCGAGTTGATCGCCGATACGCTGGTAACGCGCCGCCTGCCGCAACTCTGGTTGAAGGCGACGTTGATCGAAAGCGAGCCGCTTGTCCGCCCGGCCATCGGTGCGCTCGCCCGTCCAACGGGCTCCGAATACTACTCGCTCGTTCACGGCTTGCCTGAATGGATGACGCCACCCAAGACCGGTATCTCGCTGCTGATGCGTGGCGATGGGTGTGCGACGCGTGAGCATGAGAGCCTTTTTGGTGACCATGTACAAAGGCTGTTTGCCGATCCGCGCGTCAAGGAAGCCGTGATCACGCCCACAATTGCCCGCATTGTCTATCAGGCATCACAGGGCGGCCGCGCGGCGCACATGTTTCTCCGGCAGGCCCAGTTTTCGCTCGAGACGGTTCCGGCGGAGACGATCAAACAGGCCATTGCACTGGCCGAAAGCCTCAGCGCTGTCCTGTCCGGTGCTGAACGATCATCTGCCTCGAAAGCTGCATGAGGAACTGCCATGTCGAAACCGGTCAATCCGTATTTCGTTCTCCTCCTGTCGATCATCTTGCCGGGGGCGGGCCATGTCGCAATCGGTGAAGCCCGGCGCGGACTGGCATTCGCGTCGTTCGTGCTATTGTTTTCGTTTCTGACCTATATGACGACCACGCCGGAGCATTCCTTTATCGGGCGGCATGCCGGCGGATTATTCGTCTGGGCGCTCTCGATCCCCGACGCCTACCGGTGCGCTCGCCTCCGTTTTCTTTTGCGAGCATCCGGCGCGGATGCGAAGTAGCCGAGCGCTGGGGCCTGGTGGCTTTGCCAAAGACGGGTGCTCCCGCTAACCCCTCTTCGGCTGCTCGAAAGGGGCGCGGGTCGTCGCCAATCTGGCGTATAGAAGATCGGTAGGCTGGCAGCGCCGATGACCGGCGCATCGTCCGTCAGTTCACCGACCACGAGACGGGGCGAGCGGCGATCCTTGCGTTCGCTCAAGGAGCGGTGCAGTGGGTAGGCCCGCTCGACCAGGGCTGTGATGATCGAAGGCGGCAAGATCCGCCAACGGTGATGAATTCCGGATCGATCGTGCTTTCGAGAATGGCGGTGAGGAAACGCAGGCAAAGTCCTGCCTCTTCCATCCAGGCCGAAAGCTGGGTGTCGCGCCGGGCGTGGATATCGGCAAGGATCGACAGGTCGGCAAGGGCTGCATCTGCTTCCTCGATGCACCATTTGAGTGCCGACGCGATCCCGTTCAGCGAAAGCACCGCATCGATGATTGAGGCTCGCCGTTGTCGCGCATGCGTTTCGGCTGAAACGGCAGCAAACCCAGTTCGCCGGCGTTGCCCCACGCACCTTTCAAAGGCATGCCATCGACGATCATGCCGGCACCGACACCATAGCCGATATAGAGATGAGCGAAGTTGCGCTTGTCCTTGTTGCTGCGAGCGAAATGTTCGCCGATCGCCGCAGCCGTTGCATCATCCTCGACAAGCACCGTTAGTCCGCACAGGTCCTGCAGGCGCTGGGCGACAGGGACGTTGGCCCAGGCATCCCATCCCGGCTGCTTGGTGGTGAAATCGTAGATATCGTCGTCAAGCGTCGGCAGCACCAGCCCGATACTCCAGATCTTTTACGCGGGACGGACGCCTCCGCGATCAGATCGTTGGTAAGGCTGGCAATGTGCTTCAAAGTCGATTCCGGCTCGCGCATATCGTCTGTCCAGGTTTTTCTGGCCAAATGACTTCCACCAGCAGATTGCAGACGACCATGACGACGCGGTTGCGATCGAGATGGATGCCGATGGAGAAGCCGGCGACAGGGTTGGCGCCGAGATAGGTCTGCGGCTGGCCACGCTGGCCCTGCGAACGTCCGGTTTCGATGATGAACTGCTGGTCCAGCAATTCCCTCGTGATGCCGGAGACGGTCTGCGGCGACAGCCCGACGCGCTTGGCGATGTCGATACGGCTCAGCGGTCCGGACTGGTGCAGCGCTTCGAAGATGAGCCTCCGGTTGAAAATGCGGGAATGCTCGAGATTGGTGCCGGTGACATCGGGCAGCCTTTGCCGCCCTTCTGCGAGCCTGGTCAGCTGGGCGCTCCTGCCCGTGTCTTTGGCGTATCGGCCATTCCGTTTCTATTCAGCGTACCCGCAATTCCTGGCCGAGGAAGCCGTAAGCCGGGCCTGAGCGGCGCCCGAGCATGGCCTGTCCGGTTGCGTCGAAGAGATGGACCGCGGCGACCGGGGCGTCGGCCACGGACGCGCTGGTGGCGCAGGTATGGGAGGTGGAGGAAATGGTGGTGCCAGCATCGGGGAAGCATCCACAGACGAAACCGCAGTAGGGAGCCACCCCCAACGTTTGAGTTGGTTCAAGGCGTGCGACGCGGTTCCAATGGGCGGAAATGATTTCCGCGTTGCAGATGCGGGCCAACGGTTACAATCCCATCAAGACGACCACATTAGCTGCCTAATTAACCTGGGCGTCGCCCTGGGCGCTAATTCGCAGGCATTAAATTTTCTTATGCCTGCCCCTAGTTTCGTGGGCTGAGCGGTCATCGCCGTGGCGAAAGAGTCGTCAATCTGAAGCCATTTCGAACAGCCATTCCTTAAAAACAAGCATTGCAGGAGTTTCGACTCGCGATTTTAGTGCGGTTAGCCAGTAGCTGCCACGCGAAACGAAGACGTCAAAGGGTTGTTGCAGTAATCCCGCCGTCAGCTGCCGATGAAACATCAGCGGCGGAGCAAGTGCGACTCCTGCGCCTTGAAGCGCTGCTTCCACCATCGCCAGGGACGAGTCGAACATTATGCCCTTCGCAATCGGCGGATCGCTGATCATACCAGCGGCCTCGAACCATCCGGCCCATTCGTCCGATCGGTACGAGCGCAACAGCACCTTCCCCGTGAGGTCCTCCGGACGTTCCAGTTTTTCCGCAATCTCAGGAACGCAGATTGCAGAAAGTGGAGCCTCGAAAAGCCGATGGGCGTCGGTATTGTGCCACGCGCCGCTACCGAAGCGGATGGCATAATCCAGCCCCTCGGCGGCGATATCGACGCGGTTGTTGTTGGTGGAAAGTCGCAATTCAATATGTGGATAGCGCGAATGAAAGTGGTCAAGCCGCGGAAGTAGCCAGCCGACAGCGAAGGTGCCAACCACGCCGACGGTCAGGATTTCCCGCACGTAGCCGCCTTCGAAGCACTCCAGCATATCGGACATACGGTCGAAGGAATCGCGCACGACCGGCAGCAGCGCCTCGCCTTCGGCCGTGACCTTCAATCCGCGCGAAAGGCGCTTGAAGAGGCTGACCTTCAGCCGCTCCTCCAGAATTTTCACCTGGTGACTGACGGCCGCCTGTGTGACGCAGAGCTCGATCGCTGCCCGTGTAAAACTCAAATGCCGGGCAGATGCTTCAAATGCGCGAAGTGCGTTGAGAGGAAGATGTGGGCGAACCATGATGACCTAAATTTAATTTGTACCTAATGCCAAATAACGTCGTTTGTCCCACGGTATCAAGCCCTGTATCCAAACTTCACCGGATTGGCTCGTTTCAAGGCAACCGGGCAAAGCAGATCAAAGGATCAGTAGAAGCCGCGTTTCCCGAAGGAAACGCGGAACAGCTTTCTGTTGCCGCGACCCTGGATGGCTAGCGGCCAGTAGCAGTTGGGAGATAAATGGAGCGCGGAATGAAACTGATTGGGGCGTTCTTAAGCGTTGTCATCAACGGAGGGCTTGTGCTTGCGCTGACCGTTTATGCCGTCATCGAGACTGTCGGTGCCACACTTCCCGATTACAAGACGCTTGCCAATTGGCAACCGGCTCTGAGTTCACGGCTCTACGCTGGTGACGGAAGTCAGCTTGCGGAATTTGCACGCGAGAAGCGTCTTTTCATACCGATCGGCGCGGTTCCCTTGCAGGTGAGAGGCGCCTTTCTCGCGGCGGAGGACAAGAATTTCTACAGTCATTCGGGCATCGATCCGCTCAGCATCGGAAAAGCCATTATCTCGAATGTCGGAAATGCCTTGTCCGGCGAGCGCCTCATCGGCGCGTCGACGATCACGCAGCAGGTTGCCAAGAATTTTCTGCTGACGACCGACCGGACGTTCGAGCGCAAACTAAAGGAAGCGCTGCTGGCCGTGCTGATAAATCAGGCATTTACCAAGGATCAGCTGCTCGAACTATACCTCAACGACATCTATCTTGGTGCCGGCGCCTATGGCGTCGCACAGGCGGCGTTGACCTATTTTGGCAAGGGTGTCGGCGCGCTCAGCGTCGCCGAGGCTGCGTATCTGGCGGCCCTTCCAAAGGGGCCGAACAATTATCATCCGTTGAAGGCCCATGATCGGGCCATCGCCCGCCGCAACTGGGTCATCGAACAGATGGTGAGCAACAGGTTCATCACCAACGCCGTTGCTCTTCAGGCGATGGGGGAACCGCTGAAAGTCTCGCTCAACGAGAAGCGGCCGGAAATAGCGACAGCGGAATTCTTCACCGAGGAGGTGCGCAGGTTCCTGCTGGCGCAATATGGAGAGGCCGAACTCTACACGGCCGGTTTCAGCGTGCGCACGACCTTGGATCCTGTGCTCCAGCACGCTGCGATGCGTGCTCTGAGAAAAGGTCTTGTCGAATATGATCAGGTAAAGGGCTATCGCGGGCCAATCGCCCATCTGGCGAATAGCGCAGAATGGCCGGGTGTCATCCGGAGTATCGCGCATCTTGCCGATGTGCCGGAATGGCAGTTGTCGATGGTTACACGGGTCGGTGCGGAAGGCATCGTGTTACGTCCGGAGGGCGGCGTCGAGACCTCGATTGACATGGATCTGAAGGCGCTCGGCTGGGCGCTTTGCAGGCCGCACGAAGGCAAAAAACGCTGCTTCAAAGATGCCGCAAAAGTGTTCTCCGTTGGTGATATCGTCTATGTCGAAAAAACGGATGTTGGACATCGGCTGCGCCAGCCGCCGCAGGTGCAGGGCGCGCTGGTGTCCATGGAACCCCGCACAGGCCGCGTCGTGGCCATGGCTGGCGGCTTTTCCTATGCGCAGTCGCAATTTAACCGTGCAACACAAGCCTATCGTCAGCCGGGCTCATCATTCAAACCCTTTGTTTATGCCGCAGCCTTGGACGCGGGCTATACGCCCACGACTTTGGTGCTCGATGCGCCGCTAGCCATTCCCGATGGTGCTGGTCGGATTTGGCGGCCAAAAAATTATGACGGCCGCTCCGGCGGCGCTTCGACGTTGCGGACAGGGCTAGAGACCAGCCGCAACCAGATGACAGTGCGCCTTGCTCGTGCCGTCGGTATGAACGTCGTCGCCGACTACAGCAAACGTTTCGGCCTTTATGATGATCTCAAAGAATATCTGCCGATGTCACTTGGCGCCGGGGAAACAACGCTGATGCGACTGGTGTCCGCCTATGCCGTTATCGCCAACGGTGGTCTGGAAGTGCATGCCTCTCTCATCGATCGGATCCAGAACCGAGACGGGCGGACCATCTTCCGGCAGGACGAAAGACGTTGCGAAGATTGCAATGCCGAGAAATGGAACGAGCAACCGGAACCAACGGTAATCGATGACAAGGACTATGTGCTTGATCCGATGACCGCCTACCAGATCACCTCGATGCTGCAAGGCGTCGTCCAGCGCGGGACGGCCAGGAGCGTTAGCGTGCTCGGCGTACCGGTCGCGGGCAAAACCGGCACGACGAACGACGAGAAGGATGTCTGGTTCGTCGGCTACACGCCAGATCTCGTCACCGGTGTCTTCATGGGTTATGACACGCCTAAGCCCATGGGCTATGGCGAGACCGGTGGCGGTCTGGCTGGACCGATCTTCATCGACTTCATGAAGACGGCGCTGGCTGGCCGCAAGGCAGGCACGTTCCATCAGCCAGATGGCATGATCCTCCGCCATATCAACAGGCGCCGCGGAAACGCGACAGAAAAGCAGGCGGGCTCATTTGTAGAGGCATTCAAGCCAGGCACGGGGCCATGCGCGGGACAGTGCGGCGTGATCGATGACGTTATCGATCTCCAAACCGCTCCATCGTCCGAACAGCTCGATGATGATTTACGGGATCGGCTGCTGCGCAGCACCGGTGGTCTCTATTAACATGCGCGCATATTCGGGTTCGACGATAAGGTCCCGCAGTCTGTCCTCAAGTCACCGCATCGTACTCATGATGGCGGCTTTCCTGACCGTGTTTCTGATTGTGCTCGGCCGTCTGGTCTGTCTTGCTTTCCTGGCGCCGCCCCAGTCTCAAAATCCGCCGAAGGCCGCCATCAACGGCCGTCCGGCTATTCTTGACAGAAACGGCGCCATTCTGGCGATGGACCTTCCCGTCACCAGCGCCTTCGCTGTGCCCCGGCTGATTGTCGATGTGGACGAAGCGGTAGAGCGCATTACTGCAGTGCTACCGGAACTCGACCGCCGTCAACTTTACGACCGCCTCTCTTCCGGCTCTCAATTTGCGTGGATTAAGCGGCATATAACGCCCTTCCAGGAGCAGGCGTTGTGGGATGCCGGCGTACCCGCCGTGAATTTCCAAAGGGAAAAAAAGCGATTTTATCCTAACGGAGCGCTGGCGGCACATGTGCTCGGCGCGGTCAATGTCGACAATGTCGGAATATCGGGGCTCGAGAAATGGATCGAGACTGATGGTCTCGCAGATCTTCGTCACAGTGGTATGGATATCTCCACCGAGGCGTTCACGCCCGTCGTCTCCACGATCGACATCCGCGTGCAGCATGCACTAGAAGCGGAGTTGAGGAAGGCGATGGAGAAATTTGCTGCCAAGGCCGGTGCTGGGCTTGTGCTTCATATCGAGACCGGAGAGATTTTCGCGCTCGCCTCCCTGCCTGACTTTGATCCGAATAGTCCCGCCGATGCGCTGAAGCCCGATCGCATCAATCGTATTGCAGCAGCAGATTTCGAGATGGGTTCGACATTCAAGGCGCTGACCACCGCCATGGCGCTTGACTCAGGCAGATTCTCTATCCGCTCGGTCATTGATGCGAGCAGGCCGCTCGCTTTCGGCCGCGCTCGAATTCACGATTTCCAAGGCAAGTACAGGCCGTTATCGCTGCCGGAGGCGTTCATTTATTCGTCGAATATCTCAATGGCGAAGATGGCTCTCGACGTCGGCAAGGGTCGGCACCGCCGCTTCCTGCAGCAGTTCGGGCAAATGGACACACTCCGCACCGAATTGCCTGAGACGGCCACGCCGATCCTACCCAGGCGCTGGACTGATATCGACACGGCGACCGCCTCGTTCGGACACGGTCTTGCAGTCACGCCGCTGCAGGCGACCATGGGCGTCGCCGCGCTGGTCAATGGGGGACGCCTGATCCGCCCGACCTTCCTCAAGGCGGCAGCGGTCGCTCCGCGTCTCATCGCATCCGACCTCGTCACCGCTCGGACCAGCGAGGCCATGCGCTATCTGTTCACTCTGAATGCCGAAGTGGGGTCCGCCAAGAATGGCAGGGTTGTGGGTTACCTGATCGGTGGCAAGACGGGGACGGCTGAGAAGGTGGTCCGCGGCCAGTATTCGAAGACCCTCAATATCACCTCCTTCATGGGCATTGTTCCTGCCGATGCCCCCAAATTTCTACTGCTCACGCTTCTCGACGAGCCAAAGGCTCTGCCGGAAACCTACGGCTTCCGCACAGCCGGGTGGAACGCGGCACCACTTGGCAGCGCGGTGTTCAGCCGGGTGCTCCCGATGCTCGGCGAGTTGCCCTCATTCGATGTGCAGCCAGACCCTTTTCATTCCCTGCGATGACAGCAGGCTCCCGAAACAAGGAAACCAATATGCGAAAGACGATCCATCGACTGCAAATCCTGGCTTTGCATGGCGTACTCTTACTGTGCATTTTGTCTGCCGGCATTGGCCTTGCAACAGCCGGTCAGGCCCACCTGGTGCTTGATGCAAACACGGGCAAAGTGCTGGCCGCGGAAAACGCGAATGTGCTCAACCATCCGGCGTCGCTGACAAAGATGATGACACTGTATCTGACCTTTGAGGCGCTGCATGCGGGACGTCTCCGATGGGATCAGACGATTGTGATGTCGCGGAATGGCGCAGCAACTGAGCCGTTCAAGCTCGGGCTCGCCGCCGGCAAGACGCTGACCGTGAAGGAAGCGGTCTACGCCATGGCGATCCGCTCGGCCAATGATGCGGCCGAAGCGATGGGCGATCATCTTGCGGGATCAGAAAGGGCATTTGGCACGATGATGACGCAAAAAGCGCGGGCGCTGGGGATGCAGCGCACGGTCTTCCGCAACGGTTCAGGCCTGCCGGATAAACGCCAGGTCACCACGGCGCGCGAAATGGCCATCCTCGCCGTCGCGCTGATGAGAGACTTTCCCAAGGAATATCGCATTTTCGCGCAACGTTCCTTTACGTTTCGCGGCCGGGTCATTCAGGGACATAACCGGATGATGGACCGCTATCCCGGCGTCGATGGCATCAAAACCGGCTTCGTCAATGCGTCGGGTTTCAACAGCGTCAACGCCTATAATACCGGTGGGCGCCGGGTGGTCGGCGTGGTGCTTGGCGGAAAGTCGCCCCGCAGTCGTGACGATACTATGGCAGCACTCTTCGACCGGCATATCGCCGTCGCGAGTATCAAGGCGAGAGCGGCAGATTCAGGAGCAGGATCGGCCCTTCCTGTCCCGGCAATGCAGCCGCAGTTTGACAGCAAAGGCGGCGAAATCGAGGTGGCGTCTCTAGACAATGGCCCGGCCCCTAGGCTAACCAAACCATCTACGACGTGGATAGTTCAGATTTCAGCAAGCAACACAAAAGTGGCCGCCGTCAAACTACTCGCCCAGGCAAAGAAAGTTGTGCATGTTGGCTTGCCTGAACTCGGCGTTTCAATCACACGTATCGAAGGTCAATCCGCCGGCCTTTATCGCGCTAGGCTAACCGGGTTTCTCAGCCGAGAGAGCGCCGTCTCTGGATGCCAGTTGCTCAGAGATAGACGCTTCGAATGCTTTGTGGTGCCAACGACAAATCCCGTGGTGGGCAAATGACGATCATCGGAGGCATGTTGATCGGCTTGTCGGCCGTCATGCTGCTTCTCGTTAACGGTCGTATCGCCGGGATCAGCGGAATCGTTGCGCGTCTTGCCCAAGGAGGAGGGATCGCAACGAACCTTGCCTTCGTCGTCGGTCTGCTCCTCGGTCCGGTTGTCTACCTATACAGCTTCGGGCAGTGGCCGACTGTCGAGATTTCTGCTGGCTGGCCGCTGATCATCGGCGCGGGCCTGCTTGTCGGTTTCGGATCACGGATGGGGTCTGGATGTACGAGCGGACATGGCGTGCTCGGGCTCGCCCGGCTTTCACCCCGGTCGATAGCGGCCGTCGCAACATTTCTAACCGCCGGCGTCGTTGCCGTGACGGTTCTGAGGGGAATCGGACAATGAACCCCCAAATCCTTCAGACGGCTGCCGCGCTAACATCCGGTCTAGTGTTCGGCTTCGGCCTTTCGCTCTCCGGCATGCTGAACCCGGCCCGGGTGCAGGGTTTCCTCGACATTTTCGGGGTCTGGGATCCCAGCCTTGCCTTCGTTCTCGGCGGAGCGGTTATCATAGCGTTCGTCGGCGTCCGCGTCATGTACCGAATGGATCGTCCCTTCTCGATGGATCCTTCCATGTCCCGAAGAACAAAAAGGTCGACCCGCCGCTCCTTATCGGTTCGGCTCTGTTTGGCGTTGGTTGGGGCTTCGGTGGTTTCTGCCCCGGCCCGGCGGTTGCGTCCTTGTCGGTCGGCCTCGGTGAATCCTTGGTCTTTGTAATAGGCATGATCGTCGGCATGACGCTGCACGACCGTGTGGGCAGCATCGTCGGTTTCATGCTGGTCTACGCGTTGGTTTTCCATTCGGTCAACATCTCGAACAGTTCGTTCGAGGCATCGCCCTCAAGGCGCGCCTTCCAACCGATCGGTTTTGATGGCTGCTGATAGCCCGGCCTGTTCAAATTGCCGATCTCTTCGCAAGAGGGTGTTCCCGGTGCTCAAAGCCTGCGGGCGGAGGGACGGCTACATGCTGACAGAAAGCCACGCCTGCCAACCATCAGTATGGCAACCCGACATAATTCTCCGCCAGCGCTGTCGCTGCCGCACGGGAATGGGTGAGATAATCGAGTTCGGCTTCCTGGATTTTCTGGTCGAAAGCGCGGGTATCGGGAAAGCGGTGCAGCATCGTCGTCATCCACCAGGAAAAACGCACCGCCTTCCAGACGCGGGAGAGCGCGCGGGTGGAATAGGCATCGATACCGGCCAGCGAACGTTCCTGATAATATTCGCAGAGGCCCGCGTAGAGGTAGTGGACATCGCTGGCCGCCAGATTGAGACCCTTGGCGCCCGTCGGCGGCACGATATGGGCCGAGTCTCCAACCATGAAGAGAGTGCCGAACCGCATCGGTTCGGCCACGAATGAGCGCAGCGGCGCGATCGACTTTTCGAAGGAGAGGCCTGTCGCCAGGGCCCCGGCGTGATGGGCAGGCAAACGCCGCCGCAACTCATCCCAGAAGCGGTCGTCGCTCCAGTCCTCGATCTTTTCGTCGAGCGCACATTGCAGGTAATAGCGGCTGCGGGTTGCCGAGCGCATCGAGCAGAGCGCAAAGCCGCGCGGATGGTTGGCATAGATCAGTTCGTGGCTGACCGGCGGCACATCGGCAAGCAGCCCGAGCCAGCCGAACGGGTAGACTTTCTCGAATGTGGTGATTGCCTGTTCCGGCACGGCCTTGCGGCTGACGCCGTGAAACCCGTCGCAGCCGGCGATGAAATCGCAGTCGATGCGATGAGTGACGCCGTTGGTCTCATAGGTGACGTAGGGCGAGTGGCCATCGAAGTCATGCGGCCAGACGTTTGAAGCATTGTAGATCGTCGTCGCGCCGATCGCTTCGCGATGCTCCATCAGGTCGCGCGTCAGGTCCGTCTGGCCGTAGATCATCACGCCCTTGCCGCCGGTCAGATCCTTGAGATCGATCCGGTGGTCGCGTCCGTCGAATGCGAGGGAGAAGCCGTCATGGGGCAAGCCCTCGGCATGCATCCGCGCTCCCGCGCCGGCCGCTTCCATCAATCCAACGGTGCCCTGTTCGAGTACGCCTGCACGCACCCGCCCGAGGATGTAGTCTTTCCTTACCCGGTCCAGGATAACGGCCTCGATCCCGGCCCTGGCAAGCAATTGCCCGAGCAGCAATCCGGACGGTCCTGAACCGATGATGACGACCTGCGTGCGCATCTCTTCCTCCCGAAGCTTTGCATTGCTTCAGTTGTGACACCGGCGCCTGCTTCTCTCCATGGACATCGCCGCCAAGAAATTGCACAAATCGAACATGAGAACCCAAAGAAAACCAATGCGCTCGATCCCTACCTACGACCTGTACGGCGAAAAAGCCGGAGATTCTCCCGCTTTCTGGCTGCATTGTGAAACAATTCCATCGCGCAGCAGTTTGCATCACTGGGAGATCGGGCTGCACCGCCACGAACAGTTCTTTCAAATTCTGTACATCGAAACCGGCTCCGGCGATGCCATCTTCGGCGACGAGGTCCATCCGATTGTCACGCCTGCCGTCATCACTGTTCCGCCCTTTGCGCGCCATGGCTTTCGCTTTTCGAAGGATATCGACGGTTATGTCTTCACCATATCGGCTTCGCACCTGAAGACGATGCCGGGGGATCCCAGCCAGCTTGGGGAATGGCTTGCCACCCCCCAGCTGACAGCCTTGCCTCAGGGGGATGAGGACGGCCGCTACATCGCCAAGACCCTGCACCGGCTGGCGGCGGAAACGGCTGCAAGGCGAACCGGACCGGCGGATCTTTGCGAGGCTTATCTAACTGCGGTGCTGCGGCTCACCGCGCGCATTTCTGCTGGCGGTGACGACGAGGGTGGCACGACCGAAAATGAGCGCCGTCTGAACAGGCTGACCGGCCTAATCCATCAGCATTTCCGTTCGCACAAACCATCGACGTTCTATGCAAGCGAGCTCGGGCTGTCGCCGACCCATCTCAACCGCATCGTCAAGCAGCATAATGGCCGTAATACCCAGATGCTGATCAATGGGAAGCTGATCGACGAAGCCCAACGGGAATTGCTGTTCACACAGATCCCGGTGCAGGAAATCGGTTACCGGCTGGGGTTTTCGGATCCGGCGTATTTCTCGCGCTTTTTCCAGACGCAAACGGGGCTCTCACCCCGTCAATGGCGACTGGCGCAGGACAGGAAGCGCTGAACGCATGATCAGGCTCCAAAGGCGCAGCGATGTGGTCCCGTGCGGGCCGCCAGCCCTTTCTTCCACTCGTCCAAGTTATGAATGTGACGTCTGCCGACCATCAAGCTGGACGCCAGAGCGCATCGATTTCTCGATGCCGCATCCAATGCGGGATGGCGGGGGTGTTCTTAATTGCCTGGCGCCTCCGGTAACGAAGTGATTGTTCAAAAATCCCGGCATTCTGTTTTAGTGGATTTACATGTTTCCAAGCGGGGGTGAATAGATTGTCAAGAATTCTCCGGATAGAAATCGGCGCAATACGTGTGCAGCAATTTTCTACCGTGTTTAATCGCATCGGACATTTTTCCGGGGGATACCATGACCAAGGCCGCATTGACACTTCAGACCGTGAACACGCCGGCGGTGCTGGTTGATCTCGATATTGCCCGCCGCAACATCGACCGGTTTCAGGCCTATGCTGATGCACACGGCATGAAAGTTCGCCCGCATATCAAGACGCACAAGCTTCCGGCCATCGCAGAGATGCAGCTGAGGGCAGGGGCAATCGGCGTCACCTGCCAGAAGGTGTCCGAGGCCGAGGCGATGGTGGCCGGGAGCCCGCAGATCCGCGACGTGCTGATCACCTACAATATCCTTGGTGCCTCAAAGCTGGATCACCTCGCCGGCCTGGCGCGTAAGGTGACGCTCAGCGTTGTCGCCGACAATGAAATGGTCATCGACGGACTGTCGTCGAAATTCGTCTCGCAACCCACACCCTTGAGCGTTCTGGTCGAATGCAATACCGGCGCCGATCGTTGCGGAGTGCCAACCCCCGAGGCTGCCGCAGCCCTCTCACAGCGGATCGCTGTGGCGCCAGGCCTCGTCTTCGGCGGCCTGATGACCTACCCGCCGGCAGATGGAGCGGCGGCCGTCGAAGCCTTCATGACGCGTGCAAAAGCCTTGATCGAGGCTGCTGGCATCGCCGTTCCCGTCATTACTTCCGGCGGCACGCCATCGATGATGACCGCGGCCGAGGCACCCGTCGCCACCGAATACCGCCCCGGAACCTATGTCTATAACGATCGATCGCTGGTCTCGCGCGGTGTTTGCAGCTGGGATGACTGCGCGCTTACGGTGCTTGCAACCGTCGTTTCGGTACCATCACCCAACCGCGCCATCATCGATGCCGGTTCCAAGACATTGACCTCCGATTTGCTTGGCCTTTCCGGCTATGGCCATGTGCTCGGCCGTGATGATATCGCTATCGACCAACTCTCAGAGGAACATGGCCGTCTCGTCAGCCAGATGCCGATCAATCTCAAGGTCGGCGATAGGCTGCGCATCGTGCCCAATCACGCCTGCGTCGTTACCAACATGGTGGACGCCGTCACGATTGTCGAACAGGGCGAAATCTCAGCCGTCTGGCCGGTCGCGGCACGTGGAAGGATCGTTTGACAGGTGCCGAGCGCTCGCCGCTCGGCGGGTCTCTCCACAGCTGCCTTAGAGCGGATAGTCCTACAGCAGATGCGAGGCGCCGAGCTCGAACCGAACGATAAAGCGATCCTGACCGTCGAGAAAATGCACTTTGCCGCCATGAAGCTCTGCGGCCTTCTGCGCGAGATCCAAGCCAAGACCGGCTCCCGGTGATTGCAGGTTGAGGCGGTGGAAAGGTTCGAGCACGCGGAGACGTTTCCCGTCATGAACAGAATTGCTCTGACGGTTCCCATTTTGCCCACGGAGATTCCAGAGACATTACGCGAGCAGTTTTCCCTCGTTTCTCACCGAGCAACCACGGTGGACTTGCGTGTGTGCAAAGAGACGGGCTTCCCCGCTGCCGGGATCCCCGCTGCGTTTCGGGCAACCGCCGGGGCAACTATCCTCGCGTCCGCAGCGCCGCGGTTATCGGCAACCTCGTTGCCGCGATGGCGGGGAGTGCACCGCCGAGGATTCCGATAGCGAGGCCCAATAGACCGCTTGTCGCCAGGACATCGCCGGTAACCGTCAACTGGAAGGCCATGCGTGCGTTGTTGGCGCCGATCGTACTGGCTTGCCAACCGTTGAAGACGAGCCACGATGCGGCAAGGCCCAGGATGACGCCTATTGCGGCAAGCATCATGGCCTCGAGCCATGTTCCGATAAAGGCCGACAGGCGGCTGAAACCAAGCGCGCGGACGGTGGCGATCTCGACCGTCCGGTCGGAGACGGCACTCATCATCGTGTTGAGTGCCCCTGCCGTGGCGCCTATTGCCATGAGCAGTGCGATCGGCCAACCGAACAACCGGATAAGGCTGGCAGTTCGCCCTGACTGGGCAGCGTAAAGGCCAGCTTCGGAAAGGGCGGTCAAAGGTGTTCCCGCAATCGTGGACAGACTGCCCTGCAACCGATTGAGAGAGTCTCGACGGGTCAACCGCAACCGAAGGCTCTGTACCTGACCTTGCCGGTTAAAAGGCCGCGCGAACGGCATCCAAATCGCCCCAGAGCTCTGATTCAAAGGCGCTGCCATGTGCTGAGAAATGTCCCACAACCGCCCAGTCGACCGCGCCGAGGCGGACGGTATCGCCGACCGACAAACCAAACTCGCGGGCAAGACGATCGCCAACCACGATCTCGCGGGAGCCTGGTATGAAAAACCGCCCCTGAGACAGGGTTATACCGTCACGGATCGACGGACCTGCCGCTTCCATGCCGCGCAATGCCAGCGTCCGGGGTAAGCTGTCCGGTCCTTGCCTGATATCGACGGGTACGACAATTTCGCGCGAGGAGACGAGGTCACCGGCAGTGTCGCGGGCGGAACCGATATCTCCGGTGGTGGCGTCTATGGTGCGCAAGACGGAGGCTGGGATGTCGGAGCCTAGCTCCTGGTTGGTCCCGCCACCGAGCACGACCGCGACCAAGGGAGATCCGGCACTTTCTAGCGCTGTTTCGAAGCCTTTCGCCATTGCTAGAAATCCTGCGAGGACACAAACCACAAGGGCGACCGACAGGGCCATCGAGGCCGAAATGGCGACACGGCGCTGTAGGCTGAAGAGATTGGCACGTATCATCACGCGTATTTGCTGGAGTTGAGAGAGCATGGACATTACCTCGATCTGAAAGCGTTGATGATGGGCGTGCGGATCGCATGGAGGGCCGGTAAAGCACCGGTGACAAAGCCAACGGCCACGAGGATCCCGAGCGCCTTGGCAAGTACGAGCGGAGAGAAGACCAGTCCCAGGGTTGGACCGGCAAAGACGGTCGCGAGTTTGGCGAGCGCTAGGCCGCAACCGCCACCGATGGCAAAGACGAACAGGGTCTCGCTAAGGATCAGCGTCATGATCCGCATCTGCGAGAAGCCGAGTGTCTTCAATACGCCGATCTCGAACAGGCGCTCGCGCACCGCAAAAACCATCGTGTTGATGACGATCATCAACAGGGTGACGAATGCCGCACTGGTGACGAGATTTACGATCATGCCGATATCTGCATATTGGCGCAGGAACGCTTCAAGGAACTGCTTTTCCGATTGCGTTCGCGTGGGGGCCGCCGAGTTGGCAAACAGCTGATCGATGCGGGCAGCGAGTTCCCCCGGCACAACTCCGGCTCGTGGGCGGACAATGAAGGCATCGACGGTATCTTTTCCCCGTACCCGCTCAGCGTTTACATAGTCGTAGCGGGCGATCATGAAGTAGGTGTCGGTTGCGGCATTCTCGCCCTCGAAGATGCCGGCAATCTTGAAGCGCCAGTCGCGGCTTCCATCCTTCTTTGCAGTGTCGAAGGTGGTGACGGATATGCGCTGACCGGCCGTCCACCCTTGCGCGTCTGCCAGCGCCCGGCCAACTAGAACGTTTTCACGCGCCTGTCCGATTGCATGAATGAGATCCGACGTCAGCCCCAGCTCCTTGCCGTTGACGGCCATCAGAAGGGCTGGATCACCAGCGCTCACGGCAACAACATTTTTTTCCAAATCCACGAAACCACGCATCCGGCTCATATAGCCAACAGCCGCGACATCGGGTTCGGCCGCAATCCGCGGAATCGCGGCGATGGCCAGAGGCAGTGTTCGCCCGCCAGCGCTCATGACGCCGAGCAAATCGTCGCTCGCGCCGGCCGCCCCTTGCGCACCGGCAAGGAAGCTTGCCGTTAGCCCATAGGTCAGGAAGGCGACCGTTATGCTGACGATGAGCAGCACTGTCCGTAGCGGCTTTCGCCATGCATTCTTTCTGGCAAGATCAAGGAAGGTCATCAGGCGGCCCTTTTTTCTTCGATGAAGTCGCCCTTGTCGAGATGCAGCGTCCGTTTGGCATGGAGTGCTGCCTGTGGGTCATGCGTCACCATGACGATCGTCTTTTCCAGCTGACGGTTGAGGAAGCGCAACATTTCGAGAATCTCGTCGGCGGACTTGCGATCGAGATCGCCGGTCGGCTCGTCGCAGAGAAGCAGGCCTGGATCGGAAACGATGGCCCGGGCGATACCGACCCGCTGCTGCTGGCCTCCGGACATGACGCCGGGATATTGTTTTTCCCTGCCGGAAAGCCCGACCAGATCGAGGGCCCTTTCAACCCGGATGCGCCGTTCCCTGCGTGACAGGGGTTTCAGCAGCAGTGGCAGTTCGACATTCTCCGCGGCGGTCAGCATCGGCAGCAGATTGTAGAACTGGAAGACGATGCCCATATGGTGCGCCCGCCAGGAGGACCGTGCAGCTTCGCCCATCTGATCGAGATGACTTGCGCCGATGCGCAGGCTTCCGGTATCGGGCCGGTCGATGCCGGCCAGCATGTTGAGCAATGTCGATTTGCCGGATCCGGATGGTCCCATGACGGCGACAAAATCGCCGCGGTGGATAGAGAGATCGAGCCCGGAAAAGATCGGGATCGCCAGACCGCCAATGCGGTAGGCCTTGCTGATTCCCGTGAGCGCTATGTAGGGCTCCTGAGCGATATGTTGGGTCATTGCGTGTTGCCTCCAATGGGGTTGGTCTGGTCGATGAGAGGGATGCGGATACGGACGGCCATGTTCGGCCGGATACCGGAGGGGGGCGCGGCAAGGGACAGGCGCAGGGCAACGGTCCCTTTTTCCGCAGTGATGACGGGTGCCAGACGCAGGATCGTGACGGCGAAGGGCCGACCAGGGAACCCGTCGAGGATCGCCTCGCCCTGAAGTCCGGGCTGGAGCAGGGCAATGCTGGTTTCGGCGATATCGGCGTCTATCACCATGCTCGCCGTATCGGTGATCGTCATCAGGCTTTGGCCTTCGCGCACGCTGTCGATACGCGCCAGCACGGTATCGCCGGCATGGGCTTCAAGTCGCGTCACGGTGCCGGCAAAGGGTGCACGAACGGTCAGTTCCGCGACCGGTTCTTCGGCGATACGGATGGCGAGATCAGCGCGTTCAAGGTCCTGCCTGGCTTGCGCAAGCGCGTTTAAGGCGCGGTCCGCGAGCGTGCGCGCTTCTTCGAGCGCCTGATCGGATGTGGCATCCCTGGCCGCTAACGTCTGTGAGCGGTGAAGAGAGGCGCGGGCCTGTGCAAGATCGATGGCCCGGCCCGCAAGGACCAGTTCCGCTCCAGTTTTTCCTGCTTTCGCCTGATCGAGCGCGAAGCGGGCGCCGGCATCCTCAAGTGTCGCCAGGACCTGGTTCTTTTCGACGCGATCACCGGCATCCACCAGGATTTTGGTGATCCTGCCTTCATATTTGGAGAAGACGGTCGTCACGCGTGGAGCGACCACAAAACCGGAGCCTGTCAGTTCGCGAACTGCTGTGATGGGATTTCGCGGAGTGTTTTGCTCCTCATTCCCTGCGTCTTGATGCGCACCGACCTCTATGGACGATGAAACGCTGTCTGCAGGATTGGGCAGAGTGGAAATGGTGGCCTGAATGGTGTGGGTCGTTTCCGCCTGAGAGAGGACAACGCCACCGATGGCAGCCAAGGCCAGTGCTGAGAGGCAGCCGGGAAAGATAAGCCGCCGGAGCGGCCGGTTCTGCGGCTTCGTGTTGTCAGGAGCAGGCTCGAAAGACAGAGACTTCAGGGTCTCGGCGAGCTTGCGATCGTGTTCGGTGCGAATGTCGGGATGTGTGTTCATGCAACCAGCATGAGTGGCTGGAGCGGAAACGAGACCTCAAACGCGTTTGCGGCCGTACTCGATCGCGATTGAGGTCGGTTTTGCGTTGCGTTCGCGCCATTCGAGAGGCGTCATGTCGGTGACACGGCGAAATTCGCGGTTGAAGTTGGATTTTGTCTGGAAGCCAACCTCGAACATGATTTCCGTCACGGGCCGTTCGGTTGTCACCAGCTGGCTGCAGGCCTCGGCGATCCGGTGCTCGTTGACATATTGCGAGACGTTCTTGCCCGTCGCGCGGTTGATCGCCGTTGAAATCTGCCGCGCGGGGATGCCGAGTTTGCGGGCTAGCCGGTCAAGATTGAGGTCCGCATCGCGATAGACGCGTTTTGTTTCCATCAATGCCTGGATGTCAGCCATCGTCTCTTTGTCTTCGGCCAGTTGCGGCTTCA
Organism: Pararhizobium sp. PWRC1-1; assembly: GCF_049897905.1. Taxonomy (NCBI): domain Bacteria; kingdom Pseudomonadati; phylum Pseudomonadota; class Alphaproteobacteria; order Hyphomicrobiales; family Rhizobiaceae; genus Pararhizobium; species Pararhizobium sp. PWRC1-1. Next base: position 97,682 of record NZ_JAFCXE010000014.1, on the reverse strand, counting down.
GGTCGGCATCGGGCGTGCCCATGGGGCTATGGCTTCGGCTGGCGGCTGCGGCAGCGATCGACAGCACGGCCAGTGCCGCGAGATTTCCGGTCGTGATCACCGGCCGGGTATATTCGCCGTGCGTCCACGCAAGGTCGAGAGCAATAAGTGTATCGACAGATGCCGAAAGGAGCAGCGCAAATGCGGCAAAGAGAATAGCGCGATAAGCCGGCGCTGCGCCATCGAAGGGGGCAAGGCGCAGGGCATCTGTCCCGGCTTGCATCAAGCGCAGGATCGCCACCGCATAACCGACGAAAATTAGCACCAGTATCGCATCGATGGCGTCCCGCCAAACGGCAACCAGCATGACAATGACAAGCGATGGGATCGCGTGCAGCCCAATCTGCATGCGCAAGGACATGCTGCTTTCCCGCACGAGCCCCGCAACGCCGGTGTAGGCGAGCGGCGGCACGGCGGCCGCGAGGACCGGCATGATATACATCACGCTTTCAACGGCATAACCCCAACGCAGACCGGAGAGCAGCGACTGAAAGGCACTGAGCAGGATAAGTGCGAGGAATGGCACATTTGGCGGCGCGCCTTCATCTCGCTTGAGAACGATAACGAACAAAACGACCAGTAGCACGGCGACGACGAAGGGGAGGGGGACAAACAGCATCAAGGGCCCGTGTTGAAAATGGCAATGTCGATAGTCCGGGCCATCATGGTGCAACGGATATCATTGCGCGACCTTGATCGTGTTTCAGGTCCACAAATATTGTGCAAATGGGCCGGGGCATTGCGTAGCTGGTCTGCCTGTCAGCCACCGGCTCGCAGGCGCTTCCGATTTTTCTCAGGCCAGTTTTCCAGCCATGGCCCGAGCGGCGGCGTAAATTTTTGCGATCACTGCCGTGGTTAGGCTACTGTTTCCTTAGTCTATTTTTCATGGATAACAATGCTCGCACTATCACCGATGGTGGGAATGCGGGATTTCCACGTTACGGATGTGAGGACATGATGAGACCGCCTCCAAACCATGAAGGACCAATTGGAAGCAAAGCTGGACCTTGATGATGCCGGATTTTCGGGAAGCGGTGGCATGGATTACCGGGCGCGCCGTGATCTGCGCGACCGAATATCCGAAATTTCGGAAGAGATATTCGCCCTCGAACAGCGCCCTCGCTGTTTTCAGAGCTGAAGGCGGTCCAAGGCGGAGAAGATCAGATGATACCCACATTGATCCTGCCCCGTTTGAATGGATCCGATGACGGACATTGGCAGCGTTTCTGGCTCAAGGACGACGTAAGAAGTCGGCTGGTCGAGCAGGACGACTGGCAATTTCCCCGGATTGAGGCATGGATGAAACGGCTTGAGGAGGTCCTGGCTCAAGAAGGGCCGGCCTACATTGTTGCCCACAGTCTTGGCTGTTTACTGGCCGCGAAATGCGCGGACACTCCTTCGGCATCGTTGATCAAGGGAGCCTTGCTCGTCGCCCCTTGCGATCTCACCACCACGGAAAAGCTTCACCCAGGGGCAATCCATTTCGGTCGGATGCCGACCCGTGCTCTACCGTTTCCAACCATCACGGTCGGAAGTCTGAACGATATCTATATGCCTCTCGAAAGCCTGTCATTCTACAGTGCCTTGTGGAAGACTCAGACAAAAGACCTTGGATATGCAGGGCATATCAATATCGACAGCGGCTTTGGACGATGGAAGGGGGGATATGGACTGCTCTCTCTCCTGAGAAGGAAAGTCAGTGCCAACCGGCGCGCCACTCCCACCTATTCTCAAGGCGATGAGGCCGCAGATGGATCAACAGGCTTTGGTAAGCTCCATTGAGAAAGTTACTTGCTCATTTGCTCGACATGGGGTCCGAGAAGCGGCTGGCGCCGATGGGCTCGGGCGTGTCATGGTGCCGACCGACAGCGCCGACGCTCTGACCCGCAAGCGTTATCTTGACTATGCGGCTGGGCGTCACGAGCGCACTCTAACGCCGCAGGGCGAGCGGCGTACGCTCTACGCAGGCGATCTAGTAGGCTGCGCGGAGCAGATTCTTGAGCAGCTGTTTTCCGATCCAATTCTGCCGCTTGTCAGCGAACTCAGGCTAGAGCTTCCCTACGAGTTCGAAGACCAGGAATACCGGCAGATTCTCCATGATTTCTTTACGCTCATCGCGCCGCAACTCGGCTGACAAGGGATGTGGGCAGACAGCTTCGAACGGCATGAGTGAGAGTATCTCTCGCTCAATTTTACTCTAAATGTTCACAGGAATGACAGGCAGTGACTAAAATCGTTGAATACCTTTTCTCCATCGGCTCGCCTTGGTCCTACATCGGCTTTGATCCCTTCGTTGAAATCGCTGCGAAGAACGGCGTCGAAATCCGGCCATATCTGACAACGGTGGTTGAGGAGAATGGCGGGATATTTTCACGAAACCGCCCCGAGGTTCGGCGCAGCTATTGGGTACGGGATCTGAAAAGGTGGGCGCGTCTGCGCGGCAAGGAACTGATCCTCGATAACCGCCCAGAGTTGAGTGACCCGGCCCCGGCGTCGCTCATGGTCATTGCCGCCTATCTTGATGGCAAGGATTGGATCGGCCTGACTATCTGGCCTGCCACGAAGCCCTGAGTTGGAGATTTCTTTCGTCGGGGAGAGGCCGTGCATTTTCCGCATAGCTGCGTTGCAGCAAAGTCTATTTAATGTGCGGAGAGAAAGGGTATCTTGGTTTCATCGAAGCGATGCACCTCCTCCCGCACAGCTTCGATTTCAGACGGCCCACTCCTCCTCCCAAGGGACGTCTGTCGGAACAGCGGCACTCCTCCTCCCAGCTGCTGTTCGGTTTTTTTCGGAAAGCCTGCCGCACCTCCTCCCGCGGCAGGCTTTTTCGTTTTGCGGACTTGCTGATCAGAGCCCGAGAGCTAGCTGCGGTTCTTGCCCGCTCTCTTCGGTGTCGAGCGACGAAAGGGTGATCCCGAGGAGCGGCACCGGACGTTTGAACGCGAACACAGAGGCGAGCCGTTGCCGACTGCGAGACGGTGTTAGAAGCCTGGAAAGACGAATTACGGCCGGAGACGCCAATCACGGTACCCTAGGGCTCACGGCCTTCAATTATGAAGCCGCGATATCTCGCGCCCCGGAAGCGGTGTGCGGCTGCCGCCTGATATTCGGCACTTCCATACCAAAAGCGAGCTGCCGCCATGTCGGGAAACTCCAGGATGACGGCCCCCTGAATTGAAGACCTTCCAGCGTCTCAAGCGGGAGGATCTTACGAAAGGCAGCGGTTGCCGGCATCTGAACTGGCGTTAAAGCCCGCTGGAATCGATCACGTTCTGGCGGCCGGCGCCCCCATGTCACTGCTGACGGCCTGGCAGTTTCTAGTGGACCTCGGCCATGACGCCGCAAACCCGTTCCTGTCGTTCCGCCATGTACCGATCGCCCTCGATGGGAAATCGGTTTTGGTGAATGGCGCTGGAGGCGGCGTCGGACATCTGGCGGTTCAGGTGGCGAAGTGGAAAGGGGCGCGCGTGATCGCTGTCGCATCCGGCAAGCATGAGGCTGCTGCGTGAGTTGGGCGCAGACGCGTTCATCGATTACACCAGGACGGCTGCTGAAACGGTTGCAGAGGAGGTGGCCTTGTCGTCGATGCTGTGGGTGGTGCGAACATGGACGCTGGTTGACGGTCCTGTAGTAGGGCGGTGCACTGTATCTCGTCAATTCTCTCGGCTTTTCTGGCCATGAAGAAGCGGCAAGAGGCGGGATCACGGTGTCATCGACACAGGTTCGCTCCAGCGGCACGCAACTGGCCGAGGGTAGTCGCTTGCGGGAAAACGGCACCCTTCGCATCATCGTGGATAGCACCGATCCGTTGGCAGACGCCGCGATCGCCCACCGGCGCGCTTCTCGCGGGAACGTCCAAGGCAAAATCGTGCTTGTCGCTGCGTGATAAACACGGCCGATATCGAGCCAACCTTGGATCGGGGCCAATTGCGTAAGGAATCATGCCGCAGGCGCTGACCCTGATCAGAACCTCGCCCGGTGCCACGGAAGGCACCGGCACGTCGCGGCAGAGAGACCAGTTTGTCGAGGCCGCCGTGACCCATCAGGCGCACGGCGGCCATCGTTTCAGGAACAGCAACCATCCGATCCTCCCTTAGCGGCCGAGAACGGACTCGATTGCGCCGCCCGCTGCCTTTACGATGATGTCGGCTTCGACGCGGGTGAGGCAGAGCGGTGGGGCAAAGCCGAGGATATCGCCCTGTGGCATGGCACGCCCAATGACGCCGCGCTCAAGCAGGGCGGCGGAGACCTGTGGGCCGATCTTCTTCGATGCGTCGAAGAACGTGCAGTCATCCTTGTCCTCGACGAATTCGACCGCTGCCATCAGCCCGTCGCCGCGCACGTCGCCGACGTTCTTGTGGCCGCCCACGGCCTTGGCGAGCTCGGCGCGGAAATAGGCACCGGTATAGCCGGCATTCTCGACAAGACGGAGTTCATCGACCAGTTCGAGGTTGGCGATACGGGCAAAGAGCGACAAGATCGACGGCGAGGCGCTGGTGCGTGCGCTAGAAGAGGATCGCCGGCGCATCTCGCGCGAGCGCACGGCGTTGACCAACGAGCGCGTGAGCCATCCATCTTCGTCGCAACCGGACGAGCACTGCTGAACATCGCAAACTGCGAAATGCCGCCATGCACACGTAGCGTCAAATCACCCTGTCGACTGCGGAATAAATGGGCTCCATCGTGGCCATCCTATGCCACACCCAAGTTAAGGCGACGCTACCCGTCATCCGGATGTGATTTTGTCGAGATATGTCTTGTTGGAACCATTCCATTCCAAGCTCGGAGATCAACATGAGTGACACCAACACGAACCATCTGTCCTGGGACGAATGGGACGAATTACACAATCCGCCGCCGGCCCTGACCGATTTCGATCGTGTCGTCGAACGCGCCTTATCGCGTCGTGGGTTTCTGGGCGTCCTGGCCATGGGCTCGGCCGCCGTCGCCATGGGTTCGGTCGGCAACCTGATGAGCTCGACTCCAGCCCAGGCACAGGAAGCCGCATCGCGCTTCCCGTTCAAGCCGATCGCCATTGCCACCGACACCACCGTCCACGTGCCGGAAGGCTACAGCTGGAAGCCGCTCGCAAAGTGGGGCCAGCCACTGTTTTCCAACGTCGCCGACATCGATCCAGCCAACGGCGTGTCGCTCGAAGCCTCTGACAAGGTTTTTGGCGAGAACACCGACGGAATGGAACTCTTCGTGATCGGCAATCTCCAGGTGATCGCCGTCAACCATGAATATGTGAACAACGAGACCAACCTGCCCAACAACGAAAAGGGCATGCCGAAGAGCCTCGAGGACGTAAAGATCCTGCAGAACATGCAGGGCGTGACCGTCATGGAAGTAACCGAAGGCAGCGACGGTTGGAAAATCGTCGTCAATAGCCCCTTCAACCGTCGCATCCATCATAACACACCGATGAAACTTTCGGGCCCGGCGGTCGGCTCCAGCCTCGTTAAGACGGCTGCCGATCCGAACGGTGTCGACTGTCTCGGGACGTTCAACAACTGCGGCGCCGGCAAGACCCCTTGGGGCACCTACCTCACCTGCGAAGAGAACTTCAACGGCTACTTCGGCTCGACGGACACGAACTTCAAGATGCCGGACGACTTCAAGCGCTATGGTATCGTCGCCGAGACCCGCTACGGCTATGAGCAGTTCGACGAGCGTTTCGACGTATCGAAGAATCCGAACGAACCGCGCCGCGCCGGTTATGTCGTCGAGGTCGATCCGACGGACTCGTCCTCTACGCCGATCAAGCGCACCGCGCTCGGCCGCATCAAGCATGAAAACGCCGCCGTAGTGATTGCCCGCGACGGTCGCGTAGTCGTCTATATGGGCGACGACGAGCGTGGCGAATTTCTTTACAAGTATATTTCCAACGGCATCTATGTGCCGGGTGGCGACACCTCGAAGCTGCTCGACGAAGGCACGCTCTACGTCGCCAAGTTTTCCGACGAAGGCACCGGCGAATGGCTGGCTCTGACACCGGAAACCACTGGCATGAAGGCGGACGAAATCGCCGTCTTCACCCGCCAGGCCGCCTCGAAGGTTGGCGCTACCACCATGGACCGCCCGGAATGGGTCGCGGTCAACCCGGTCGCCATCGAAGCCTATTGCGCACTGACCAACAACAGCCATCGCGGCGTCCTCAAAGACGGCAAGATGCGCACCAATGCCGGCGGCGACGTCATGGAACTCAGTGCCGTCAACCCGCGCGAAAGCAACGAGTTCGGCCAGATCGTGCGATGGTATCCGGAAAACGACGACCATGCCGACGACAAGTTCAAGTGGGACCTATTCGTCATGGCCGGCAACCCGGGCGTCCACAAGGACGACGCGTATGCCGGTTCGTCCAACATCAATGCCGGCAACATGTTCAACTCGCCGGACGGTATGATGTTCGATTCGACCGGTCTCCTTTGGATCCAGACGGACGGCGAGGATTCGAACGAGGGCGATTTCGTTGGTCAGGGCAACAACCAGATGCTCGCCGGCGATCCGGCAACCGGCCGCATCGAGCGCTTCCTCACCGGTCCAAAGGGCGGTGAAGTGACCGGCATGACCTGGTCCGGCGACAAGCGGACGATGTTCGTCGGCATCCAGCACCCCAGCGCGCCCTTCCCGGACGGCGAAGGCAAGCTGCCGCGTTCGACGATCGTTGCCGTCAAGCGTGACGATAACGCGCTTGTTGGTTAGTAAATAGGTGTCTCGATAACGGGGGCGCCGACATCAGCGCCTTCGGGCTGCTGACAACCCGTCGATTTTTTCGACGGGTTGTCACGGGATACATTCAACCGGGGTTGCAGTAATAATCGATCAGCTTCACTAACCAGAAATCACATCGAAAGTTTGGTCAGTAAAAACGCGCGCGTTTGTCGAACCGCAACCGCTAGCCTTTGGATGAATTCGTAAAGGAAAGTCTGCTGTGCAACCGGATTTCAGATGATTGGCAACGTAGTGGTCGATGGTTCTAAACTCATCAGGAGCTTGGAGTGATAGAGCGCTTCCAGACCGAGCGGACATTCTGTTATCGTCCAGAGCTTAGGCTGCTTTCCGCCTTCATTTTGGTCATTCACACCACCCGCGAGCGCTACTGGAAACCGTTGGTCTGCCTTGCCAGTGGTCGCGTCAGGAAAGCGCCGGACCAAGACATGTCGGAGGACGCTTGGCAGACTGAATTTTTTGTAGGGCTTTAAAGGCCCTGGTATCTGGCTTCATCTCCATATCCAATCGGTCGGAATTTCGGTATCGGACACACTCGATCCGTTGCGCTTCCGCGATTGCCAGGGTTTCCCGCGAGAGCCCTCCCCGAACCAACGGTTCCATCCTCGGAGGGCTTGAGTTCTGGTTCTTCGGCTCCATGTGATGTTACAGGCGAAACATCATGAAGGAGGAGGTCGAATGACGCGGAACATCATGGCACTGGCTTTCACGGCCGTAATTGGAGTGTGCAGCGCAGGCGCGGCGCATGCCGAGCAGTTGGCAGCGACGTCGAGCGCCAGCATAAAGAATGATCTCAATTATCTGATGTACACGCCAGACGACTATGCGTCGTCCAGCAACTCGTATCCGCTTGTTGTGTGGCTACACGGCGGCGATCAGGGCGGGACCGATATCGAGAAAGTTAGATCGAGTGGCATTCCAAAATTGATCGAGGATGGAAAGACATTCCCCTTCCTAGTTTTTTCGCCTCAGAATCCCAGCGAAGAGCTGCTTTATCCCATCGAGAAAGTGGAGGCGGCTCTCGAAGAAGTTATGTCGAAGTATCGCGTCGATCGCGCGCGCGTTTATGTCGTGGGGTTCAGCCGCGGCGGTTTCGGTAGTTGGGCCATGGCAGAACAGTTTCCCGGAACATTCGCCGCTGTCGTTCCGATCGCTGGCGGCGGTAACCGCCACTACCTGAGCAGGACAAATGAAAAGGCAGCCTTCTGGGTGTTCCACGGCACGAACGATAATGTCATCCCTTTGTCGGATTCAGTCGTGCTTTATGAGCGCCTTGTGGGTCTGAAGCGCAATGCTCGTTTGAGTGTTCTGGAGGGCGTCGACCACTCGGGGGTCGAGTGGGCCGCCTTAAATGATCCCGAGCTTTGGGCTTGGCTTGTGAAACAGCGCCTTGAGTTAGCGCCTGAGTAAACCTGTCAATCGATCTTAGAAACATTCAGGCCATGGGCGGATAGTGAAAACGGTGCACCTCGGCGCATTAGCGCGGCGACCCGATGACTGACCCACATCGGGGAAATGTCGATGCGCATTTCTCTTACAGTTGTTGTTCCCCATAGGAAACACAAAAGACGCCAATACGCTCAACCATCGCTAATCATTTCCTTCACGCAAAGGGCTAAGCGGTTGTCATCTACCAGCTCCTGAGCTGGCTCATAGCATGCACAGGTTTGACTTTTGTGGCCACCCGATTCCTGATCAGGCCAGATCTTGCGATCGATTTCCGGCGCGGGCGAATGCCTTTTCTGAAGTAGCTTTCCGAATAATTCCTTTCGACTGCGGTTGAAAGACGGCTTTGACGCCTCCTTACTTTCGGCAGTCGCGTATGTCTCGCGCCTTATGCGACAGCCAGCTATACAACGTTGGATGAGCCCGCCGGCCCGGCGACGGCTGCAGCGATGATGTCCTGGAGTGTGACGTGGCCGCGCTCGTGCTCTGTGGGCTTGCCAAAGTCGCCATCTAGGTTGACAGCCGTCATGTTCATGCCGGAGCGGGCCGCTGCCTCGGAAAAGCCCAAACCCTTGTAGATTGCCTCCCATTGGTCCCGCGGTGACTTCAGCCATCACGCTGCGGCCGAGCGCGCGCGGGAGGGCATACGCCGCAATTCATAGGTCATCTGCTGCTAGCAGTTGAGTAATGGGGGGTCTTTCTGTAGAGCTTTTTGCTCACTGCAAAAGGAGGTCGGGGTTGACACCTAATCCAAAGCTGGACGTTAGCGAAAACACCCATTCCGAGAGAAAGAACTTCCGCATTCTGGTTTTAGGGGCGATCGGAGTCGTCTACGGCGATATCGGTACCAGCCCGATCTATGCCTTCCGCGAGGCGCTTCACGCATCCAAGCAGTCCGCCGGCGGAACCGTCACTGAGATTCTCGGGCTTCTTTCCCTGATCGTCTGGGCGCTGACCATTGTCGTCACGGTGAAATATGTTGGCTTTGTTTTGAAGGCTGACAACAAGGGAGAAGGCGGCACGCTTTCCTTGATGACACTTGCCCGAAACAGCTTGAAGGGTCGTCCTGTCTGGGTCCTGGTCCTTGGCATCATCGGTGCATCATTGTTTCTGGGTGACGCCATCATCACCCCGGCAATTTCTGTTCTCTCGGCCGTTGAAGGACTGGAGGTCCTTGCGCCACAGCTCGCCGATTGGGTCGTGCCGATCACATTGTGCATTATCGTCGCGCTTTTCTTTGTCCAGAGATTTGGGACCGGTCGCGTGGCCTCTGTATTCGGACCGATCACCGCGCTGTGGTTTCTGGCACTCGGCGTCTCGGGCCTCTTTCATATCTTTGAAGCGCCCGGCGTTTTGGTCGCTCTCAATCCATACTATGGTGTCCGCTTCCTGATCGACCATTCGCATATTGCCATCGCCGTGCTCGGCGCGGTCTTTCTGGCCGTCACAGGTGCGGAAGCCCTCTATGTCGACCTCGGGCATTTCGGCCGCCGACCGATCGTCTTCGCCTGGTTCGCGCTGGTGTTTCCATGCCTTCTGTTGAACTATTTCGGGCAGGGAGCTTTCGTGCTGACCCATCTTCAGTCCGTCGAGCATCCCTTCTTCGAGATGCAGCCCGAATGGGCACTGCTGCCGATGGTGGTGTTGGCCACGATGGCGACCGTCATTGCCAGCCAGGCGGTGATTTCAGGTGCATTCTCGCTCATGAGCCAGGCGATGCACCTCAACCTGCTACCCCGTTTCACCGTGCTCCACACCTCTGAATCACAGGCCGGGCAGATCTTCATGCCACAGGTCAACTTCCTGCTGTTGATCTCCGTCGTCCTGCTCGTAATCGGCTTCAAAAGCTCGAGTGCCCTTTCCGCGGCCTACGGGATCGCAGTGACAGGGGAGATGCTCGTGACGGCCGTTCTGCTTCTCGTCGTGATGCGGCAGATATGGCGCTGGCGGCTCTTGGCGGCACTCGCAGTTGTCATCCCGCTGCTCATCATCGATGCCGGGTTCTTCGCTGCCAATGTCGCGAAATTCGCCCAAGGCGGCTGGGTGCCAGCGGTTGTCGCCATCTTCATCGGCTTCCTGATGCAGACTTGGATATCGGGACGCAAGCTGCTGTCGGACAGGACCAAAGCCGACGATGTGCCGCTCAACTTCCTTCTCGACAATCTGACGAAGAAGAAGCCCAACACGGTTCCCGGAACGGCGATCTTTCTCACCAGCGAGGTCGAAGGGGCGCCAACCGCTCTCCTCCATAGCCTCAAGCACTACAAAGTCCTGCACGAACACAACGTGATTCTGAGTGTGGTAACATCCAGTTCGCCGATCGTGCCGGACGACGAGAAGATTCGTTTTGAGAGCTTCAATCCGCTGTTTAGCCGCGCCGTCATCACCTTCGGCTATATGGAGACGCCAAACATTCCGAAGGCTCTTGCGCTCGCACGAAAACTCGGCTGGAAGTTCGATATCATGTCGACGTCGTTCTTTTTGTCGCGCCGGACCATCAAGCCATCGGTGAAGGGCGGAATGCCTCTTTGGCAGGATCGTGTATTCATTGGCCTCGCCCGGAATGCCAGCAACGCTACCGAATACTTCCAACTTCCGACGGGCCGAGTGGTCGAGCTTGGAATTCAGGTCACGATCTGATCCGGACGCTGTCGCTCACGAAGTCGCGTTCGAGAACCATTGGATGAACAACGCCACCAAAGTGGCGAGTGTGTAAGCCCGCAGGGTCCTGCGGATTTCAGCGGCCGTAAATAAATCTGTCGCCGCCGGCGTCCATTTAGGACTCATCACCGTGACCTACACTGGTCGCCTGGGTTGAGAGGGCCGTCTGTCGATTTAGTGGTGGCTCAAAGTGATAACGCTGCGAACGTTGCATCCGGCCACCCCGACTGCAATCTCGACCGCGCGGTCTGCGATCGTCAACGTTGGCGCAGTTCCTTCAAGCCGGACAATTCCGTATTCGGCGCGAGCGGTGATGCGGACATTCTCCATGCCTGCACCATAGGCGATGGCCGACGTGACAGAGGCTGCAAGGCTTGAATACCGAGTATCCTTAAGGCTGGCAGCCGGGCCGAACAAAGAAAATATGACGGTAGCTCCTTTTTGGAGAACCGGTCTCGGTGACAGATTTCGTTCATCTGCCGTTCATGTTGTCAGGTTTTGACTCGTATGTCACGTTCATGGTTTGGGGTGCGCAAACACTTCACACCTACAGTTCCAAGTCATATTTTCTGGCAGCTAAGGATTCGGCGAATGGTTGTTGAGCAAGCTGTTCCATTCCGAACCGTGTCCGCTCGCATTGAGGTAAGGCAAGACAGCACGATGAAAGTAGCTATTCATACGCTCGGTACGCGAGGAGACGTTCAGCCCTATATCGCTTTGGCATTGGGATTGATCGAGCGGGGCCACCGCGTACAGCTTGCCGCCCCGGATCAGTTCGAAAGTATGGTTCGAACACACGGCATCGCCTTCGCCCCGTTGCCGGGACAGTTCCTTGCTCTTCTTGATACCCCGGAAGGAAAGGCCGCGATTGCCAGCGGCCGAGGGTTCGGCGCCGGTCTCAAGCTTCTGAAGCACGTCCGTCCGATGATGCGAGCCTTGCTCGACGCGGAATGGAAAGCAGCCCAAGCGTTTACGCCCGACATCTTCGTATATCACCCGAAAGCCATCGCGGTACCACACATGGCGGAGGCTCTTCAGCGCCCATTTGTTTTGGCTTCGCCCCTGCCTGGCTTTACGCCAACGTCTGCCTTTCCCAGCCCAATGTTGCCCTTCAAGGATCTGGGCTGGCTCAACCGGATCAGCCATATCGCGGCCATCAGGGGCGCCGACCTACTGTTCGGCAAGATCCTTTCGGCCTGGAGGTCGGAACAACTTGGCTTGACGCAACGGAGGACGCCTGCTGTTGCTTCGAGCGGCACGCTCTACGCCTACAGTAGCCATGCGGTTCCGGTCCCTCCGGACTGGTGCAGGGACGTCCTGGTGAGCGGCTACTGGTTTCTCGACAGCAAGAGCTGGCGACCGCCAGACGACTTGGAAGCCTTCCTCGCGGAAGGGCAGCCGCCGATTTATGTCGGCTTCGGAAGCATGCCCGGGTTGGATCCAGATCGCATGACGGCCACTGTTTTCGAAGCTCTCGCAAGGGCGGGCAAGCGGGGTGTATTGGCCTTTGGAGGCGGGGCCCTTTCCGCCGAACAAAGGGCCCGACACGTTCACATTATCCGTGACGCTCCTCACGACAGGTTGTTTCCCCATATGCACGCGATCATCCACCATGGCGGAGCCGGAACCACCGCGGCATCTCTTCGAGCCGGCAAGCCCATGGTCATCTGCCCATTCTTCGGCGATCAGCCTTTCTGGGCAAGGCGGGTGCAGGAACTCGGTGTTGGGTTTCCTCTCAACCGTAGAGCACTATCCGTTGAGCGCCTGACAGCAGCAATCGCAGCTATGGATGACCCGCTTATGCGGCACCAGGCTGACGCGCTCGGCTCCATGATCCGGGAAGAGGACGGTGTTGCAACCGCCGTGCGGTTCATTGAGGCCGCTGCAAACAATCGTCTTGCGGAGCCGTGAAGTCCGTGATCAGCGCCCTGCAGGGCCGGCACTTGCCACGTCGAGAGCCTGGTACCCAAGGCGGCAACGTCAGGTGCAAGCTTTAGGCCAGCGGTCACCTCCGCCGGCTACTTCTCGTGTCATCCCCACGTCTATTCCTAACTTTGATGCCAATGCGGGCGGGCGTGCAAATACGCTTGCTGGCCGGCTCGCCGCTCTATGCCGCGCGGTCTTTTATGTGTTGACATGGCAATGCGTTCGCTTGTTTCAGCAGCAAGGAAAGCGGCGGACCTTGTGAGACCCGAAAGCCCGGTCCGCCAGTTTTGGAAGCGGCGACGAGGCCTTCCTCCTGTCAGGAGGAAGGAAGTCCCTCTGGCGGGAGCGTTCGAATTCCACGGCACGGGCTTCAAGTAATCTGACGCAAACAATTCCCTTTTGAGTTCTCCTGGTAGGAATGCTTGGCGAAAGCATCGACGGTGTTCCCCGTCTATGTCACCCCAGGGCCGGAACTGTCGCGTGACATCCTTGAATTCCAAACTAGAGTGGTAAGTCATTACGTCGCGTTTAAAGAAGCCATAGTGCCAGCGCCAGGCTGGCCGCCAAGCTAACGAGCAACGCCATGGTGCCGATCAACAGGGCAATTTTGGCAAGGCTTTCGTGTTCGGGCCCGTGCGGCTGGTGTATCATGATCTTCTTCCAGTCTATGCGCGACCGACATCAGATATGGGCTCGGGTTGCCAATCGCGGTAGGGTTGGCTATGCCGGTATTTTCGACTGCGACATAGTGAGCGGAAGGACGACACTTGACCTTCAAGGGCCGCGGAATGAACCTCATGTGGATGGCGCTGGTTGCCGTAGCCATCGTTCAGATTTCCTTTGTTGTCGCGGGCGTGCTTGGCTGGCTGGGCTGAACCCGCTCGCGCTCCGCGACTCTGGCGGGCCTACGGCCGCTGACCCTCAAGATCATATATCCGCCCAATCCGGCGACCAGTGACCCCGCCAAAATTCCGAACTTGACGCGCTTCAGACCCGTACGACCTTACCCGAGGTAGAGGCACGCAGGATGGCGTCGATGAGCCGATGTGCCTTGAGCGCTTCGACGCCAGAGACGAGCGGCTGCCGATCCGTTGTAATCGCATTCAAAAAATCCTCGTGCACGGCACGATGGTTGACATGGGAAAAGGCCATGGGATCTGCGCCGCTGCCGCCGTTCGTGGAATCGTCCTGCAGCTCGATGTTACGCCCGTCCGTCAGATTGATGATGCAGCGGTCGCCTTCGACCCGTACCGTGCCGAGGGTGCCAAGAATCTCGATCACATCGGGAAAGCCCGGATAGGCGGCGGTGGTTGCGCTGAGGGCACCGAGCGCGCCGTTGCTAAAGCGAAGCGCAGCGTGGACGACGTCTTCCGTTTCCATGCTGTGCACGGGGCTTGTGACGGCGAAGCCGGTGACTTGCGTCGGCAATCCCGCCAATACGATCAGTTGATCGATGGTATGGATCGCCTGGGTTAGCAGAACCCCGCCGCCGTCACGTGCCAAGGTTCCGCGACCCGGCTCGTCATAATAGCTTTGCGGACGCCAATTGCCGAGCCGCATGGATGCGGAAACGATTTCGCCCAGCTTTCCTTCGGCGATCAGTCGCGCCGTCTCGGCGATAGCGGGACAAAACCGGCGTTGTAGAACCACACCGAGTTTGATCGCGGCCCGCTCGGCCGTTTCGACAACCTGCCGTGATCGCGTCAGGGAAATTTCGAGCGGCTTCTCCAGAAGTACCTGCTTGCCGGCCTTCGCCGCGCGCTTTACCAGCTCCAGATGTGTGCTTGGCGGTGTCAGGATGACGACGTAGTCGATGGACGGATCGTCGAAGATCGCATCGGCGCTGTCGACGACCGGCAGGCCGTACCGCTGCGCAAAAGCGGTGCGCCGCGTCTCGGTCGGGCTGAAGGCGCCAGCGATATCGACCTTGTCTTTAAGGTCGAGCAGGCTCAGCGCATGCGGCGCCGATGCCATTCCAAGGCCGATAATGCCGGTGCGCAGTTTTCGGGTTGGGGCCACCATCGACGATACCTCCTATAGCCAGTCGGGTATTCCGGTGGCCTGAAGCGTCGTCTGAATGCCGCGAAGTTCCGCGAGCCCCTTCAGCCGCCCGATGCAGGAATAGCCCGGGTTCACCTTCTTGCCGATGTCGTCAACGATGGCATGGCCGTGGTCGGGGCGCATCGGGATTTGCCAGTCCGTACTGCCGTCGCCCTTGCGGCGGGCTTCCTCCCGCATCAGCGCGGCGACCACGCGCACCATGTCGGTGTTACCTGCTAGATGCTCAGCCTCATGAAACGAGCCGTCAGGCTCCTTCGTGACGTTTCGCAAGTGGGCGAAATGAATTCTGCTGCCGAAATCGCGCGCCATCTTCGGCAGGTCGTTCGCTGCATTCGAACCGTAGGAGCCGGTGCACAGCGTGAGGCCGTTGGCCGGTGATCCGACCGCATCCAACACTGCCTTTGCGTCCGATGCGCTTGACACGACGCGCGGCAGGCCGAAAATCGGAAAGGAGGGGTCGTCGGGATGGATCGCCATGCGCACGCCGACCTCTTCGGCGACGGGTACGATCTCGCGCAGGAAGGCGAAGAGGTTTTCGCGCAGGCCATCGACAGTCAGGTCGGCATAGCCGGCAAGTGCCTTGCGGAAGCTGTCGCGGTCGAAGACGAATTCGCGCGCCGGCACCCAGCCGATCAGATTATTTTCCAGCCGCGCGAGATCGCTTTCGCTCATCCGGGCGAGACGCTTCGCCGCTTCGGCGAGGCGGGTGGGTGGATGGTCCGCTTCGGCACCTTCACGCTTCAGAACGAGAACGTCGTAGGCGCAGAAATCGACAATGTCGAAACGAAGCGCATCGCCGCCATGCGGCATCGGTGCGTGTAGGTCGGTGCGCGTCCAGTCGGTGATCGCCATGAAATTGTAGCAGAGCGTCTTGATGCCGGCGGCGGCGATGGCCCTGATCGACTGCTTGTAGCTTTCGATGTATTCCTTGTAGCGGCCCGTGCGCGTCTTCACGTCCTCATGCACGATGATGCTTTCCACCACGTCCCAGCTCAGTCCCCCAGCTTCGATCTCCGCCTTGCGCTTGGCAATTTCGTCCGCCGGCCAGGCGCGGCCGTCGTTCAGGTGATGGAGCGCACTGACGATACCGCTGGCACCCGCCTGGCGCACATGCGCCAGCGTCACCGTGTCGTCCGGACCGAACCAGCGCCACGTTTCCTTCATGTGAAAAGCTCCTTTAAAGTGGCTTCGGCTCCGTTTCGCCGCAGCGAAACCAGGTGACCGGCGGTCATGCGGACAAGCTCCGGCCGGTACGGCGAACCGGCCGCGAAACCTGTTGCGTCGAATGCGGCATCAGCGATTTCCATGGCGTTGGCGTGCGTCGTGAAAATATCGGCGAGCGCGCTGTCCAACGGGTCCGTGAAATGTCCTGCCGGGAGTTCTCGCCCGCGGGCCTCGGCTGCGGCAAGCCATGCCGCCGGCGCCAGCATCAAGTGCCCGACCGGAGCACCCGCTTCCATCCGATTGAGCGCAGCGGCGATCACGCGCTGCGGCAGTTTCTGGCTGCCGTCATTGGCAATCTGCGCCGTGCGGTGCCGGATCGCCGGGTTGTCGTAGCGCTTTGCCAGCTCCGCCGTGTAGGCCGCCGGGTCCAGACCGGCATCCGCGGGAAGGGAAGCGATCGCCTCGCTCCAGAAACGCAACACGAATTGCCGGATGAGCGGGTCGGCGAAGGCGTCGCAAACGGTTGGCTTGTTCATCAGGAGGCCGAGATATGCGATTGAGGAGTGCGAGCCGTTCAAAAGCCGGAGCTTCATCTCTTCGAACGGCGCGACGTCCTTCACCATCTGGACCCCGAACCGTTCCCAGCCCGGGCGACCGGAGGGAAAGTCGTCTTCGATGACCCATTGCAGGAAGGGCTCCGTCGTCACCGGCCAGGCGTCGCGGGCGCCGAGCTTTTGCGAAACACGGTCCCGGTCCTCGTCCGTCGTCGCCGGCACGATTCGGTCCACCATGCTGGAGGGGAAGGCGACTTCGCGCTCGACAAAGCCGCCCAGATCGGCATCGCGCGCCATTGCGAAAGCGACGGCAAGGCGCCTCAACGTCGCGCCGTTCGCAGGAAGATTGTCGCAGGAAAGTACGGTGAACGGTGCTATCCCTGCAGCCCGGCGCCGGGCGATCGCTTCGATGAGGAAGCCATGAACTGTGCGGGGTTGACCTGGATTTGCAAGATCCCAGGCAATTTCGGGATGGGAAAAGTCGAGATCTCCCGAAGCGTCACGAAGATAGGCTTTTTCCGTGACGGTGATCGTGACGATCCTGATGCCGGGTTCCGTCATCGCGTCAAGCAGCGCAGCCGGGTTTTCAGGTGCAACCAGCGAAGACAGGATCGATCCGATGACGCGCAGTGTCTCGCCGGATTCATCGACGATGGAGAGGGTATACAGCCCGTCTTGGGGGCCGAGCGCATCGCGTGTGTCGCGGCTGCGCAACGAAGCCCCAATAATGCCCCAGCCAGGCTCGCCGCTGTTCAGGCAGTCATCGACGAACACCGCCTGGTGTGCGCGATGGAAGGCGCCGAGGCCGAGATGGACGATACCGGGCTGCGCTTGTGCGCGGTTGTAGCCTGGGCACGCGATGTCAGCCGCAACAGCGGCAAGCGTGCTGTTTGACAGGATGGCAGGGGCGCTCATGGGCTGCCCTCAAAATGACTGAACATAGCTCTCCTCCTACGCTTGATCCTATTTAGTGCCCAAGCCTTCTCTCAGGGTCAAGCAAAAGTCATCATACAACCGATGTTTTTTTGTATGTTGACATGATCTTTAAATGATCTTACCCAATTGTCAGCCGAAGGAGGAGCGGCTGATGCAATGACCCTTGTCGCCCCGGATTTGTTGTTTCCCGCCGACCCGGCGTCCCGTGCCATAGCGCGGGAGCTCTTTGCCGGCGTGAAGGACCTTCCCATACTCAGCCCGCACGGCCATACCGATCCGCGCTGGTACGCCGAGAACAATCACTTCCCGGATCCGGCGCAGCTGCTTATCGTGCCGGACCACTACATTTTCCGGATGCTGTTCAGCCAGGGGATCCGGCTGGAGGACCTCGGGGTGCCGACGCTTGACGGGTCGTCGGTCGAGACAGACGGCCGCAAGATCTGGCGTCTCTTCGCCGAGAACTATTACCTGTTTCGGGGAACGCCAACCCGGCTTTGGCTGGACTACACTCTCGAAAATCTCTTCGGCATGACGTTGCCGCTGACGGCCGGCAATGCCGATGCCTATTATGACGCGATCGCCGCGCAGCTGCAGACCGATGCGTTCCGGCCGCGTGCTCTGTTCGAGCGCTTCAACATCGAAGTCATCTCGACGACGGATGGTGCCCTGGACGCGTTGCCCTGGCACGGGATGATCCGCAACAGTGGCTGGAAGGGCCGCGTCATTCCGGCCTATCGCCCCGATTCTGTCATCGATCCGGATTTCGAAGGTTTCCTCGACAATCTCGAGAGGTTTGGCGGGATCAGCGGCTGCGATACGGGCCATTGGCAGGGTTATCTGGATGCGCACCGCAACCGCCGCTCCTATTTCAAATCCTTTGGCGCGACCGCCACCGACCATGGTCTTGTGTCGGCGCAGACGGCCAACCTCGGCGCCGGCGAGGCCGAGGCGCTTTTCGGCAAGGTTCGTGCGGGCAAGGCAGATGAGCGCGAGCGCGCACTGTTTAGGGCGCAGATGCTGACCGAGATGGCCAGGATGAGTGCCGACGACGGGCTCGTCATGCAGATCCATCCCGGTTCGTGGCGCAATCATTCCCCGGCGATCTTCCAGAAATTCGGCCGCGACAAAGGCTTCGACATCCCGAAGCAGACGGATTATGTGCGCGCGCTCAAGCCGTTGCTCGACGCCGTCGGCACGGATCCCCGCGTCTCGATCATCCTCTTCACGCTTGACGAGACGAGCTATGCCCGCGAACTGGCGCCGCTTGCCGGCGTCTATCCGGCGCTGAAGCTCGGGCCGGCATGGTGGTTCCATGACAGCCCCGAAGGCATGCGGCGCTTCCGCGAGATGACCACCGAGACCGCCGGCTTCTACAACACCGCCGGCTTCAACGACGACACGCGGGCTTTTCCATCGATCCCCGCGCGCCACGATGTCGCCCGCCGCGTCGATTGCGCCTTCCTGGGGCGTCTTGTCGCCGAAGGGCGGCTGCGGGACCACGAGGCGCATGAACTGGCCTACGACCTTACCTACGGCCTCGCCAAGAGGGCGTACAAACTGTGACTTTATGACAGCAACAGCGGGCACAATGCCCGCCAACTGGGAGGAGAAAAATGTTGCATATCACCAAACTGTGGACCGGTGTCGCGCTTGCCTCGATGCTTTTCGTGGGGGCTGCGTCCGCGCAGACCGTCCTGAAGTCGTCCGATACGCATCCGGACGGTTACCCGACAGTGGAGGGCGTCAAATACTTCGGCGAACTCGTCAAGGAGCGGACCGCCGGCCGCTATTCCGTGGAAGTCTATCATTCGGCCCAGCTCGGCGAAGAAAAGGATACTATCGAACAGGTCCGTTCCGGCGTCATTGAGTTGAACCGCATCTCCATGGCGCCGTTCAATGGCACGGTGAAGGAAAGTATTGTTCCGGCGCTGCCCTACATCTTCCGCTCGGAAGACCACATGCACACGGTTATGGATGGCGCGATCGGCGACCAGATCAAGGCAGCCTTCGAGCCGGCCGGTCTTGTGGTGCTAGCCTTCTATGACGCCGGGGCGCGCTCCTTCTACAACTCAAAAAAGCCGATCAAGACCGTCGAAGACCTCAAAGGCATGAAGTTCCGCGTCATTCAGTCCGATATCTTCGTCGACATGGCGGCCGCGCTCGGCGCCAACGCCACGCCGATGCCTTACGGCGAGGTTTATTCCTCGCTCGAGACCGGCGTGATCGAAGGTGCGGAGAACAATTTCCCGAGCTACGACACTGCCAAGCATTATGAAGTCGCGAAATACTACTCGATGGACGAGCATACGATCCTTCCCGAAGTGTTCGTCATGAACAAGGCTGCCTTCGAAAAGCTGACGCCGGAGGATCAGGAGATCTTCAAGCAGGCGGCCAAGGACAGCGTGACCAAGCAGCGTGAATTGTGGTCGGCCAAGACGGCGCAATCGCGTGCGGTCGTCGAGAAGGCCGGCGCTGAGATCAGCGAAGTGGAAAAGCAGGGCTTCATCGATGCTATGAAACCCGTCTATGAAAAACACATCACTGATGAGGTCCTCAAGAAGCTCGTTGCCGACGTTCAGGCGGTGCAGTAAGCGCAGCCGACCCTCTCCCTGGGTCGTAGCCAGGGGGAGGGTCGGCGTCCTTTTCGAAAAGACACGTGCGGACCTCGGGTCGGGCCCTTTCGGCCAGCCTGAAGGGTCAGGAGGCGCCAAACCCAATGTCCACCCAACTCAGACTAGGCCTGCCTATCTTGTCCAAGCTCAACACCGGGATCCTCTATTTTGCCGGTACGGGGCTTGTGGTCATGACGGC
The DNA here is from genome assembly GCF_049897905.1 of Pararhizobium sp. PWRC1-1. Taxonomy (NCBI): domain Bacteria; kingdom Pseudomonadati; phylum Pseudomonadota; class Alphaproteobacteria; order Hyphomicrobiales; family Rhizobiaceae; genus Pararhizobium; species Pararhizobium sp. PWRC1-1. Next base: position 77,352 of record NZ_JAFCXE010000014.1, on the reverse strand, counting down.
CATCGTCGCCTGGCAGGTCTTTTGCCGCTATGTTCTCAACGACTCGCCAAGCTGGACCGAACCCGGCGCCGTCATTCTGATGAGCTGGTTCATTTTTCTGGGCGCTGCCGTCGGCGTGCGTGAGAACAACCATATGGGCTTCGACGTGCTTCTTTACGCGTTGCCGTCGGCTGCCAAAAAGTGGCTGCGCATGATCTCCGACATCGTCATCTTCGCTTTCGGTCTCGGCATGATCTGGTACGGCAGCAATCTGGTCACGCTAACATGGAACACGACACTGCCGGCGCTAGGCATATCAGGCGCGTGGGACTACGTGCCGCTGGTGGGAGGCGGAATACTCATCGGTCTGTTCTCTCTTGAGCGCATCACCGTCAGGGCGCTTGGCGCTCCGATCGACGACGCGCTTGATGAAATTGTACCGACAGAAGTTGCAGTCGAGCTCGAAAATATTCCTGACGTTCAAAAAGGCGCCGCCGACTTCGTTCGGAACGACGCCGAGCACTTCGGCAAGAAAGGGTAATCGATGGAACTCTGGATCCTCTTTGGAGCGTTTACGCTCCTGATGTTGATCGGAACACCGATCGCGTTCTGCCTCGGCGTTTCCAGCCTTGCGACTGTTCTCTATATGGGCCTGCCGCCACTGGTCGTGTTCCAGCGCATGAATTCGGGCATGAGCGTGTTTTCCATGCTTGCGATCCCCTTCTTCATCTATTCCGGAGACTTGATGGTCCGCGGCGGCATTGCCGGACGCATTGTTGCGTTTGCGGCGACCGTCGTCGGGCACCTGCGCGGCGGCCTTGGCCAGGTGAACATCCTGACCTCCACCCTGTTCGGTGGAATTTCCGGCTCCGCGGTGGCCGAAGCGGCAGCCGTCGGCAGCATCATGATCCCCCAGATGAAGGCGCGCGGTTATGGCGCCGACTACGCGGTGAACGTCACCTCGATGGCGGCTCTGATCGCGCTGCTGTTGCCGCCTTCGCATAACATGATCATCTATTCGATCTCCGCAGGCGGCACGATTTCCATTGCCGACCTGTTCACCGCCGGCATCGTTCCCGGTCTTCTGTTCGCAGCGGTGCTGATGGTTACCGCCTATATCGTTGCCCGCAAGCGTGGCTATCCGACTGAGCCTTTTCCCGGCCTGGTGGTGGCGCTCCATCTTTTTGCCGTCGCCATCCCCGGTCTGCTGCTCATCGCCATCATTTTTGGCGGCGTGCGCTCGGGTATCTTCACGGCGACCGAAAGCTCCTGCATCGCGGTCATCTATGCCTTGCTGATCACGGTCTTTGTCTATCGACAGCTGAGCTGGAGGGATTTCGTCCACGCCACCATGGGCGCGGTGCGCACCACCGCGATGGTACTTCTCATCATCGGCTGCGCGGCGGCGTTCTCGTGGCTGATGGCGTTTCTCAAGGTTCCGGCGACACTGGTCGCTTGGATGCAGACGCTTTCAGAAAACCCCATCATGATCCTGCTGCTCCTCAATGTCCTGATGCTGGTCCTCGGCACGTTTATGGACATGGGGCCGACAATCATTATCACCACGCCGATTTTCCTGCCGATCGCCACCGCCTATGGGGTGGATCCGGTGCATTTCGGGGTGATCATGATCCTGAACTACGGGATTGGTCTCAACACGCCGCCGGTCGGAGCCGTGCAGTTCGTGGCCTGCGCTGTCGGCAAGATATCGGTATGGCAAGCCATGCGTTCGATCTGGCCTTTCTATGGCGCAGGTATCGCCGTGCTGATGATGGTCACGTATATACCGGCCCTGTCGCTCTGGCTGCCGAGCATCTTCAAGTAAGGAATGGACATGAGTGGAAACACGACGGACATGAGAGTGGAGCGCAAGCCGAAACTCTTCGAGAATGTGGCGCACGCTCTACGGACGCAAATTCTCGCCGGCGATTTCGAGCTTGGGGAAAGGCTGCCGACAGAATCGCGCATGACCGAGATCTTTGGCGTCAGCCGAACGGTAGTGCGCGAGGCTGTGGCCTCGCTGGCAGCCGATAATCTGGTGGAGGTGCGGCATGGTGCAGGCGTCTTCGTCCTAGACCATCCGACCCGCAAGATCAGCGCCATGACCGCCGACATGGGCAACCGCATCAGCCAGGCCATGAATGTGCTGGAAGTGCGTATGGGTATCGAGATCGAAAGCGCGGGCCTTGCCGCCCAGCGCCGCAGTCCGTCCCAGGAGGCACGTATCCAGGAGGCGTTTTTCGAATTCGAACGCCTGCTGAAGCAGGGGGAGCCGACCGGCAAGGCCGACTTCGCATTTCATCGCGAAATCGCAGCAGCAACCAACAATCCGTTTTATATCGAAATTCTCGATGCGCTTGGTGACCGCACCATTCCCTGCGACCGCAACTCACCGTGGTATTCGGTCGAAGTCCTGTCCCAGGAATATCTGAATGGCCTTCAGCGTGAACATTTGCGCATCCTCCAGGCGATATCGGTCGGCGATCCGGACAGCGCCCGCGACGCAATGCGGGCACATCTGCTCGCGGCGCAGGAGCGTTATCGCAAGCGTCTTTCCGGCCAGCAGGCCGACTATTCCCAACTCGTTGCGCCGTCGGCGCGTATCCGAACCTTTTGAACAGAAAGCAGAGCGACATGACGATTGAATATACAAGCCGTTACGCGATCGACCCGTTCGCCGCCGCTGCGATGGGCACGGATGAACTGCGCCACAACTTCCATATCGGCAACCTCTTCGAGCCGGGTGAGCTCAACGTCACCTACACCCACTATGACCGGATGATCGTCGGTGGCGCGATGCCCCTCGGTCAGCCGTTGAAGCTGGAGACGATCAAGCCCGCCGGTACGAAATCCTTCCTGGAGCGCCGCGAACTCGTCGTCGTCAACATCGGTGGCGAGGGCACCGCCGTCGTGAGCGGCGAACAGCACACGCTCAACACCCGCGACATGCTCTATGTCGGCCTCGGCGAAGAGGTGACGTTTTCCTCGGCCAATGCTGATACGCCCGCCAAATACTATCTACTGTCCGCCCCGGCACATCGTAAATGCCCGACACAGCTCATCACGCTCGACGAGGCAAAGCGCCTCGACCTCGGCAGCCAGGAAACCTCGAATGAGCGATCGATCTTTCAGTTCACGACCACGATCGATACCTGCCAGATCGTCGTCGGCATGACGCAGCTTGCCAAGGGCTCGGTCTGGAACACCATGCCGGCGCACATTCATGACCGGCGCATGGAAGCCTATCTTTACTTCGATCTCGCTGATACGGCACGGGTCTTCCATTTTATGGGCGAGCCGTCCGAGACTCGCCATATCGTCATGGCGAACGAAGAGGCGGTCCTGTCCCCCGCCTGGTCGATCCATTCGGGCTGCGGCACCTCCAACTACGCCTTTATATGGGCGATGGCCGGTGACAATGTCGATTATACCGACGTGGACCCCGTCGCGATTGGAGAGATGCTGTGAGCGATCTATCCGAATTCAGCCTGGAGGGCAGGCGCATCGCCGTCACCGGTGCCAATACCGGAATTGGACAGGGCATCGCTGTCGCGGTCGCGCGCGCTGGAGGCATGGTTCGGCATCGGCCGTTCGGCGATGGACGAGACGGCAAGAATGGTGAAGGCCGAAGGCGCAGACTTCCTGCCCGTCAAAGCGGATATCAGCGACACGGGGGCTCGGTTGCCATGCTGAACGACCTGATGGCTGAGGACGCGCTCGACGGGCTCGTCAACAATGCCGGCATCATCCGCCGCGCCGACAGCGTCGACTTCACCTAGGCAGACTGGGACGACGTGATGGAGGTGAACCTGAAGTCGTTGTTCTTCCTGGGCGGCATCCGCGTGCCGTCCTACACGGCATCGAAAAAACGGCGCGCTTGGCGTTACCAGGCTGCTTGCCAACGAATGGGCGGCCAAGGGCATCAACGTGAACGCGATAGCGCCAGGATACATCGAGACAAACAATACCGAAGCTGCGCAATGATCCGGATAGAAGCAAGGCGCTGCTCGAGCGTATTCCGGCCGGCCGCTGGGGCGTGGCCGGCGACGTTGGCGATGCCGCAGTGTTCCTCCATGCGCGCGCGTCTAACTACATGCACGGCGCCATCATTCCCGTCGACGCCGGCTGGCTTGCGAGGTAATCCTCATTCAGGGAAAAGGCATTTTCGTGCGCGCGTGCGAGGGGGAGTGGGACACAACCTCCGAGGGGAACCGGCGCCGTATCGTCTGCTTACGGACGAGCTCATGATGGTGGAGTTCGCCTTCGAGAAAGGCGGAGAGGGCTGGATGCACTCCCAGCCGCACGTGCAGTCGAGTTATGTTGCCGAGGGTACCTTCGACGTGACGATCGAAGGCCGGACCGAGGCGCTGGGTATGGGCGACAGCTTCAACGCACCATCCGACCAGCAACACGGGGTGAGGGCGCTGGAAAACGGCCGGCTGGTCGATTGCTTCACCCGCACCGCGCAGACTTTCTGAAGGGTTAGCCGAGCCAGATGTTTTGTTGGCGCCGATTACATCGAAGAACTCGATGGTTTAGGAAGCTCATCCAATCGTTTCGGCGCCCTTGTGCACAGGGTCGTGGACATCTGCCCTGTGCTCCTGCGCAGGGAATCGCTTACTGCCCGCTTTATGCGGGGCCACCTGCTCGGGGCTCGATGACCGCATGCCACTGCCGGTGGTCGGCCGCCGGCCGGCCATCGCGTGGCGTCTTCACCAGGAAGCACGCATGCCGGGGCTTGACATGAGAACGGCGCTGGTATCGTATTGATTGGTATGACCACCTGTCCATTTGACCGCATTGGTTAGGGAATATGTTTTCTGCAGTGGAATCACGCCGCCTGTATCGCCAGGCCGCGGATCAGATGCGAAGCTTGATAGAAAAGGGCTCACTCGCTCCCGGCTCACGCCTGCCTGCAGAGCGGGAGCTGGCGCAGATGCTTGGGGTTTCGCGTCCGACGATCCGCGAGGCGCTCATCGTTCTCGAGGTTGAAGGTTTCATCGACATCCGCATGGGCTCCGGCGTCTATGTCAATGCCCGCAAGCCGGTGCTCGCCGACCTTCCGCCTGAGGATTTCGAGGGACCTTTTGAGCTGCTGCGAGCGCGCACCGTCGTCGAGTGCGCGGTCGCCGAAGAGGCTGCCCGGCTGGCGACGCCGGAACACATTCTGGTGCTTGACGATAATCTCGCCCAAATGGCCGTAGCCCTCAATGACCGGCATCGGGCGCTCGCGCTCGACCGCGACTTCCACGTGATCGTTTCCGGCATTATTGCCAATGCCACACTGACCCGTTTCGTCGGCAGTATTCACGATATGCGGATGACCCCCTATTTCGAGAAGCTTGCCAGCTATTTCGAGAATACCGAAACCTGGAGGGCCGCGATGGAGGAGCATCGCGTCATCCGCAACGCCATCGCAGCGGGTGACCCAGCTGCAGCGCGCGTCGCTATGCGTGTGCATCTCGATCAATCGCAATTGCGGCTTTCGGAAAGCTTCGAGGAGAAGCCGGCCGACAGCACGATACCGGCCCCCTGGAGTCGCGCCGGACGAAACTAGGAGAATCAACGAACTTCAACTTGGGAGGAGACATAAGATGAAGCTCACACTGAAAATGCTACTGGGAGCAACGGCTGCGATCCTGGCCTCGGCATTGACTGCGCAGGCCGAAACAGCACTGAAATGGGCCCATGTCTACGAAACCTCGGAGCCGTTTCACACCGATTCCGTATGGGCGGCGCAAGAGATCGGCAAGCGGACGGAAGGGCGCTACAAAATCGATGTCTTTCCGGCATCGCAGCTCGGCAAGGAAGCCGACCTCAATCAGGGCCTGAAGCTCGGAACTGTCGATATTATCATTTCCGGTTCCAGCTTCGCGGCGCGCGAACACAAGCCGATCGGCGTCACTTACTTTCCCTATATCTTCCGCGATCCGAGCCATTTGATCGCCTATACCAAGAGCGACATCTTCAAGAAGCTGGCTGCCGGCTACGAGGAAGCGTCCGGCAATCATATTACCGCCGTCAGCTATTACGGCACGCGCCACACGACCTCGAACAAGCCGATCGAGAAATGCGCCGATTTGCAGGGGCTGAAGATCCGCGTTCCCGACGTGCCAGCCTATCTGGCAATGCCGCGGGCCTGTGGCGCCAATACGACACCGATCGCCTTTGCGGAGGTCTATCTCGCGCTCCAGAACGGCACCGTCGAAGCGCAGGAAAATCCGCTGACCACCATCGAGGCGAAGAAGTTCTACGAGGTCCAGAAGCACATTATCCTGACGGGCCATATCGTCGATCATCTCAACACGCTGATCTCGAAAACGCTGTGGTCCAGCCTGTCAGATGAGGACAAGCAGATCTTCACCGAGGTCATGCAGCAGGCAGCAGAACGCACCACGAAGACGATCGAGGACCGCGAAAAGGAGCTTGTAGCCAGCTTCAAGGAAAAGGGCCTGACCGTCACCGAAGTAGATAAGGCCGATTTCGAGAAGAACGTCGTCGAAAAGGTAACGTTCGAGGAGTTCGGCTACGACAAGCAGGATTGGGAGGCCATCCGCGCCATCAAGTGAACCGTCGTGCCGGTCGCCCGCAACGGTGGCCGGCATTCCTTTCTCCTGTGCCGGATGATCCCATGCCACACGAAATCCACACCCCTGTGACGCCGGAGGAGCTTGCCCACTCCTTCGAAGATGTGGCGCCGACCGCCGATATTTCCGACTATGCCGTCGAGGACTGGGTCACGCTCGCAATCTTCTGGATCATGACGGGATGCGTGTTCCTGCAGTTCTTCACGCGCTACGTACTCAACAATTCCTATGCCTGGACCGAGGAAATCGCAACTAATTGCCTGATCGGCATCGTCTTCCTCGGCTCAGTCATGTGCGTCCGGCTGTCACGGCATATTCAGGTCGACGTGCTCTATCACTACCTGCCCGAACGCGTTGCCCGTGCACTGGCCGTCTGCGTCGACATCGTCCGCATCAGCTTCTTCACCTATGGCTGCTGGCTGATGTGGCGATACGTGGCGATCGTCGCCGACGAGCGCATGGTGACCGTCGATCTGCCACGCAACATCGTTTTTTTTAGCGTGCTGGCAGGCTTCGTGCTGATGCTCGGCCGCTCCATCCAGGTATTCATTGCCAATCAGCGCCGAGGATATTCGGTTCTCGAACGGCCTGAGGAATTCCAGAAGGTCGAGGATTGATCCATGCTTCTGCTTGTTGGTGGTTTTCTTGTCCTGATGCTGATCGGCGTTCCCGTCGCCATCGCCATGGCTGTTGCATCGGTTCTCTATCTCGTCTTCTATAACGTCGCTCCAGACATCATCGCCGCGCAGCGGATGATCGCCGGCGTCGAGAGCTTCCCGCTATTGGCCGTGCCGTTCTTCATCCTTGCGGGAAACCTGATGAATTCGGCCGGCGTCACGGGCCGCATCTATTCCTTTGCCGTGGCCCTCGTCGGCTGGATGAAGGGCGGCCTCGCGCAGGTTAACATCATCGGATCGGTGATCTTTTCCGGCATGTCCGGCACGGCGCTCGCCGATGCCGCCGGTATCGGAACGATCGAGATCAAGGCGATGAAGGAGCATGGCTATCCTGTCGAAGTGGCGGTCGGCGTGACGGCCGCATCGGCCACGCTCGGCCCGATCTTTCCGCCGTCGCTGCCCTTCGTGATCTACGGCATGATGGCGAATGTCTCGATCGGCGCCCTGTTCATGGCTGGCATCGTTCCAGGCGTTGTCATGACCGTGCTGATGATGCTGACCGTCGCGATCTTCGCCTATCGTCACGGCTGGGGTTCGGACACGCCGTTTGAAATCAGGCGTCTTATGGCGGCCTCCGTGGAAATCCTGATCGTTCTGGCAGTGCCGCTGGCCATTTATCTTATGATGCTTGCCGGCCTTTCCCTGAATATCTCCGTCGGTATCGCCCTCGTCGTCCTGATCGCCGTCGATTGGTATTTCGACTTTTCCGCCGTCATGGCTCTGATGACGCCGGTCATCCTGATCGGCGGTATGACAATGGGATGGTTTACGCCGACCGAAGCGGCCGTTGCGGCTGTATTGTGGTCCCTGTTCCTTGGCCTCGTGCGGTATCGGACGATGACACTTTCGTCCCTCGCGCGCGCGACCTTCGATACGATCGAGACCACGGCTTCGGTGCTGTTCATCGTGACGGCCGCATCGATCTTCGCCTGGCTTCTGACAGTCAGTCAGGCGGCGCAGCTGCTGTCCGGCGCGATCCTGACGATTACCGAGAACAAATGGGTGTTCCTGATCCTGGTCAACATCCTGATGCTGTTCGTCGGCTGCTTCCTCGATACGATTGCGGCGATCACCATTCTCGTTCCGATCCTGCTGCCGCTGGTGCTTCAATTCGATATCGACCCGGTGCATTTCGGCTTGATCATGACCCTCAACCTGATGATCGGACTGCTGCACCCGCCACTCGGCATGGTCCTCTTCGTTCTGTCGCGTGTGGCAAAGCTCTCGGTCGAACGCACCACCATGGCCATCCTGCCCTGGCTTGTGCCGCTGTTCATCGCCCTGATCCTTATCACCTTCATTCCGGCTATCACGCTCTGGCTGCCGACCGAAGTGGGGTTGATCCGGTGAGCGCGAACGACCCAGTACAGACGCGGCTGGCGCGCCTTTATGGCCGGACCGATCTTCGGCTGGAGATGGCGGCGGTAGCAGAGCCCAGCAATGGCGAGGTTCTGCTGAAGATGGCGGCCGCCGGCATCTGCGGCTCGGATCTCCATTACTACCAGGACGGTGGCTTCGGACCTGTGCGCGTCCGCGAGCCTATCATTCCCGGTCACGAAGGCTCCGGCTACATCACAGCCCTTGGCGCTGGCGTGTCCGGGCTTGCGATCGGCGATCTGGTTGCCGTCAACCCCAGCCAGCCGTGCGGCACCTGCCGGTTCTGCAGGGAACATCTGCCGATCCATTGCCAGACCATGCGCTTCATGGGCAGCGCCATGCGCTTACCCCACGAGCAAGGCATGTTCCGGGACTGGCTGATCGTCCCAGCAATGCAATGCGTTCCGGCTGGAAGGTTGATAACGGCTGGTGAAGCCGCTTGCGCCGAGCCGCTGGCGGTTTGCCTCCATGCTGTCGCACAAGCGGGAAGCCTCGACGGCAAGTCGGTGCTGGTCACGGGCGCGGGTCCGATCGGCACCCTCGTCACCGCGGCCGCGCGGCATGCCGGAGCGGCATCCGTCGTCGTTACCGATTTGGCCGATGCCGCCCTCCAACGGGTCACGGCCATGGGTGCGACCGAGACGATCAATGTTCGCCATACCCCCGAAAAGCTGACGGTCTACGAAAAGGACAAGGGGCAGTTCGACGTCGTGTTCGAATGCTCCGCGGCCGAACCAGCGCTTCGCAGTGCGATTGCCACCGTGCGGCCGCGCGGGCTGATCGTGCAAGTCGGCGTGACTGGCGATATCACGCTTCCTTTGAACGCGATCGTCGGCAAGGAACTGCGGCTGATCGGGTCACAGCGGTTCGATACGGAATTCGCCGTGGCGCTAGAATTGATTGCCACCCGCCGGATTGACGTGCGGCCGATCATTTCCCATCGTTTTCCAATTGATGAGGCGGTTCAAGCCTTCGTGCAAGCGGGCGACCGCTCGGCTGCCTGCAAGGTGCAACTGAGCTTTCTTCCCTAAGAGACTGTTTGAGAACCCATTGAACGGCTTGTTGGAATGTGATTCCAGCTTGGGATGTGGACCTCAACGACGCGTGGCCGGATGGCCGACATTGCCAGAAAGGCGAACGCTACCCGCCGGATCTGACCGATGAGGAATGGGCCTGCATACAGCCCTTCCTGCCTGGCGAGACCAAGACCGGTCGTCCAATCGAGACGGATTTGCGCGAGGTTTTGACCGCGATCCGCTTCAGCAGCCTGCTCCTCGCTGCCGACATTGACGCTTCTGCCGTCGGTCAGGAAAACCTTGACGATGCGCAGATCGCCAACAGCCTTGCGCGCTGCGCTGGCGTCTTCGGCGGCATAGGCCGCAAGCGCCAGGATCGGATTTTTTCCACCGCTTGCACGCGCATAGGCGTCAAAGGCGAAGACAAGCTGCCAGCCCTTGGTTGCGGAAAATGATTGCCCAAGGGGTCCACGACTTCGCCACCCATGTGCTGCCGATCCTGGAACCGCGCGGCTATTTCAATCTCGTGCTTGAGGGTAAAACACTGTGCGATCATCTCGGGCTGGACTGCCGGGAAAGCCGCTATGCGGCCCCCGCCTAAGGCGCCGGGAGCCGGCCGTGAACATCATCGCACAGCCTTAGCGCCTGAATGATCCCGTAGAGTTCAGTTCAATGAATACTCCTGGACAGAGCGTATATCAGCTGCGTGTCCGTACTGCGTCCGCCAACGTACGGCAGGCTGCGGGGATATCTGCTTTTTCGCGCAGAAGTGCGCCGCCGACCAGGTACATCACCGTGTCGCCATACGCGTCACGCATTTCCGGCAGCCGCGCGAATGTCATGCCGCCGCCTGGCGCCGGCAGGATCGGCTTGAGCTTGCCGAGATCCGTTGCGCAGCCATCCACGATCGACAGGCATTCGTCACGGGAGAAGCTGAAGCGGCCGCCAAAATTCGGATAGATTACTGCGTCGACCCCCATCAACCGCTGGAGGATGCCGTAGAAAAAGCGGTGCGAAAAGCCGGTGGTGGGCGTAATGACGTTCGTTCCGCCGAATGTCGGATGCGAGACGATTGGCAGGGCGAAGTTGGGGTCGGCGGCCAAAGTCCGCGAAACATCGAATCCGACCAACGATGGCGCCAGCATGACGCCTCCGGCACCCATTTCCTTGGCCATCCACGCACGCTCGAATGTCTGGTCGGCAGGGCCGGTGATGTTTGGCACATAGGTGGTGGCAAAACCGGTCTTTACATTGGCATCACCAATCGCATCCGTGCATGCCTTCAGGCGTTCGGCGAAGGGCGAGGTTTTCTGGTTGGCCAGACCATGATCGTCCTTGACGTAGTCCATGCCCCCGAGCGCGAATTGACGCGCAAGTCCGGCAAGCTCCGCCGTTGACAAGCCGACGGGTTTCAATGCCGACATCAGGATCGGCCCCTGGCTCACCCCGGAGCGCTCCCTTATCCCTTGAGTGCCGAAACGTGGTCCGGGAAACAGGTCTTCAATGCCAAGTGATAGTGTCATCGTCTCGACGCGGGTATCGCGGCGGATCGAGGAATTGCCGAAGACGATATTGAGAAACTGCAGGAAATCGTCGCCGATATCATCTTCGCTATAGGAGATTTCGGCAAGGAAACCGCCGCGTTCGTCTGCGCCCGGATGCACTGCTTCGATCCGCCCGAGGATTTCATCCTCGACATAGCCTGCTGGCACGATATCTCGCGGGATTTCCACCGTCTGCTCGACGGCAATTTCTAGCGCGCGGGCATGCGCCTCCGCCTCTGTTTCGACGCCGATCCAGTAGGTCACCGAAAACCGGGCCATTACAACGCCTCCGCCTTCTGGGCGGAATGGACGGTGTCGATCCGCACGGCTTCAAGTTCCGCGTCGTCGATATCGAGATCTTTGCCGAGAAGCTGGCTGATAGCGGAGACCAGCGCGCTGGCATCGAGCCCGTATTTCTTCATCAGGTATGGCTTGGAGGCGCCATGCGCGAACGTATCTTGCAGGCCGAGACGCCGCAGTTTGACGCCGAGCCCTTCTTCGGCAAGAATTTCCGCCACCAGCGAACCGAGGCCGCCGTTGATGGTGTGGTTTTCCAGCGTCACGACACCCTTCTTGCCGCGCGCCGCCCTGATCAGGCCGTCACGGTCGAAGGGTTTCAGGGTCGAGACATGCAGATGGTGAATGCCGACACCACGGGCCTTCAACGGTTCGGCGGCACGAAGGGCCTCCTCGGTGCAGACACCGGCGGTCACCACCAGCGCGTCGTCGCCTTCGCTCAGTGTCCGCAGCTTATTGAATTCGAACGGGGTCGAAAACAGCCGTGGCACCTCGCCACGCAGAACGCGGACATAGACCGGGCCGTCGATGCTGTCGGCAACCTGGAGCACGGTTTCGACTTCGGTCGCATCGCCACATTCGAGGATGGTCATGTTGGGGATGGCGCGCATTACCGAAATGTCCTCGATCGCCTGATGGGTGATGCCGCCCGGCGTGGTGATGCCGGGAAGAAAGCCCATCAGCCTGACCTTGCGGTTGGAATAGGCGATCGAGTTGATCAACTGGTCATAGGGCCGGCGGTAGAGGAACACCGAGAACGTATGCAGGAACGGCCGGAAGCCCTGCATGGCGAGACCGCCCGCAAAGGACAGCATGTTCTGTTCAGCCATGCCGAGCGACAGAAACTGGTCGGGGTGCCGGTCCCGGAAACCATCGACTTCGCAGGACGACGTGAGGTCGGCCGACAGGCAGAGGATCTCCGGACGAGCGGACGCGAAGGTTTCGAAGGCCTTCGCATAGGGACGGTTGACGATATCGACCATGATCAGGCCCTCGCAATTTCGGCTTCATCGACGCCGAGTTCGGCAGCGATTGCGGTCTGCATTTCCCGGCGTTCGTCAGCCGATTTAAAACGCACATAATGGAGGCGCGGAAAGCGTTTCTTGAGAAACTCCATGCCCTGGTAAGGCGAGGTGTTGGCCAGAATGATCAGCGGCTTGCCGGGCTCGGCACTGTCAGTGGCATCCCGCATCGCACTGAGGTCATGCCCATTGATCGAACGGCAGGTCACGCCAAAGGAAGTGATACGCGCGGCGAGGTCTCCAATGTCGAGGACCGTTGACATCGCGCCGTCGCATTGCTGGCGGTTGACGTCGACGATGACGCGGATGTTGTCGATACCGTGATAGGCCATCGCGGCCAGGCATTCCCAGGTCTGCCCCTCCTGGAACTCGCCGTCTGACATGTAGACCCAGACCTTGCCGGGCTCTCCCTTGCGCTTGCGGGCGAAGGCAATGCCCGAGGCCATCGAAAGCCCCTGCGCCAGCGAGCCGGTGGTCACTTCCATGCCAGGACTGTGTTCGGCGCCGATCATTTCGACGGAGCCGCCGTCGACGTTGAAGTAGTCGAGCGCATGTTCGTCCATGCGACCGACCTGAATCAGCGCTGAATAGATCACCAATGCGTAATGTGCTGGCGAGATGATTAGCCGGTCGAATTCCGGAGCAAACGGCCCGTGATAACCGGCACCGGTAAAAGCGTCGGGGTTAGTGGCTGACGGCACACCACCGAAAGGCAGCGGCACCTTGGGCAAGGTCGGTTCACCCAGCGTCAGCGCCTCATTGTAGAGAAAGGCGAGACTTTCGGCGGCCGAGCAGGCCTGGCTGAGATAGCCGCCATTGTTGCGCATGGTGTGCAGAAAGACGCGCTTGCGAATGCCCGCTGCGACATCCTCGGTAGTTTGCTGGTTGGACAGGCTCATGATTACTCAGCTCCGTTCCGGAAACAGGGCTTTCAACCCTTGAGGCGATGCATCGACGATGCCGCGCTCGGTGATCAGGCCGGTGATCAGTCGCGCAGGCGTGACATCGAAGGCCGGATTGGCGGCGGGGCTGCCTTCCGGCGAGATGCGCACCGTGGCGATCGAACCATCGGCCGCGCGTCCCTGTACGAAGGTCACTTCATTGCTGTTGCGCTCCTCGATCGGGATCTCCTTGACGCCGTCATGCACGGTCCAGTCGATAGTCGGGGAGGGCAGGGCGACATAGAAGGGCACGCCATTGTCCTTGGCCGCGAGCGCCTTTAGATAGGTGCCGATCTTGTTGCAGACATCGCCGTTGGCGGTGGTCCGGTCCGTTCCGACGATGACCATGTCGATCTGGCCATGCTGCATCAGATGGCCGCCGGCGTTGTCGACGATCAGCGTATGCGGCACGCCGTGGCCGTTCAATTCCCAGGCGGTTAGCTGGGCGCCCTGGTTGCGTGGCCGCGTCTCGTCTACATAGACGTGAACCTTGATGCCTGCTTCGGTCGCCATGTAGATCGGTGCGGTGGCGGTGCCGTAATCAACGGTTGCCAGCCAGCCGGCATTGCAATGGGTCAGAATGTTAACGGGTTCGCCCGGCTTCTTCTTTGCCGCGATCTCGCGGATCACCTTCAGCCCGTTGGCGCCGATACTGCGATTGAGCTGCACGTCCTCCTCGGCGATTTCGGTGGCACGGCGATAGGCAGCGGCGGGCCGATCAGAAACCGCCACGTTCCGAAGACCGTTTCGCATTTCATCCAGCGCCCAGCGCAGGTTGATCGCGGTCGGGCGGGTTTCGTGCAGAACGTCCCAGACGGCGTCGAGCGCTTCGTTGCTGGCGTCGGTCTGCATGGCGATGGCAACACCATAGGCGGCAGTGACGCCGATCAGCGGCGCACCGCGCACCCACATGTCACGGATGGCGACGGCGACATCATCGACGGTCCTCAGCGTAACGACGCGGAACTCATGCGGCAGCCAGCGCTGGTCGATAATATCGACCGACCGGCCATCCTCGTTGCGCCAGATGGTATGGTAGTGGCGATCTCCGACGTTCAAATGACTGTCTCCTTCTCGAGGCGTTCCGCAAGCGCATTGATATCGATAATGCTGTGGATGCGGCGCCGATTGACGGCAAGGTGGCGCCCGAGCTTGAGCGCCTTGGTTTCGCAGCGTGCCCGGACGTCCGGGTCTTCGATGGTTTCGAAATCGGCATTATGGGCAAGGCCGAGGATGCGGCGGTGCATCTCGATGCCGGCAAAGCCAAGCATGTCGGTCCACAAGGTGTGCAGCACCTCATTTAGCGCCTGCTCCGATGCAAGGTGATCGCCCTGGTCTTCGAACAATGTGCGCTGGTAGAGAATACCGGTCCGCTCGGTGCGCCAGAGATGCGCAAATTCGGCCCGGAAGGTTTCCCATATCTCGACGAGAACGCGGAGAAGATAAGATCGCATCTGCTCGCGGCTGCTATCCTGTTCGTGGCCGGATTGCGAAAAATAGCTCATCCAGAAATTCGACAGCAGCATGCCGACATCGATCGCCATCGGCCCGTAGAAGGCAAACTCCGGATCGATGACCTTCGTTTCCGTGTCGGTGACCATGACCGAACCTGTATGCAGATCCCCATGCAGCAGCGTTTCGGCATTGGCGGTAAACAGATGTTTCAGCCGCTGTGCCTCGACCTTGAGATCGCGGTCAGCGCGCAGCGCCGCAACGATACCGTCAAGCTGGGGCGTGGTGAAATGGTTGAGCTTGGCGTCGAAGTATGGGTCCGAAAAAACCAGGTTTTCGGTGATGTCGCAAAGCTCGATGTTGTCGGCAAACAGCGCCAGGTCTTCCTTGCGCTTGCGCGCTTCCATCGAGAGGTCGGAGCCGCGAAACAGCGTGCGGGCAAGGAAGAGGCCAAGGTCGCGGCCGATCTTCGGCAGTTGCCGTCCATCGATCAGTGCCCGGCGCAGGATCACGTGCGGCGTCAGGAATTCCATGACGATGATCGCCTGATCGGGGTCAAAATGAAGAACCTCCGGCACCATGCCGGGATCGCGTTCTGCCTCGCGCTTCAGCGCATGATATTCGAAATAGGAACGCTTCAGCGGCAGCGGCCAGCTCTCGCCGACGAGCCGCACATAGGGCAGCGCCTGCTTGACTATGGCGCTGCCAGTCTGGCCCTCGACGATGAAGACAAGGTTGAGATTGCCGTCGCCGACCTCGCGCACCTTCCAGCGTGCACCATCTCCGCCAATCCGGCCTGCCAAGGCTGCATTGCTGCCCAGCCGCAGTGGCAAGGTCTCGGGCGTCAGCGCTTCGAAATTGTTCGTACTCATGTGTCCTCCTCTCTATCGGAGCGGCGCGCCAGGCAGAAAATATACCCGGCACCCTCCTCGTTCCGCTCCCGGCATGATGCGTCTCCACACACGTTCACGCCGTCCTTTCTCTTTTGGTAAGCCACCATTCTGTCAAATGTCAATGGGCTTGACATTTGATTAGATAGCGGCCTAACCTGATCATCAGGGAGGAGCAGATGATACAGGAACACGTTTTCCGTATTGAGGGTCTGCGCAAATCGTTCGGTCCAATCCAGGTCCTGGGTGGGGTCGATCTGAATTTGCGCGCCGGGGCCGTCACGGTACTGATGGGCGCCAACGGAGCAGGGAAATCGACACTGGTGAGGATCGTCAGCGGCGTCTATGGACGCGACGCAGGCACGATCACGCTTGCTGGTCAGCCGTATGCGCCTGTTACACCCGCCGATGCCATGCGCGCCGGTGTAGTCACCGTGCACCAGAACATCAATGACGGCGTCGTCGCCGATCTCGATGTCGCAACCAACCTGACCCTCGACCGCATGAACGGTCGTGGCGCCCACCTGATTTTCAACCCGCGGCGTATCCGTCGCGAGGCAGAGGCCGTCGCCGACCGCATGGGGCTGGCCATCGATCTCAATGCAACGGTCGCCGATCTTTCACTGGCCGACCGGCAGATGGTCTCGATTGCCCGTGCCATGGCGCATAAACCCAAGGTGCTTATTCTCGACGAGCCGACCTCGTCGCTGTCGAGTGCGGAGGCAGACCGGTTGTTCGCGTTGGTCGACCGCTTGCGCGCCCGTGGCGTTGCCATTCTCTATATTTCACACCGCATGTCCGACATCCGGCGCCTAGCCGACAGCATCGTCTCGTTGCGGGACGGCCGCATCGCCGGGCTGTTTGAAGGCGAGAACCTCGATTACGAGGGCGCGGTCAACGCCATGCTCGGCCAGAAAATCAGCCTGAGCAACATCGTTGTGCGCGACGGTACGGCCCCGGTGTTCAAGGCGGAAAACCTTAGGATCGCGCGGGGTGCAAAGCCATTTTCGATGACGTTGGGTGACGGCGAAGTGGTGGCGATCACCGGCCTTGTCGGTGTCGGCAAGACGGCCCTGGCCGAGACCCTGTTCGGTGCCCGCTTTCCTGTGTCCGGATCGATGATGCTCGACGGCCGGGCCTATGCGCCAAAAACCACACGGGCAGCGATAGACCAAGGCGTCTTCCTGGTGGCCAAGGATCGCGGCGACAGCGGCATCGTTCCGGATTTCAACATCTACGAGAATGTCAGCCTACCGTTTTTGAAGCGGATCTCGAATTTCGGCATTTCCAATCGCCGTGCCGAGCGGGCGCAGGCGCGCCAGCAGATTTCGGCACTCGGCATTGTCTGCCGAACCGAGCGCGACGAGATGCACACATTGTCAGGCGGTAATCAGCAGAAGGTCATGGTTGGCCGTTGGCTGAGCCAGGCATCGCGCCTGCTGATCCTCGACGAGCCGTTCCAGGGCGTCGATATTTCCGCGCGCCGGGATATCGCCGCGAAACTGCGGGCCTGCGCGCCAGGCCGCGCCACCGTCGTTTTCCTGACCGAACTGGACGAAGCCTTCGAGATCGCCGACCGCATTCTGGTGATGTCGGAGCACACGCTGGTCGGCGAGCACCGCAACGCCGACGTCGATGTCGACAGACTTCTGGCCGAAATTGCCGGTCAACATGAAATGGTACTTAGACATGAGCATTGAACAGACGACTGCAAGTCCATCCACCCACAAGGCCGCACCGGCGGCAGCAACGCTGACACCGCGCGAGATCGCCATCAAATACGGCTTCATCACGCTGCTCTTTGGCATGATCCTCTATTTCTGCATCATGACCAGCGGGTTTGCCTCGCCTCAGAGCGCCGTCTTCATTTTCCAGTCCGTATCGATCACCGGCATCCTGGCGCTCGGGGTGACTGCCACATTGGTGGTCGGAGGCTTCGACCTTTCGATCGGATCGGTCGCCACCACGGCAATGATGGCGTCGTCCTATGTCATGGTGGTGTTGGGTGGCGACGCGCTGACGGCAACGCTTGTCTGCCTTGCCATCGGCGTCATCGTCGGCCTGATCAACGGCTTCCTGATCGTCTACATGCGCGTGCCGGACCTTTTGGCGACGCTGGGCATGATGTTCCTGCTGGTCGGTTTGCAGCGCATTCCAACCGAAGGACGCTCGATCGCCACGGGCATGAGCATGCCGGATGGTTCGACCGCGACAGGCACGTTTAGTCCCGCCTTCCTGGCGCTCGGCCGTCACCGTTTCGATCTCGTCCTGCCCAATCTGGTGCCAGTCTCGGTCGTGGTGCTGATCGTGCTTGCCATCCTCATCTGGTTCTTCCTCGAATATACCCGCTTCGGCCGGATGATGTACGCGGTTGGCTCGAATGAGCGGGCAGCCGGGCTCGCAGGCGCGCCCGTCAATGCCTACAAGATCTGGGCCTATATCATCTCCGGCGTCTTTGCCTCGATCGGCGGCATTCTTCTGGCCGCCCGGCTCGGGCGCGGCGATATCGCCTCCGGCAACAATCTTCTACTGGATTCGGTCGCCGCAGCCCTGATCGGCTTTGCCGTGCTCGGCGCAGCCAAGCCGAATGCGTTCGGCACCGCCATCGGCGCCCTGTTCGTCGGCGTGCTTTTGCAGGGTCTGACGATGATGAACGCGCCATATTACACCCAGGACTTCGTCAAGGGCTTCGTGCTCGTCATCGCCCTGGTGTTCACCTTTGCGCTCTCGAGGAGGGGCAAACGCTAGGGAGCGCCAAGCTCCGTGCGGGACTGCAAATCAAACAACAAGTCTAATGTGGAGGAGACCCTTATGACTTTTACGCGGAGAACTTTTTCAAAGCTCGCGCTTGGAATGCTGGCTGCAACGACGCTGGGAGGCGTGTCGTTTGCCGCTGATATGCCGGCACCGTTCGACAAGCCGGGCGACGTCAAGATCGCGCTGGTACGCTACCTTTCGACCGGCGACTTCTTCCAGTCCTATCTGTCGGGCGTGGAATCGCAGGCCAAGGCGCTCGGCGTCGATCTGCGCGTGCTCGACAGCCGCCAGGACGCAGCGTTGCAGGCCGACATGGTCGACCAGGCCATCGCGCTTGGCGTTCAGGGCATCATCATCCAGCACGGCCTGACCGAATCGATGAAGGAAGCGGCCCAGCGTGCGGTTGATGCCGGCATCAAGGTCGTCGCCTTCGACGTCAATGTCGAGAACGACAAGATCCCGCAGGTCGAACAGTCCGACCGCGACCTCGCCCGTCTGGCCCTGGAACAGGCCGTCAAGGACAATGGCGAAAGCTGGAAAGCCGGTTATGTCTACGTCGCCGGCATCGCGCCGCTTGATCGCCGCGACGAGACATGGAAGGAATTCAAGAAGAAGTATTCGGGCATCGATGAAGCCGCGATGTTCGGCACGATGGACAATCCGATTGCCAACTCGGTCGCCAACCAGGCTCGCTCGGTCATATCAGCCAATCCGGACATCACCGTCATGTTCGCGCCTTACGACGAATTCGCCAAGGGCGTGAAAATTGCCGTTGATGAGGCGGGCATGTCATCCAGCGTCAAGATCTACTCGGCCGACATCTCAACCTCGGATATCGCCGCGATGCGCGAGCCGGAGAGCGCCTGGGCAGCAACTGCCGCGACCAACCCGGCTGTCGTGGGCCAGGTATCTGTGCGCACGCTGGCCATGTTGCTGGCCGGCGAAGATCCGGGCCGTAGCGTCATCGTCCCGCCGACATTGATCACCCAGAAGGACCTCAACGACAACGACATCAAGAACATGGAAGAACTCGGCGCCAAGCTGCCGCAGTTCGCCCATGCCGATGTCGCCATGCCGGCGTGGATGCCGAACCCGAACGCCAAGTAATCCACACCTCCAGTGGCAACTCAGGGCGGCCCGGGCCGCCCTTTTTTTGGTACTCGGTCCAGAGCTTAATTGCGCGTATATCCAGAAAGGATATCTCCCTTGGCTCTTTTCATTCGCGATGATGATGCGCTCGCAGCACAGCTGCCGACAGGCCTGCAGCGTGAACTTGATCGCGTGCAGCAGCAACGCCAGTTGCGGGATCGGATTGCCAAGGCCCAGGCTATGGTCGGGGCAATGGGTGCCAGCAACCCGAATTTCGATATGAAAACATTTACCGATGGATAATCTCTGATGTTCCTCGATGCGTCCGTCATTGTGGCGATCATTGCCCGCGAACCCGGCTGGAAGGAGATCGTCAAGCGGCTGGAAATTGGTGATGGTGCGTCCGTGGTCTCGCCGGTCGCCCGTTTCGAAGCCGTGCTTGCCATCGCCCGGAAATTCCAGCCGCCGGACAAGCCGAAGAGCAAGTAGCCATTGCCGCAGCCAATGCCGCCGTCACGGAGTGTCTGTCAGCGGTCTGGGCCACGGAGATGGCTGTGACGCCGGAAATCGGCTCGATAGCCATCGAGACAGCCATGATCTACGGCAAGGCGGTTGGCCACCCGGCGGATCTCAACTTCGGAGACTGTTTCAGCTACGCCTGTGCGAAGGCCATGAACATCGCCCTTGAATACAACGGCGATGCCTTCGCGTTAACCGATCGCCTGAACGAGGTCTTGATCATGGCTTACCGCATTGCCGCAGCGATATTCCCGCCATCGACGGTGGTCACATCGGCGGTGGTGCGCTCGGCCAAAGCCTGATGTACAAAGGCCTGGGCTACGTCGTCGGCCGTAACCTCAAGGCCCAGCAGGTTGCCGCCCATGTAATCCGTGACGGAGAGGCCGCGTGCCGCCGAACGGTTTGTAATCATCTCCTCATTGAGCAGACCTGAGCGGATACGGTCGGCATTGACAGCGTTCGAGCGGATGCCGTCCTTGCCGTGTTCCAGAGCATACTGGCGCGACAGGAAAAGTGCTGCTGCTTTGGGCAGACCGTAGGCACCGAAATTGGCGCCGGGATTGACCGCCTGTTTGCTGGCATTGAACAACAAGACACCGCCAGTGGCCTGCTCCTTCATGATCCTCACCGCATTCTGCGCAACGCTCTGATGCGAGAAGAAATTCAGCTCAAAGCTCTTGCGCAGCAGAACATCGTCCATGGTGGCAATCGGGCCCTCCCAGGCGGCACCTGCATTGGAGACAACGATATCGACGCCGCCATAGGTGGTGACGGCGGCATCGAAGGCTGCGCGAACCGAGGCAGGGTCGGTGACGTCGCAGGCGAGGCCGATCGATTGATTGCCGTTCGACTTTGCAACCTCTGCCGCCTTGGCACCGTCAAGATCAAGCACCACGACATGGGCACCTTCACGGGCAAAAGCCTTTGCGGTTGCCGCGCCGATCGCGCCCGCGCCACCGGTGACGACCGCGACCTGCCCGGTGAATGGTTTGGCCTTGGCGCCAGCGAGCTTTGCCTGCTCCAGCGACCAGTATTCGAGATCGAACAAATCAGGCTTGCTGACCGGCTGGAACCGCCCGATGGATTCGGCGTCGCGGGCTGCCTCGATCCACATTTCTCCGACATCGGCAGCGATTTTGGCATCCTTCAGGGTGCGGCCATGGCCGAACATGCCTAGCCCCGGCACCAGCGTCAAACGCGGCATCGGATCCAGCATGACGCGTGTGACGTCGTCGCGTCCGTCATTTGCCTCAAAATAGGCGGTATAGTCCTTGGCAAAGGCCGCAACACGCTCGGCGATGACGGCCTTGTATCCATCCAGATTGTTCGCATCCGGCGCTGGCAGCACCATCGGTCCCGTCTTGATGCGGATGGACAGGTCCGGCGTCGAAACGCCGCGCGAAGCCATGTCCTCGACTTGTACGGCGTTGACGAAATCGAGGATTGCCGGCGAGGTGCGGAACTCGCCGATCATCCGGTCGTACCGGCCTTCACCCTTGGAGACCGCGACGGCACCGCGCAACATGGCCGCGATATCGTTGGGCGTGGCGAGATTTGCGGGCAGGGCGGCTGGGGTGAAGGGGTTCCGGCCGTTTTTGGCCACGTAGTCTTCGGCCAGGGTCACATAGTGGATCATCAGGTCATAGGCTTTCTTGGCGGTGGCGCCAAAGGTGAAGATACCGTGCTTGTCGAGGATCAGGCCGTCCACCGTCGGGTCCCGGTCGAAAACTTCGGCGGCCAGCTTGGCAAGATCGAACCCGGGCATCACATAGGGCACCAGGCCCATCTTCGGCCCAAACACCTTGGCGCAGACCTCCATGCTGCCCTCAAGATCGGCAATCGCCAGAACGCCGGTCGAATGGGTGTGGTCAACGAACTTGTGCGGGATGAAGGCGTGCAGCAGTGCCTCGACGGACGGATTTGGCGAGGCCGGATCAATCAGGTTGGCGCGCTGCAAGGTCACCATGTCCTCGTCGGACAGCTTGGTCAGCTTGCGCGCTTTCAGCAGAGGCGCAATCTTGACGGCGGGAAGGCCCGCCGGTTCGATGGTGCCCATGTCCCAACCGCTGCCCTTGACGCAGAGAACATCCCATTGGTCGCCGACGAGATCGCGGACGGTGGTCTTCACCGATGTATTGCCGCCGCCATGCAGAACCAGCCGCGGGTCGCCGCCGAGCAGCCGCGTCGTATAGGTGCGCAGGGCGAGGTCGCGATTGATCCCTTTACCGGCATAGGCGGCAACCATGGTTTCCGCGTCGGCATCGTTCCAGAGATTTTCCATTGCCTTCTTCCCTTGGACAGGTTTAAGGCCCGGGCGTACCGGGCAAATCGTAAGTGTGGATTGGATAGTTACGTCGTGCGGCGACTGCGGCCTTCGAAATTCCACCGGTCGAGCAACCGCCGCGCCATGGACGTTGTCACCACCAGGTGCGAAGCGAAACCGCCGTTGATCGCCGCGACCAGGGGCTCGAACTTGCTGTCTTCCTGAACCACCATCATGCGTTTGGCGATGGCGCGGATCGAGCCGAGATCAGCGGAAATGCAGCGCCGGTTATGGGCGCAATCGAGCCACTGGCCTTCGGCATCGATGATCTGGCCGGCGATGACACCGGCAGCGCCTGTCTCTCCCAGCGCATGCATTTCGGCAGGGGTGAGGGCTCCGCACTTCACCAGATGGCTATCATCCTCGATACCGCCAACGGAGTATAGCGCAAGCTGACAGTCTGAAATCGTTGCAAGCTGCTCGCGAATGACAGGCTCGTTGCGCAGTGCGTCCGCCAGCAGCTCGGAACTCAGCACGAGCGGCGCGTAGACGTTGATGCCCTCGGCATTCAGACGACGGGCGATTTCGGTCGTGCACTGGTCGGGGCGATACGAATAGGGCGCGCCCAGATTGCCGCAGAGCTGAACGACGGTCACCCCTTGCAGGTCGGCATAGGGCATGACATCGGCCAAATGATAGACGGTGCGGCCCCAGGCAACGCCGACGCGGTCGCCCTTAGTGATCAGTTCGAGAAACACGGCAGCTGCCACAACAGGCATTTCCGCTGTCGGGTCCATGGCATGACGGTCCTCCGGCACGATCCAGACGGAGGCAAGCCCGAGCGCATCTTCCAGTTCGCGCGCCAGCACGTCGCCGGCAAAAAGCTGTGTCGACGTCGAGATATTGACGATACCCGTCTCGCGTGCGCGGCGAAGATAGGTCGCGACTGAGGCACGGGAAATGTTCAGGTGCTGCGCCACTTCGTCCTGCCGCAGACCGTGGGTGTAATAAAGCCAGGCGGCCTTGTGCAGAATCTGATCTGTAGACCGGGCGGGCATCGTTTCTCCTTCGATAGATCGATATTAGACAATAGTCACGAGGTTTGACAAAAGTCAAACATTGCGTTCGGAGGTGGATATTAACTCCGCTACGCATCTTCCCGGCGATCGCGCCGAGCGCCCAAGAATGTCTGAACTGCGCGCCATCACGGATTGAACCGAGTCAAGAATGCTGAGATGTAATTTCGGCATTCAGAGACACTTAAAAAGAATGCAAAAAGTCGGCCACCATGCGGTGACCGGCCTCGATGCGGCCTTTCATGCGCAATTCACTGGATGCCGTGATCTTCATGATTGCCAATGCCAGGGGCGCAGACCGTTTCGACGAGACGGTTTCGGTATTTATGAACAGGATGGAGATCGCGGCGGCAGGCGAGCGCACGGAAGCTGCGGTTCGCAAGATCGCTGGCGACATTGGAATCGATCAACTCGCGTTTGACCAGGCCGTCGCCAACCAGCCCTATCTCCATCAATTGACGAGAGCGACGAGCGAAGCCCGTGATGCCTTCAGTGTCACAGGCACGCCATCGTTCTTTGTTAGCGGGAAGCAGGTCGTGTTCAGGCTGTCGATGCGGCTGCACGCCGTTGAATGATCGCAAGGGCGGCGAAATTTACAAACTGGCGCTGCCGGAGGTAGCCTTCGCCCGTTCAGCACCACAAAATTCATGAGGCACCCCGCCGGAATGAGGATGCACCGGGCGCCCGAAGGAGAAGCCTGACGGCTTGCGCCGTAACGGAAACTCATGCCGGACCGCTTTAGATGCGGGGCGTATCTCCCAACAGCCGACTTGAGAAAATGGGCAATTTCGGAAAATCTCTATCGTGTTTCTTGTTTGAGGTGGGCTGGAGGGTTTCGAACGATGATCACCAAAATCACATATCTGGCGCTGGGTTTCCTGGTAACCGCCACACTACTGACTGCCACAAGCGCGCTCTCCCCACGGGATGTGCAGCTGAGCAAGATGGGCCGTTTGACCGGAGCCGCCCCCTCTAACGGTTTCCTGATGGAACGCTTTGCGGGATAGCGCGTATTGGGTGGTGATCTGCCTTGACGGGCATTTTCAACGACGTGATTCCAATGCACGCGGCAGTTTTGGTCAGACCATCGCTTCAAGTAGCGGCGGTATCGCCGTGCAGAGTTTCCCTGGGCACCCATAAAAATGGGTCGTCCCTATCTGGATTGGCCGGGTTTGGAATTACCTGCGGTTGACGGGCGAATGCCCCGACACCTCTGCACCAGCGTTCTGCTGCAGTCCGAAAAATCTCAATGAAGCTAGTATCCCGATCGTGCCGATCGCGATGAACGACCATCGAAAATCAGTGAGCGACAGGGCTACGCCACCGCGCAGATGCTGAGATAGGCTGAGAACCGCGGCAGCGACGGCAACACCCAGCACCATCGAAAATTGCTGCAACATGCTGGACAGTGTCGATGCCGAACTGCGTTGCGCTGGCGTGATGTCGGCGAAGCCCAGCATATTCAATGCTGTAAACTGCATGGAGCGGGATAGCCCTGCGACGAACAGGAGCGCGTAGATTGCCAAATCCGGTGTCGCTGGAGATAGAATGGCGCAAGTGGCGATGGAAGCCGAGGCAAGCACGCCGTTGACCACAAGGATCGTTCGGAAACCGAACCGGCGCAGAAGCGGTGTCGTGACAGACTTCATCGCAAGATTTCCGGCGAACCAGAATATCCCGGTCGCGATTGCATCGAGGCCGAAACCGACCTGGAAGAGCAGCGGGATCAGGAAGGGCATGGCGTTGATAGCAAGCCTTGAAGCGGTGCCGGCAGAAAGGGTCGAAAAGGCAAAGGTCGGGATGGCGAAAAGTGAAAGGTCCAGAAGCGGATTGGCGGTTCTGCGAAAATGGCGGATAGCCCAGGCGGAAAGGGCAAAGCCCACGGCAAAAAAGCCCATGACCTGATATGAAGACACAGTTCCATGAACGAAACTTTCCAATCCGGCCAGCAACAGGGTGAGGCCGAGCGCGGACAGCACGAAGCCGAGGAGATCCAGCCTGTCTGTATCCGCCTCCTTTTGCTGCGGCACGAAATGCCAGACAAGCGCAAGACCGGTAAGACCGATCGGGATGTTGATGAAAAAGTTCCAGTGCCAGCTGGCATAGGTGGTGATGACGCTGCCAAGCACCGGCCCGATGACAGGTGCGATAAGAGCCGGCCAGGTGATCAATGCGACGGCGTTGACGAGGTCACGTTTCGACGCATTTCGCAGCACGATCATCCGTCCGATCGGGTTCATCAGCGCGCTACCGAACCCCTGGACAGCGCGGGCGGCGATGAACTCTGCGAGCGTCGTGGACAGGCCGCAGAAAAGCGACGCGATCACGAAGATCGCAATCGCCGCCATGAAGCCATTTGCGGGCGCCGTACCGCCTCCCCAGCCTGGAATCCGCAATTGACCTTTGCGGCGGCGGCGCAACCGTTTATTTCAGGCCCTGAAAGAGACGGCGCTTTGCGGCAACCGGGAGGTCCCGCCTCTCGGCCAGAGACATAGATAGACATATTTTAAGGGTCCTGGTCTGGTGCCGGGAATGTCGGACGGATGCCGCTGGAGCCCCTGTGAGACCTAGTTAGCCGCGCCCAAAGTGATGAATTTTCCATCAGCCGAATGATTGTCGCCCTCTCGAAACTGAACGGAAATTCTCTGAGAAAGGGTGGCTGGAAAGGGGTGATTAACCTTTATTTTCTATTGAAAAGGTGTGTGCCCATTGCCCGTGAATTTTGAGTGAGCAGGTTCCTATGCGTCTTTCCCGAACCAACTTTTCGAACGCCTTCGACAATACGGGAGAGCAGAGCCCGGACAATCATTTGGGGAAGAGCGAGTTCCAGCGCCGTATCTACGGCGCTCCGCTGGAGGCGAAGGCTGAAGAGGGCCTGTACGAAGCTGATACAGATGCTATGGCCGAAATCGAAGGCAGGGGCGATGCCCCCGTCTGGCAAAGTGCGTTCGTGCTCGGCCCAAACGTACGGTTCACTCGGACTCCGGAAAGCGTCTATTCGAAGCGGCCCTCTGCGGATGTGACCAGGGAAGCGGAAACCCCGGATGTCCCCACCGATCCGGTTCTGGCTAGCTATGAGCCTATGGATGTTGTTTGCCCGCCGGTGATCGAACAGTTTCATCCGGCGGTTCAGGTGGAAGAGCCAACGTCCGGCATTCAGTTGCTTTCGCTCCGTCTGAAACACGAACTCGAAACGAAAGCCGCGGCATCTGTTGTTAAGGAGGAGTCGGACCAAGCCGACGTTGATCTCGCCTGTTTTCCCGCCGAGGACCGTGTTGTGTCCGCGGATGTTCCTGAACCAGTATTTGTGCGGTCCAACTCCTTTCTGCATGTTTCCGACGAAGTGTTCTGGGACACGATGGATATGGAAGCCGACATGGATGCCCTTGTACCGGCGTTGCGATGGCAGCCGCCGGCTTATCAGGTCGCGCCCAATTCTGTGACCGCGCTTTACCGCGAAATCGGTGTCAAGCTGGCTGATCGCGCGGTTTCGGCGCCGCTGTTGTCGATGCCGGTGATTTCCGATCCCGTTTCCGCCCCCGTCGCTGCCCAAACGCCGCTGCAGATGAAGGAACAGGTGGGCGAAGAGCCCGAATTGTGTGTTGCAGCCGCAGCCGCGCCCCCAGAGCCGGCGCGCGTTGCAAAGCTAGCAGTGACAGCAATCCGGCCTATCCGTGCCGTGCGCCCGGATACATTTGTCGCTATCCCGGATTTCGCGCCGGACGGCGGCAGCGCCGAATATGTTTTCCCACCTGTCGAGCTTTTGCAGGAGCCGGCGGTTCAGCAGACAGCTGTTATCACCCAGGAAGCGCTTGAACAGAGCGCCGGCCTACTGGAGAGCGTGCTGGAAGATTTCGGAGTACGCGGCGAGATCATCGATGTCCGGCCGGGACCGGTCGTCACACTTTACGAATTCGAGCCGGCGCCGGGCGTAAAGTCGTCGCGTGTCATCGGTCTCTCCGACGATATCGCCCGGTCGATGTCGGCCTTGTCGGCCCGTGTCGCTGTTGTGCCTGGTCGTAACGTCATCGGTATCGAGTTGCCGAACCCGGTGCGTGAAACCGTCTATTTCCGCGAGTTGATCGAATCGGAAAACTACCAGGAGACCCGGTTCAAGCTGGCGCTCTGCCTGGGCAAAACCATAGGCGGCGAA
Source organism: Pararhizobium sp. PWRC1-1 (assembly GCF_049897905.1). Classification (NCBI taxonomy): domain Bacteria; kingdom Pseudomonadati; phylum Pseudomonadota; class Alphaproteobacteria; order Hyphomicrobiales; family Rhizobiaceae; genus Pararhizobium; species Pararhizobium sp. PWRC1-1. The sequence continues at coordinate 49,713 of NZ_JAFCXE010000014.1, read as the reverse complement.
CCGGTCATTGCCGAGCTTGCCAAGATGCCGCATCTTCTGGTCGCCGGCACGACAGGCTCGGGCAAATCGGTTGCCATCAATACGATGATCCTGTCGCTGCTCTACCGGCTAAAGCCCGAGGAATGCCGCCTGATCATGGTGGATCCGAAGATGCTCGAACTGTCGGTCTATGACGGCATCCCGCATCTCCTGACCCCAGTGGTTACCGACCCGAAAAAGGCGGTGATGGCACTGAAATGGGCCGTGCGCGAAATGGAAGACCGCTACCGCAAGATGTCGCGGCTCGGCGTGCGTAATATCGATGGCTACAATGCACGTGCAGCGCTGGCGCGGTCAAAGGGCGAAACGATCCTTTGCAGCGTGCAGACCGGGTTTGACCGCTCGACCGGCGAAGCCATTTTCGAACAGGAAGAAATGGACCTCGCGCCGATGCCCTATATCGTCGTCATCGTCGATGAGATGGCCGACCTGATGATGGTTGCGGGCAAGGAGATCGAGGGCGCAATCCAGCGGCTGGCCCAGATGGCCCGCGCTGCCGGCATCCATCTGATCATGGCGACCCAGCGACCGTCCGTCGATGTCATCACCGGCACGATCAAGGCCAATTTCCCAACGCGGATTTCCTTCCAGGTCACCTCGAAGATCGACAGCCGCACCATCCTTGGCGAACAGGGTGCAGAACATCTTCTGGGGCAGGGAGACATGCTGCATATGGTCGGTGGCGGGCGTATTGCCCGTGTCCACGGGCCGTTTGTTTCGGACGAGGAGGTCGAAAAGGTTGTCGCCCATCTGAAGACGCAAGGCCGGCCGGAATATTTGGGCACCGTCACGGAAGATGCCGAAGAGATCGAGGATACAGCCGAAGAAGACGCCGCAGTTTTCGACAAGGGCGCAATGGCCGAGGAGGATGGCAACGATCTCTACGACAAGGCGGTCAAGGTCGTCCTGCGGGACAAGAAATGCTCCACCTCCTATATCCAGCGCCGCCTGCAGATCGGCTATAACAAGGCCGCATCTCTGGTCGAGCGGATGGAGCGGGAAGGCCTCGTCGGACAGGCCAACCACGTCGGTAAGCGCTCGATTCTCTCGGTAGGCCGGGAGCCGGTAGAGATGCCGGTTGCTGATGACGAATAAGTGTGGGTACGCAGGCCCGTTGGTTCAAATGCAATCGTATAGGCGGCGGCGACCGACTGTAAACGAAGTCAGGAGCGCAGCATGTGAATGACTTCACCTGCAATGGCGGTTTGAATAACAGCCATTGCAGGGGCGAGCATTCGGCCGGGCCGGTTGCCGACGTTTGGCTGCGTTCCATACGGCACCGGCGACAATCGCCCTTCGCTGCCGGTCGGCTATGGTTTTTCAGGTATAGACGCAGTCGTCTCCGATGAAACGCCGGCGGGGACAGAACGTTCGCTACCCATTGCCAAATGCAGGATCATGGCGGTCGCCATCGTGAAGATGACAATTGTGATCTTTGCACCTCTCTCTGATTTTACCATGGCTGCATCCTCGTTTTCCGCAGATGTGTCAAATCGGAACAACGTGATATTCGTATGACGCCGGCTTCAATGTTCCCCCGGTAACGGCGAACATGGTTAACGATTTGTTGATGGCGCGGTGACGCAGGTTGTCATCAGCCCCGATCCCGGGCTGGCATGCTGACCTTCTCGACACAGTAGCGGGGGATGCTCATGTGATCGCGATTCCGATAAAAATCGATGCAGAATTCGACCTTGAAGCGCTTTGAAACGTGCCTGCGGCGCGAATAGATCAGATTGACTGCGGTCTTCGGTGAGCTCCATGCGCCCAGCACGGGTATGAGCAGGCCCGCCTGCCGTTCCGTTTCGACGAAGAATTCCGGTAGATAGGCGAACCCTTCGCCCGCGACCGCGAAATATTTGATCGTCCAGTAATCGTTGGTGATGCAGGTCGCGGCCGGTAGCAAGTCGACCTCCGTCTCGCCGTCCTGGTCAGATACCTGAATTGCAGCCGCGTCGTTGGGGCAGCGCATGGAGTATCGGAACACCGGCCGCATGATGAACTATTTTCCGCAGGTACTTACACATTTCCTTTGGGTTTTTCGTGATGACCACCAAAGGCAAATCGCATGGCGGACAGAAGCTTGTCGCCGAATTCGGATTCGCCTTGTGAGCTGAATCGCTGAAACAAGGCGGAAGACAGAACGGGGACGGGGACACCCGTGTCGATGGCGGCTTTAAGGGTCCAGCGACCCTCGCCCGAATCCGAAACCCGGCCGCTATAGGCGGATAGTCCGGGGTCCCGCTTGAGCGCGTCCGCCGTCAGGTCAAGCAGCCAGGAACTGATGACACTGCCATGCCGCCAGACTTCCGACACTGCCGCCATGTCGATATCGAATTTGTAGTATTCCGGCGTTTGAAGCGGACTTGTTTCCGCATCGGCCTCACGCTTTTCATTGCCGGAATTGGCGGCCTTGAGGATGTTCATGCCCTCGGCATAGGCTGCCATCATGCCGTATTCGATGCCGTTGTGAACCATTTTGACGAAGTGGCCCGCGCCGCTCGGACCGCAATGGAGATAGCCGAGATGGGCTGTGCGAAGGCCTTCGCTGCTGGCCGCTGCGCCGGCGTCTTTGCCCGGAGCAAGTGTTGCAAAGACAGGATCGAGATGCTGGACGGCCGCTTCCGGGCCGCCGATCATCAGGCAATAACCTCGTTCAAGGCCCCACACGCCACCACTGGTGCCGACATCGATATAGTTTATGCCCTTCGAGTGGAGCTGCGCGGCCTTGTCGACGGCGTCATGATAGTGAGAGTTTCCGCCATCGATAATGATATCGCCTGAGGTCATCAGAGCGGACAGCCTATCGACATTTGTGCCGGTGAGTGCCGCCGGAAGCATCAGCCATGCGCAGGCCGGTTTCTTCAATCTGGCCACAAAATCCTCCGGAGAAGTCGAGCCCGTGGCACCTTCAACGACGAGAGCTGCGACGCTGGCCGGATTGATATCGTAGACGATGCACTCATGACCGTCGCGCAACAGGCGCCGGACCATGTTCGCGCCCATCCTGCCCAATCCTATCATTCCGATCTGCATGGGTGTGTCCTTTTTGATAAAGTTGACGCCGAAAGCATAGAGAAACCCAGGATGTATTTAGGGCGGTAATGGCGATGGTGAGGCCGATTACCGATTACACTTACTTGCTTACTCAGGCGAAGATGAGAAGAGGCAACGAGAACACGAACAGCGTTAGAGCTACGACCGTTGTCAAGCGCCTCATTCGCCGGTTCCGCCGGCCTTCCCAATCATACGTCATCAAATCCCCCGGAATTCGAGAACCGGCGCCCGCTCGTCCGATTCGCAAAGGCCAGGCCTGGTGTGTCGCTCCTCGTAAACGAGGACGGGCAGATAGAGCCGGCGGCAACCGCGTCAACGATCAGGCGAAGAAAAACTCATGACATGTAGCAAGTGGCAGCTTCCTTCCTGCGCCGGACGTGCCAGGGCTCACGGTCCCATGCATTCGCCGCTTCAATTTGAGAGACGTCCGGCCTGCGCGAGTTCATCTGCGCGTTCGTTGCCAACAAGACCTGCATGTCCTTTGCACCAGGCAACGGTCAATAGCTGGTTCCGGCGCAATTGAAGGTCGATAGCCTTCCAAAGCTCTGCGTTGGCGATGGACCGGCTTCTGGCGTTCGCCTGAGGAACGATTTTCTTCCAGCCGTTGTTCACCCAGATATGCCGCCAGTGATTACAGCCTTTTACGGCGTAGACGGAATCGGACCAGATAATTGCGTGAGCACCCGGCGCCGTGCCGTTGATCCATATCACCGCCTTGAGCACGGCGATGAGCTCCGTTGCGTTATTTGTGGTCTGTAAGACCTTGCCGAAGTTGGAAGCGATTTCCGCGCCGTCACGGTACGCCACGAATGCCCAGCCGCCTTGGGCAGAAAGTGGATCACAACAACCGTCTGCGAAGAGGTGGAGTTCGCTATGATGAGTTTCCATTGTTCCTGTCGTAGACCTTAACGAGACATAATGGCTACGCATCCTTGTGCAAAGCCTTGTTGAAGTCGCAGATATCGCGGCAAATTTAGGCGATTTCCTCGAAGAAGGCGCCGTTATAGTCGTTCCGGGAGGTGATGAAGTATTCGAGTTTTGGCAATTCGAATTCGGATTTCACGATGTGCAGGCGGCCGTCTTCGACTTGGCGGCTGAAGAATGTCTTGGGCGGGATGGTGATACCCAGACCATAGGCGGCTAGTTCGGCAAGGGCCGACATATTGTTGCAGGAGATCGTCTTGCCAAACGGCAGCTTTGGATTATCGATAACCTCATTGAGGATGGGGCGAAGCATCGAGGCAACCGACTGGATCAGTAGCGGGTATCTTTCATTTTTATCAGTTCGATGACGGATCAAAAGGCGATGCAGGTTGCACCAAATGGCGCGAGTTTGGCCGGCAGGGACCTCACATTGAGTTGCGTTGCATCGAGGGACTGTTCCTCCGGCGTGAGATTTGCGATCCAGACCGTTCGGCCGATTTCAGTCTCTACCGTGAATGCCAGCACCCTACCCGGATGGGACGAGGTGACAGCCTGCCATCTCTGCCCGGCAACCTCGGCTAAACCTTTGACGACGGCATGCAGTGGCCGGTTACCGCCCTCCTCGACCGGTTCATGCTTTCCGGCATAAAGCCCGAACGGGCCGGTCAGTGCCGACAAGGTCAGGGTTTCGAGACCGGCGTCCAATACGGACGTGACATAGCCTGCGGCAAAAGCTGCGGCGAATTGGCCGTTGTGGCGGGGATCCTGATTGGCCATCGGAATCCGGCCGCCATCCGGATTGTCCATCGTGCGGCTGCCATAGGGGTTTTGGCGCATGGGGATGGTGGACGGGCCGATGCGATAGGGCTTGTTGCCGTAGATGGCACGGACGGATCTGGTGATAAAGGGCATGGCTTCGAGTGACTGCATCACGCTGACATCGTCAGGTGCGTGGACGATCGGGTTGGTGCAGTGGCTGATGAAGGCGAGGTTTTCACCCGGCACCCGCTTACGGTTGAGTTCGGTGAAATAGGACAGCATGCCGCCGCCGAGGCGGATGCCCGGGAAGGTTTTCGCGGCCGCCGTATAAACGTCTGTGAGCGGCGGGCAGTCGGGCCACCTGCTGCCGGGCGGGGTCGATTGCCGGTCGACGGAGGGACAAACCATGATGGCGCCGGGCGCGAAACCGGCCGCACGCATCCAGGCAGCGATTTCCTGCAGTTCCTCATCGAGAGGGCGCTGACAGGGGACGGCGATTTCGAGCGTCGTAGTGCCGGTGTGAATGGCGGCAATCCCGACGAAATCCCCAAAGGCTGAATGACTGTGACCGGCTGTCGGGTCGAAATGGAAGAGCAGATCCTGAACCCTGGGCGCATCCGGATGCCGCAGGGCGGCGAGGCTGGCCTTGGCTTCTTCCGGTGTGATCAACAGGCCGATGGCGGGCATGGTGCCGGCGGCTGTGCCGGGGGTGAGGCGGATGATGCCGGTGTTTCCGGCGGAGGCGGGAGGATTGCCCGCGGCGGTGCGGCGATCGGCGATGGTCAGGGTAATCTGCTGCGTGACCGGCTCGTTTGCCGGGATCCGGTAGGGCCAGGGCAAGGCGAGTGGGCGGACATAAGTTTTGTAGGAGGCGTCCGACCAGTTGCGCTGGTCCTCCATCTCGAACGTGTCGCCCTCCACGCGGCATTCGACGCTGACGTCGGGAAACGCGGTGTGGGTGATGGCACGCATGTCTTTGAACGGCTGCCAGGGCTCGATCAGGTCGGGCAGCCTCGTGCCGTCAATAGAGCCGTCGACATGCTCGACGGTCACGGGTGTACCGGCAACACCGACGATCGGATGCAGGACGCACAAACCGCAGCGGTTGGTCTCAAAGCCGGTGGTCGAGCGGGCCGTGCCTTTGAACGTCAGCCTGCCCTCGGTGTTACCTTCGATTGCCGCGGATATATCGAGAAGGGTGCCGTCCGGGCCGTTGCAGCGGGCAGTGTAGGCAACGGTGAATCCGGTTTCCCTTTCGGTGACGGCGAGGTCCGCCAGTGTAGGGTCATAAGTGCCCCAGTCGCGGTCGCGCACCAGGTAGGAGATGGCGCGCAGCACCTCGACACCGTCATAGGTGATAGCCCGCAGATTGCCGCCAGCCAGTTGTGCCGTCAGCTTTCCGGCTTTCAACAGGCGCGAGGCTGGCTCGGCCTGCCTTGTACCGTAAAGCCTGAAGGCGAGGTCTGCGTCCATCATTTCAGCAGGGTTCCGATCTCGATGGTGGCTTTGGTGGCAGCGCTTTCGTAAGCCGCTTCGACCAGCGCGAAGGTCTTGAGATTGTCGGCGCCGGAGGTCGAGCTTTCAAAGGAGGCCTTCAGGCTGTCGATCCAGTGTTGCTGGATGGCGAAAACGCTTTCCTGGATGTTGTGCCATGGGCGCGATGCCCAGGAGAGAAGTGTCGGGGCAACGTCGGTATTGACGGTGCCTCCAGCATTGGTGATCTGCAGTTCGTAGCCCTGCGACAGGCGGATCGAGCCCTCGGTACCGTCGATCTCGATCAGCGTCTCCGGGAAGGGCTCAGTGGACTGTTTTGTCGCATAGCTGACATCGACGACGGAGGTGGCGCCGTTCTCATGATCGAGCAGGATGGTGGCGACATCCTCGCCATTGATGTTCGGATTGATGCGCTTGATGCGAGCCGTCAGCGAGGTGACATCGCCGAGAATGTAGCGGGCGATATCGAGCGTATGGATGCCGAGATCCTCGACGATGAAGCGCTCGCCTTCGGCGAGATAGGGTTGGCCGGAGAACACGTCATAACCGGAGCGGAAGGAGAATCTGCCCCAGAACGGCATGCCGATCGCGCCCGAGCCGAGCGCCTTGTGGACGGCCTGGATCGGCGTCTGCCAGCGGAAGTTTTCATGGATCATCAGCGGAATGCCGGCCGTTTCGCAGGCAGCGACCATGGCCTTGGCATCGGCGAGCGTCGGTGCGAATGGCTTTTGGCAGATCGCCGGTACCCTGTAGGCGGCGGCCATTTCGACCAGCGCGCGGTGGCTGTTGACGGTGGTGGCGATATCGACGAAATCGAAGCCGCTATCGGCAAACATCTGCCGCGCGTCGGTATAGCGGCGCGCAATACCGAACTGGTCGCCGACGATGTTCAGGCGCTCGGGATCGCGGTCGCAGATGGCAACGATGCGGGCACCCTTGACGTCGTTCCAGCCATGCATCTGATTGACGGCGAAGAAGCCGCAGCCGATCAAGGCGCCCTTGAGGTCTGGCATGTAAAACGTTCCTTCGTGCTTCGAGGAGCCTTAAAACTTTAGCCCTTCCTGGCCAGCTGCATCAACGTCACCTGCTGCTGCAAACGTCGTTGCGCCTGGTCTACCACCACGGCGACGATAATGACGATACCCTTGATGACCATCTGCCAGAAGGAGGATACGCCCATCATCACCAGGCCATCGGACAAGATGCCGATGACGAAGGCGCCGATGATGGTTCCGCCGATCGTACCGCGACCGCCCGACATCGAGGTGCCGCCGAGAACGGCCGCGGCGATCGCGTTCAGTTCGAACGAATTTCCGGTTGCCGGATGCGAGGCCATCAGCTCTGACGAGATGACGATGCCGACGATGGCTGCGCAGAAGCCGGAGAACATGTAGACGAACATCTTGACGCGATCGACGCGGATGCCGGACATGCGGGCAGCGCGCTCGTTGCCGCCGACGGCGAAGATCTGGCGGCCGATCGGCACGTATTTGGCGACATAGGCGGCGGCCAGCGCCACGATGATCAGGATCCAGATCGACACCGGCAGGCCGATGATGCGGCCAGAGCCGAGGAAACCGAAGCCGGTGGTTGCCAGTTCGGGTTTGCCGATCAGATTCGGAAAGGTCTGGCCGTCGGACGAGAGCAGCGCGAAACCTCGGGCGACATAAAGGGTACCGAGCGTAGCGATGAAGGGCGCGACATTGAGCTTTGTAATCAACAGGCCATTGACGGCGCCGATGAGGATGCCGACGACGAGCGTGATCAGGCAGACCTCGACGACGTTGAAATACATCGTGTAGCCGATCTGCAGGTCAATACCGTTGAGGATCAGGCCGCCGGCCACCATGCCGCAGAGACCGACGATCGAGCCGACGGAAAGGTCGATACCGCCGGTGATGATGACGAAGGTCATGCCCATGGCGAGGAAGGCATTCAGCGCCACATGCTTCGACATCAGGATGATGTTGGCCGTCGATAGGAAGTTCGGCGCGAAGATCGCGAAGAAGGCGATGACGGCAAACAGCGCGATGAAGGTCCTGAGCTTCATCAGCGTCAGGAGGACGGAGCCGCTATCGGCCGCCGGTACTTTTTCGGTCGAGGTTGCAGTCGTCATCATGCAATTTCCCTTGTCGATGTGTGGCCGGCCGATTTGTGTCCCTCGGACGCAGCCTTGACGATGAGTTCTTCGGTGGCGTCAGCCCGGTCCAGGATCGTTGTTACCCTGCCGTTGCTCATGACGGCGATCCGGTCTGACAGCGCCATGACCTCTTCGAGGTCGGATGTGGAAAACAGGATGGCGAGGCCCTCGCCGGCGAGCCGGCGCATGGTGCGGAAGACGTCCGCCTTGGCGCCGACATCGATGCCACGGCTCGGCTCGTCCATCAAAAGAACCTTCGGGTTGGTCATTAGCGCCTTGCCGATGACGACCTTCTGCTGGTTGCCGCCGGACATGGAGGTGACGTCGAAATCCGGGTTCGGCGCCTTGATCGACAGGTTCCGGATCGATTCCTTGATGGCGGACCGCTCGCGCTCGCCGGAGATGTGAAAGCCGAACTTGACGAATTTTTCGAGGCTCGCCAGCGTCAGGTTCGAGGCGATCGACAGGACCTGCACCAGGCCTTCGCGCTGGCGGTCTTCTGGGATGAGGGCAAGGCCCTTACGGATGCGGGTGGAGGTGTCCTTTGCCACAATCTCTTCGCCGGCGACAAAGATCTTGCCAGTCGAATGCGGATGCTGGCCAATGACGCATTCGAAGAACTCGCTGCGCCCGGCACCCATCAGGCCGTAAATACCCAGCACCTCACCGGCGCAAACCGAGATCGACAGGTGATCGACGGCAAGGCCGCCGGTCCGGCGCGGCAGGCAGATATCTTCGGCGCGAAAGGCTTCAGCGCCCAGCTTGTGATCGAGAGACTTGGCAAAGTCCTTGGCATCCGAGCCGATCATTGAACGGACGATCCACTTGGTGTCGATGTCGCGGACCATGGCCTGGCCGGTGATCTGGCCGTCGCGCAAAACGGTGATGTAATCGCCGATGCGCATCAGCTCTTCCAGCCGGTGCGAGATATAGACGATGGCGACACCTTGCGCCTTCAGTTCACCGATGACCTTGAACAGGATATCGACTTCGGCGGCGGAGAGTGCTGAGGTCGGCTCGTCGAGAATGAGGATGCGGGTATCGAGCGAGATCGCCTTGGCGATTTCGACGAGCTGCTGCTGGCCGATCGGCAGATCTTCGACCATGGTTTCGGCGCTGATGCCGGCATCGAGCTTGTCGAGGAACTGGTTGGCTTTCTGAACCTGTGCCTTGTGGTCGATGCCGCGAATGCCGCGGGTGATTTCGCGGGTTGCAAAAATGTTTTCGGCGACGGAGAGATTGCCGAACAGGTTGAGTTCCTGAAACACCATGCCGATGCCGTGCTTTTGGGCGTCGGCAGGGGAGTTGAACTCGACTTCCTTGCCTTCGAGAAGGATGCGACCGAGCGAGGGTTTTTCGACGCCCGCGATCATCCGCATCAGCGTCGACTTGCCGGCGCCGTTTTCCCCGACAAGCACGTTGACCGCGCCGCGCTTCAGCTCCAGGCTCGCATGTTTGATGGCAACGATGCCCGAATAGACTTTCGTCACATCGTCGAGTTTCAGGATGGTATCGTGAGTTTGGGCTGCCATGTCAGCCGCCGATCGTAATGCTGGCGGGCGTTAGGAGCGCCGGCTGGCCGGAGGACGGCAGCGGGTAGGCGCCGAGCGCTTCGACCTTCTTTCCTTCAAGGCCTTCGCGCGGCAGCTTTTCGAGCGTCAGGCCGGTGACATGAATGTTGAAGGCCTTGCCGAATTCGGCCCACTGGATCTGGTTCTTGAATTCGTTGAAATTGACGAAATCGAGGCTGTCGCGGATTGCCGTGCCCTTGATGACCGGGCCGATCTGGATGCGGACATCGGCTTTGCCGTCGCCATCGACATCGGTGTCGAGATAGGCGGCGCGCGATGCGGTTTCAGCCTTGACGATCGTGCCGGAGACTTTGGCCGCGAAAGTCCAGGGCGCGCTGCCCTCCTTCTCCTTGTGGCCGTATTTCGCCGCGGCAGCGTCGAGATCGGATTTGGAAAGGGCTGAGACTTCCTGGAAGGGGCCGGCGCGCGTTTGCAGGAAAGGGATGACCTTGCTGTCCCAGATTTCCGCAACTTGACGTGCGGGATTGAAGCCGCCGCTTGCCGCTTGCGCAGCCTCTTCCGCCGTCGGTGTCTTGATGATCTTGCAGCCGCCGAGCGCCAAAAGTGTGGTCAGCGCGAGGGAAAGCGGGATGGCGGCGGCGAGCCGGAAATGCGGCATGAATGTCACTCCGTCAAATGGCATAAAACGCAAAGGGCAGATTTCGTCCGCCCTGTGCGCATCCTTGGGGAGGATTAGTCCTTGAGCGCGAAGGTTTCGAGCTTTGGGGCGTTGTCGGCGTTGATAAGCACGCAATCCATCAGCTGCTTTTCTTCAGCCGGACCCTTGCCGGTCTTGATGAACACGTCGGCCTGCTCGACCGCCATCTGCGCCTGAGCGTAAGCCGGCTGAAGTACGGTTGCCTTGATGCCGCCCGATGTGATGCTATCGCGCACGTCGTTGGAGCCATCGAATCCGACGACGATGACGTCCTTGCGGCCGGCAGCCTGAAGGGCGGCGATCGCCCCCATGGCCATCGTGTCGTTGCCGGAAATGACGCCCTTGATGTCGGGGTTGGCCTGCAGGATGGTCTCCATCTTGGAATAGCCTTCTGTCTGGCTCCAGTTGGCCGACTGCTGGGCGACCATCTTCAGCTCCGGATATTCGTCGATGATGTCGTGATAGCCCTTGGAGCGAATGCCGGCGTTCAAATCGGCTTCGCGTCCGAGCAGCTCGACATAATTACCCTTTTCGCCCATCAGCTTGACGAACTCTTCGGCGCCGAGCTGCGCACCCTGGTAGTTGTTGGAAACGATCTGCGAGACGGCAACGCCGGTGGCGTTGATTTCGCGGTCGATCAGGAAGGAGGGGACGCCAGCGTCCTTGGCCTTCTGGACGGCGGCGATCGAGGCTTCGGAGCCGGCATTGTCGAGGATGATCGCCTTGGCGCCGCGGCCGATGGCGGTATCGATCAGCTGGCTCTGCTTGTTGGCGTCGTCATCGTGAACGAGAACGAGGGTCTCGTAGCCAAGTTCCTTGGCCTTGGCTTCCGCGCCGACGGCTTCCGCCTTGAAGAAGGGGTTGTCGTGCGAGGGGGTGATGATGGCGATGAGATCGGCTGCGAATGCCGGCATGGCAACGCCAAGAGAAAGGGCGCCGGCGAAGGCGGCAAGCGTCAGTCTGCGTGTCAGTTTCATGTGGATCCTCCCGGTTGATGTAAGTGTTACGGCTCCGTTCCCGGCGGAGCCGTTGATGTGCGGAGCATCTGCTCCTCGTCGATCAGGTGATGCGCCGGATGCTTTCGGCGATCTCCTCGGGTTCGAAGACTTTTTTCCAGTCGTCGCGCATCAGCGCGGGGATGCCGAATTCGATGGCCTTGTTGCAGGCATCGGAAAACACGCCCTGGACTTCGCCGAAGATGACAGCGCCAAGCACGTTCAGGTGGCCGAGCAGGAAGTCGCGGGCAGCTTCTTCCGGCACGCCGCGCTTCACGCATTCGTCCATGGCCTGCTTCATGACGACGAGCAGCGAAGCGGCAACGGTTTCGGACAGGCCCGGCTCCAGCATCGCCATCTGATCGACGGTGACGCGGTGCGAGCGCATGACGGGAGCCCAAATGACCTTGGCGATTTCTTCGCCCAGGTCATAGGCTTCTTCCGGACCCTGCATCAGGGCGGAAACGATATGCTGCTTGGCAAACAGACCGCCGAAATGATCCTTCTTGGCCTGTATATCCGTCTCGTCGTTGAAGATTGGCGGATGGCAGGGATGGGTGACGAAATAGGTGAGATCGGTGCGTTCCGGCAGATGGCCGGCAAACGGAGCGGCGGCATCAAGCGCCACGACTATCGTGCCGGTTTCCAACTTATCCGAAATCCCGGCGGCAACCTTGCCAATGGCCGTATCCGGCACGGCGAGGATAACAACATCAACGCCGGCAAGCGCTGCATCGACATCAATGCAGGACAGGCCGAGTTCGTTGAGTAGCCGTGCCTTGCCGGCCTCGCTTACTTCCACATGGCGCACGTCGAAGCGTGAGCCCTTGAGGTTCTTGGCAAGCCGGTAACCCATTTTGCCGCCAGCACCGAAGAGTGCGATCGAAGTCATGTTTCCTCACCTGCGCGTTTGTTTTGCGATGGTTTATGATAACTGGTATGATGAGTCAATCAGTATGTCACATGGTGAGAAGGGTTTTCTGCGGCTTTTCTTTTAGTGTCATGTACGGGAGGCGGTTTTCGGCGATATGCAGAAGGGGCCTGTTGTCCCTCAACACTCGAAGGTGATTAAATGGTTCTGACCAAAAGATCAGGCTTTGGGAGATTGGCGGCGGCGATAGTGCATGGATGGAAACTTGAGGCTTTCATTCATCTCGGTGAAAGATCAAAATTCACACTCAGAAATCGACAGTTTATTGGTGTTTTCCGAGATAGTGCCCGCGACGATTGAAGAGAGGGCGATAGCATGCTCAAGCGTATCAAGCGACACCAAGCCCGAGTGGGCATGTTCATCACCGATATCGAAGACCCGTTGCGAGACGAGGCAGCGCCTGTGCGTAGTTTTCTTTTGAAGGACGAAGCGGCGGCGGCAAAGGTGAGAGCCAGCAATATCATCAGCCTCGTCATCGATACCCGCAGGGGAGTGGACGTCGGCGCCGGCCGGCCTCAGCCGGACAAGCGGGAAAGCGAGGCATCGCTGTCCAATCTTTCCCGGCCTTTTACCCAGACCGAAATCGAGGAGGCGCTGCAGACGATCGAGCAGGCCAGGCCGCTGGTCGACACGCTGTTTTCAAACGCCCGCCTGAATGGCAAGGTCACGTTCGAGCCCGCCGATCGCGCAGTCGAACAGATCGCCAAATCGATGGTAAGGAATCCAGCGGCGCTGATCGGCATTACCCGCCTCAAGACCAAGGATGAGTACACGTTCCTGCATTCGATTGCCGTCAGCGCGCTGATGGTGCATTTCGCACGCTTCCTCAAATTCGACGAGCAGGCAGTGCGCATTCTTGGGGTCAGCGGCCTGCTGCACGATATCGGAAAGATGGTCATGCCCGACGGGCTGCTGTCGAAGAAGAGTGCGCTGACCGGCGAGGAAATGGCGCAAATTCGCACCCATCCCCTTCGCGGCTACGAATTGCTGTCGCGCCAGGACGACATGCCGCAGATAGTTCTGGATGTCTGCCTGCACCATCACGAGCGGATAGACGGCAAGGGTTATCCCTTCGGCCTGTCGGACAAGCAGATCAGCCCGTCCGCGCGGATCGCCGCCATTTGCGATGTCTATGACGCGATGACCTCGGCACGACCTTACAAGCGCGCGTGGACACCCGCCGAAACACTGAGGATGATGCTGAAATCGGAGGGCCATTTCGACCGGCATCTGCTGACGCAGTTCAACGCCAGCCTGCGTGCGTCGTTTTCGCCCGTGCCACCGAAAGACCGCCGCAACGGGGTTCGCGCAGTCCAATAGACCGGCGGCAGCATGGCTATGATTGGAGGCCGTCCCGGATCTGCGCGAAATAACCATCCGATCCAACCTGTCCGCCTTTGAGCGCGATCTGCAAGCCGTTGGTCGCGGCAAAAGCGCCGTGCGCCGTGCACAACGGCGATCCCGGCGTTTGTGGTAGCGGCAGCAGCGTGGTCAGCGCCTGCACACGCAGTTCCCTCAGCGCATGGCTGGACGTATCGCCGCCGGCGATGACGGCGCGTGTCAATTGTTGTTCCTCCACCAGGCGCCGCAGGATTGCACCGAGCAACCGGCCGAGGCGATGGCGGCTGCCGGGGATCCGGTCGATATCCCCGCCACGATCGGCGGAGGGGCCAAGCGCGGTGTTGAGGATGACACTCTCGCCTCTTTTGAGGAGGTTGAGGCCGTTAGCGATTGCCCGTTCAAGAGCTGCATTGCCGTTTTCACCGAGCAGTTCCAGCGGATCGAGATTGATGCCGGCAAAACCGTTTTGCGTTGCATGATGGATCTGCCGTTCGGTGGTGGGCGAGACGCTGCCGGAAACGACAGCGATACGATCGGCCTTGCCGGGCAAGGGGAAGGGTTTCTTTCCCTCCGTCAGGCCGGCGGCAATCCAGGTTGTCAGCAGCGCATATTCGATGCCGGAGGAGCCGGCAACGAACCAACCGCCGTTGCGTCTCAGGCGCCAGAGTTGGTGGCCAGCATGGGACTGGCTTTCCGGGCTGTCGACATCGAACAGCACCATGCCGTCCGCATCGCGGCAAGCATCGTCAACCCTGTCATCTGCATTCTTAGAGGCAAGCATGGAGAGATCGGCGAGTCTTGTTTTCAGCGCCGTCTGGGCGCTCAGGTGCAGGCGCAGATCCGCCTCTGCCATGGGCGTGACCGGGTGGCGGCTCATGACCGGGTGGCGGTCGATGCGATAGACCTCACCCTGATAGGCGGCAAAGAGGTGGCCGAAGGCAGTGTAGCGCTTCAACTGTGGCGCGCCAACGAGAACAGGGACGTAAGCCTGGTCGAACAGAGCTTTACCGATCTCGACGGCCTTGCCGATATTGCCGATCTCTGGGCTGGAATCGAAGGTCGAGCAGACCTTGTAGTGGCAGATAGCGGCGCCTAAGCTTTTCAGCCAGCGGAACGCCGGCGTCAGATTTTCATCCATCCAGTCTGGCGTTTCGCTGCGGCTGGTACCGGCGAGCCCGACGGCGCGGCAATGGCCGAAGCGCTGCAGAAGTGCCTCATCTGGCACGTCGATGAACAGCACGGTTTCGACGCCATTGGAGCCCAGCGCCTCCATCACATCGGCAGAGCCCGTCAGGTCGTCGCCATAATAGGAGAGGAGAGGGTTGGTCTGTGCGGTCATGATGTCTACTCGCTGGCGCTGCCGAATTTTTGGATGGAGGCGGCAAGCTCCGGGTGATCCCTGGCGTAGGTTTCAAGCGGGATATCGGCGACGGCTGCTTGCCAGGCCTGCTGTACGGCGCGCACGCCGGCCGCCGGGCCACCGGGATGGCTGACGATGCCGCCACCGCAGAGATAGAGCAGATCGGTGGTGCGGCCGGTGCGGCGATACGTTTCTGGCGCCTGGCCGCCCCACTGGCCAGAACCGGCGACGGGAAGGGCGCAGTCGGATTGATCGAACATCGGCGTGGTAACGGCCTTGAAGCTCTCGACGAAACTGTCGTCGGGCTCCCAGTATTTCACACCGATGCCGTTGATCTGGAACTGGTCGACGCCGAGAAGACGCCAGAACTGCTGCCAGACCTTGAAGTCGAAGCCAATGCCGGGATGGCGGGTGAGCACGTCCCAGCCGTTGCGATGGGCATGCAGCACAAGGCCCGAGCGCTTGCGCAGGAAGGCCATGCCGCCCATGCCGATGGAATTGATATTGACGACGGCGCAATTTCCGCCCGCTTCAAGAACGAGGTCGTGGTTGCGCATCATCTCATCGGGGTCGGTCGTCGAGATGCCGAAGGCATACATCACCTTCTTGCCGGTCTTCTGCTCGTGATCGAGAATTCTCGGCATGATGGCGGCAACGCGCTCGCTCAAGGGTGAATAGGCGGGGCTCATCAGCTTCTCGTCGTCCTTGATGAAATCGACGCCGGAGCCGATCAGCTCGCCGACCAGCTCGGCCGTTTCATGCGGACGCAGGCCGAGCGCAGGCTTGACGATGGTGCCGATGATTGGCCGGTCATAGACGCCGGTGAGTTTGCGGCTACCTGGCAGGCCGAATTGCGGCCCGGGATATGCGGATTTGTATACCGGCGGCAGCTTCAGATCGACGACGCGCAGGCCGGTCATGCCCCGGATGGAGAAAATACCCCCGACGGCGATGGTCATCAGGGCGGACAGATCGGTTCCAATGGCATCAAGCGGGAAAGCGATATCGACATCGGCACGGCGGATCGGCCCATGGTCCGGCGAAGCCTCGGGCCAGCTCGGAGTTTCGGCATCGTCGAGCGGGCGGAGGGCAAGCACGCGGGCGGCAACACGCGCCTTTAATTCCGGTGTTTCGCCGGGGAGGGGTACGAAGGTGCCCGTCGACTGGTCGCTGGCGATCTTGTCCGCCATGGCCTCGATACTGCCTGACGTTTCAATTCTGTAGGTGACGACGATCATGATCGCGCAAGAGCCTCCCGGTATGGCAAATCCCTGCCAGTTTGTGTGGCACATTTTCCGCAACTGGTATAATGAGTATATCAATTAAGCAAGAGGGCGCTTGCATCCGCGACAATCAGTGTGGACTGTCACCGGCTCACGTGGATGTGTGCATTTCTTTCGGAGCGGGAGCAGTGCATAACGATGGCGAATGTAAACCAGCGAGATACTATGGGCCAGCAGACCGAACAGATCGTCCGCCGCAAACTGTCCGACGAAGTTTTCGCGCGGCTGAAGGCGATGATCACCTCCGGCGAGCTGCAGCCCGGTGACGAGATGCCGTCCGAGCGCGAACTGATGGAACGCTTCGGCGTCGGCCGTCCGGCGATCCGCGAAGCGATGCAGGCGCTGGCGGGCATGGGGCTGGTGGCGATTTCGCATGGCGAGCGCGCCAAGGTGCTGGAGCTGACGGCGCAATCGATCTTCCGCCAGATGGACATGACCGCAAAGATGATGCTGGCCAAATCGTCGGATTCACTGGAGCACCTGAAGAGCGCCCGTATCTTTTTCGAGCGCGGCATGGCGCGTGAGGCGGCCCAGAAGGGCGATGCCAACGACATTGCGGACTTGCGCGAAATCCTTGAGAAGCAGCGCGCATCACTGGGCGACGCCGAAGCCTTCATTGCCGCCGATATGGAATTCCACTCGCGGATTGCCCGGATTTCGCGCAACCCGATCTACGTCGCCGTCAGCGAGGCGATGCTTGCGTGGCTGAAGGAATACCATACCGAAATGTTGATCTGGACCGGCAAGGAAAAGTTCACGCTAGCCGAGCACGAAGAAATCATCACCTGCCTGGAGGCCGGCGATCCGGATGCTGCAGAACAGGCCGTGCTGAAACATCTGGAACGGTCGCGGGCGCTCTACGCTGCGAAGTGACCGCGAAGCCTCTGGGCGGCCGGTCGACAGCTATTTAAAGCACTGCGACCGGTATCTGGCATCAACTGATGGCCGCCGCCTCGAGGCGGCTATGCTGGCCGTCATTCCGGAAGCCCGGCCTTTCGGTAGCCATCGACGAAATGTTCAAGCGTCGCCGTGTCGCGAAACGGCTCGGTCACTGCCCAGTGACGGGTTGTGAACTGCGGGTTTCCGACGAGAAACAGTTCTACCTCCGCACGTGCCTCGTCGAACCGGCCGAGCTGCGCAAGGCTTGCTGCCAGGAAACGGCGTGAACTCGTCCGATAGGTCTCGTCCCGGCGCAGTGTCTCGACTGCGGCTTCGTAGTCGCGGGCCGCATATTGTGCCTGGCCGAGCGTTAGATAATACCAGCTTGCCGGAACCGGGTTTAACCGGAACGCTTTTCGGATGTTATCGAGACCGTCTTCGATCCGTCCAGCGAGAACCGCGATGTCGGACAATGCCGCAAAGGTATCGGCCTCGTTCGGATCGAGTTCGATCGCCTTGGTAAATTCCGCATCTGCCTCGTCAAAGTGGCGTTCATAGGCAAGCAGATATGCCAGCACCCAGCGGCAACCAGGATCGTTGGGATCTATTGCCACAGCCTTGCGCGCCAATCCCAAAGCAATACCGCGGGACGGTTCCGTTGGGCCACCGGAATGAACCAATCCCATCCAGTGGTTCACGGCCAGCCAGCGATAGGCTTCGGCATAGTCCGGATCAAGGGAGACCGCACGCGTGAGCATCAAATGCGCTTCCTGTGCCATCTGCGGCGTGTCATCCATCAGCCTGCGTGCCCGTACGCAGAGATCGTAAGCCTCAAGTTTCTTGGGTCGATGACGGGGCGGCGATGCACACAGCCGCCCGAGCAACGCCTCTACGATCTTGGCTGTCACTTCGTCCTGAACGGCAAAGATATCGTCCAGACTGCGATCGAAGCGTTCTGCCCAGAGATGATCCCCGCTCACCGCATCGACCAGCTGGGCGTTGATGCGGACGCGTCCCGCCGCGCGTCTTGCGCTGCCCTCAAGCAGGTAGCGCACGCCAAGGTCTTCGGCGATCGTGCGCACATCCATCGCTTTTCCCTTGTAGGCGAAGGCTGAGTTTCGGGCGATGACGAACAGGCCGGACGTTCTTGAGAGGTCCGTGATCAGGTCTTCGGTCAAGCCATCCGCAAAGGACTCCTGCTCGGGATCGTTGCTGACGTTAACGAAGGATAGCACGGCGATGGATGGCTTGTCGGGCAGTGGCAAAAGTGTTCGTTTCGCGCTACCCAACCTTTCGATGGTCCCTGGGAAACGGTATCCGACACGCGGAACCGTGACGATCCATTCACCGCCCGTGGTGGCTGGACCAAGCAGTTTCCTCAGTTGAGCAATCTGGACGGTGAGGTTGCCTTCCGCCACGGCCGTGTCCGGCCACGCCGCGTCCATCAACTCGGCCTTACCCAGGATTTCCCCGGGCCGTCCGGCGAACGCCGCAAGCAGCTTTAATCCACGGTGGCCAATGGCAACGAGATCGCCGTTCCGAAGGAGCGTCCTGCACCCGGATCAAGCACGAACGGACCAAAGGCAAAGCGCAATCCCTGCATAAGCGCATCTATAGCCCGTTTGGAACTTTTTGGAACTATTTGGGTGGGCTTAAAGACGGCACTGTTCATCTCCGGCAGAATTCAACCTCTTTCAGGCCGGTCCTTTGCAAGAAATCCTCAAACCCTTCCGGCAGATAAGGTTAGCGCTGATGACATCCCATCGCCACGCCTGTATGACCGCCGAAAGCACGACATTGACCCAACGGAACCCCATCCCGTGGGCTGCGATGGCGGGCATCATCGCGACCATCACGGTGTTTGCCGTGGCACAAGGGCTCACTTATCCGCTGCTCAGCTTCATCCTTGAGCGGCAGGGGACGGCGCCGGGTCTAATTGGATTTTCGGCGGCCATGACCCCGCTGGGTTTCATCGTGTCTTCGCCGTTCATCCCGGCGCTGGCGCGACGCGCGGGCGGAGCGCGGCTTGCTATTTTGTGTTCGTTTCTCACCGCACCCACCCTCTTTGCGATTGCCTGGACGCAGGATATCTGGGCCTGGATGCCGCTTCGTTTTCTGCTCGGCTTCCTCGCCAATCCGCTATACGTGATTAGCGAAACCTGGCTGATCTCTATCACGCCGCCGCAACGCAGGGGCCGCATCATGGGCCTTTATTCGTCGATCGTTTCGGGTGGATTCGCCGTTGGCCCGCTGTCCCTCGGCCTTGTTGGCACTGAGGGTTGGCCGCCTTTCATGATCGGTATCGCGGCCTTCCTTCTTTGCGGCCTGACCGTGCTTGCGGTCGTGCGGCGCCTGCCCAGCATGCCGCATGAAGGCGAGGTTACATCGGTCGGCGGTTTCTTTGCTCTCTCGCCACTTCTTTTATTCGCGGTTTTCACCGCTGCCGCCTTCGAGCAGACCCTGCTTGCCCTGTTCGCGGTCTTTGGGGCCGCGTTCGGAAGCGCCGAAGAGCACATCGCTTCGCTCCTCACATGTTTCATCGCAGGCAATGCGGTGCTGCAGATATTGCTCGGGCGTCTGGCCGAGCGGTTCGGCTCGACACGGACGATGTTGTTCTGTGTTCTGGTTTGTCTGGCCGGATGCTTGCTGCTGGCGCCGACCTTTAACTCCTGGCTCATCTGGCCGCTCGTTTTCGTCTGGGGTGGGGTCTCGTTCGGGATTTACACCATGTCGCTGATTCAGCTCGGCGAGCGTTTCACGGGCCATGCCTTGATCGCTGGTAACGCGGCCTTTGCGCTCGCATGGGGCCTCGGCGGCATCTTTGGCTCGCCCGCGACAGGATTGGCGATGCAACTGATCGGACATCACGGGCTGCCATCATCCCTTGGCCTGCTGTGTTGCGTTCTGGCGGTGTTTCTGATGGCGCAGCGATGGCGGGCATGATTTGTCGCCGAGCGCATGCGCGCGCCGGGCCGCCATAACGCGAAGGTGCGTCGTTTCCCAGTCGCCTAGCTTAAACAGCTACGGAGTGCCTTGCTGCGGCCGCTGTGAAGTATACGTCGAATCTTGCGGCGATGAGGCGGACGAAGGGGCGGCCAGTGTCCGTGACTTCGAAGCGGTCGTTGCGCCATTCGCAGAGTGAACCGGTTTCCGTTTCGGCGAGCTGTCTTGCCTGCCACATCACATTATCGGCGGCAGTTCCAAAGCGGTTGAAGGCCTCAGCGCGGGAAAAATAGAAATCGCACATCAATTTCTCAATGACCCAGCGCCGGATGCGGTCGTCGTCCGTCAGGGTGACGCCGCGCACGGTGGCAAAACCTTTGTCGACAATGCGGCGCGTGTAATCACCGGTCGCGGGCGCGTTTTGCAGGTAGCCTTGTTCGAACTGGCTGATGGCCGATGGGCCAAGTCCGATGATCGTATCGCACCGGTCTGCGGAATAGCCCTGGAAATTGCGCCTGAGGCGGCCCTGTTGTGATGCCAGCGCTAGGGCATCGCCAGGCAGAGCGAAATGGTCGATGCCGATTGGTTGATAGCCGGCCTCAAGCGCCAGCGCCCGCACGGCTTGCGCCTGCGCGTAACGCTCCGTCCCGTCCGGCAGCCATTCATCCTTGATCCGGGTCTGGTGCTTCTTCATCCAGGGTACATGGGCATAACCGAACAGCGCCATGCGACCGGGCGCCATTTGCAGCGCTTGACGCAATGTCGAGGTGGCGCTTTCGACGGTTTGGTGGGGAAGGCCGTAGAGCAGGTCGAGATTGACGGAATCGATCCCGCGGGCACGCGCGCCGTCGACGACATAGGCCGTCTGCTCAAAGCTCTGCAGCCGGTTGATGGCCTCTTGCACGCGTGGATCGAAATCCTGGATGCCGAGGCTCGCCCGGGTCATGCCGAATTCGGCGAGGGCATCGAGCCTTTGCTCATCCATGTCGTTCGGGTCGATCTCGACACTGATTTCTGCATCGGGCAGGACATGAAAGGCGTCGCGCAGACACTTGCCAAGGGTGATCAGGTCTTCCGGACGCAGCATCGTCGGCGAGCCGCCGCCCAGATGGATGGCGCCGGCCGGCACGCGCCCGTCAAGAAGCCGGCCGATCCCTGTGATTTCCGCATGGAGAACCTGGAGATAGGCACTGACTGGTTCGTAGCGCCGTGTCTGCTTGGTATGGCAGGCGCAGAACCAGCACAGCCGGTCGCAGAACGGGATGTGCAGGTAGAGTGATACGGACTTGTCGCCAGGCAGCCCCGATATCCACTCCCTTGCGGTCTCAGGCCCGAGGCCGGAATGGAAATGCGGCGCGGTCGGGTAACTGGTGTAGCGGGGCACCTTCGCATCAAGCATCGTTGCCGCTGGAAGCATGGGGATTGTCCAATCTTAATATGTTTCAAAGGGCCATGAACCAAAAGGACCGGCCTTCGCAGAGAACCTGTCCATATTCTCCACCCGCCGCTTTGATCTGGATCAAGGCGTGTCCCTTCGCTTGCCCCGAGAAGGGGGCAGGGGACCGCTACGCGCGGTCCGACATCTAATTGATGCGGGGACGACAAGATGAAATATGGATCGGCGATCATCGGCACCGGCACAGCGGCGTTTTTTGCGCTGCTTGCTGCCGGCCTTGCCAAGGACGAATTGTTCGCAAGCCACATGGGAATTCTGGTGATCCTGCTGGTCGGGACGGTCGTCGTCTTGATGCGGCGGACGTCGTTTGCGCCGCAGCCGGCGGTCGCTATGTCCGCCTATATGGACGGACCGATCCGCTATGGCGTGATCGCCACTG
Organism: Pararhizobium sp. PWRC1-1; assembly: GCF_049897905.1. Taxonomy (NCBI): domain Bacteria; kingdom Pseudomonadati; phylum Pseudomonadota; class Alphaproteobacteria; order Hyphomicrobiales; family Rhizobiaceae; genus Pararhizobium; species Pararhizobium sp. PWRC1-1. The sequence goes on along the minus strand of NZ_JAFCXE010000014.1, from coordinate 27,504 downwards.
TGTTCTGGTGTGTCGTCGGCCTTTTGGTCGGCGTCGTCATCGCACTGCAGCTTGCCTATCCCGATCTCAATGTCGAGCCGTTCCTGTCCTTCGGGCGCGTGCGGCCGCTGCACACATCGGCCGTGGTTTTTGCCTTCGGCGGCAACGCGCTGATTGCAACCTCGTTCTACGTCGTCCAGCGCACCAGCCGTGCCCGGCTGTTCGGTGGCGATCTCGCCTGGTTCGTCTTCTGGGGCTATCAGCTGTTCATCGTCATGGCCGCGACCGGCTATCTGCTCGGCATCACCCAGGGGCGCGAATATGCGGAGCCCGAATGGTATGTTGATCTTTGGCTGACGATCGTCTGGGTTTGCTATCTCATTGTTTTCCTCGGCACGATCCTGCGCCGCAAGGAGCCGCATATCTACGTCGCCAACTGGTTCTACCTGTCCTTCATCGTCACCGTGGCGATGCTGCACATCGTCAACAACCTGGCGGTTCCGGTGTCGATCACCGGCTCGAAGAGCTATTCGGCCTTCGCCGGCGTGCAGGACGCGCTGACCCAGTGGTGGTACGGCCACAACGCGGTCGGCTTCTTCTTGACGGCAGGCTTTCTCGGCATGATGTATTACTTCGTGCCCAAGCAGGCGAACCGGCCGGTCTATTCCTACCGCCTGTCGATCATCCACTTCTGGGCGCTGATCTTCCTCTATATCTGGGCCGGCCCGCACCATCTGCACTATACCGCGTTGCCCGACTGGGCGCAGACGCTCGGCATGGTCTTCTCCATCATGCTGTGGATGCCGTCCTGGGGTGGCATGATCAATGGCCTGATGACGCTTTCGGGCGCCTGGGACAAGATCCGCACCGACCCGATCATCCGCATGATGGTCGCAGCCATTGCCTTCTATGGCATGTCGACCTTCGAGGGGCCGATGATGTCGATCAAGGCAGTCAATTCGCTCAGCCACTACACCGACTGGACCATCGGTCACGTCCATTCCGGTGCGCTCGGCTGGGTCGGCATGATCACCTTCGGCGCCATCTACTTCCTCGTGCCGAAACTGTGGAACTGCGAGCGGCTTTATTCGATCCGCATGGTCACCTGGCACTTCTGGTGCGCCACGCTCGGCATCGTCATCTATGCCGCCGTCATGTGGGTATCGGGCATTCAGCAGGGTCTGATGTGGCGCGAATACGACCAGCAGGGCTTCCTCGTCTACTCCTTCGCCGAAACGGTCGAGGCCATGCATCCCTACTATGTCGTGCGCGCACTTGGAGGTGCCGTCTATCTGCTCGGTGCTCTGATCATGGCCTGGAACGTCACCATGACCATCTTTGGATATCAGCGCGACGAACAGGAAATCGGTGGCCCAATGCTCGTTCCGCAAGCGGCTGAATAAGGAAAGAAGACCATGGGTATCCTGGACAAACACGCGATCCTCGAGCGCAATGCGACGCTTCTGCTCATCGGCTCGTTTCTGGTCGTCACCGTCGGTGGAATCGTCGAGATCGCACCGCTTTTCTATCTCGAAAACACCATCGAGAAGGTCGAAGGCATGCGGCCCTATTCGCCGCTGGAGCTGGCTGGCCGCAACATCTATATCCGCGAGGGCTGCTACGCCTGCCACAGCCAGATGATCCGGCCTTTCCGCGACGAGGTCGAGCGCTACGGCCATTACAGCCTGGCAGCGGAATCGATGTACGACCATCCCTTCCAGTGGGGGTCGAAGCGCACCGGCCCGGACCTTGCCCGCGTCGGCAATCGTTATTCCAACGAATGGCACGTTCAGCATCTGACAGAGCCTCGCGACGTCGTGCCGGAATCGATGATGCCGAGCTACGCCTTCCTGAAAAGCAAGCTGCTGCCGGTCAAGGACGTCGCCACCCATCTCAGGGCCAATGCAGCCGTCGGTGTGCCCTATAGCCTGGAGATGATTGACAAAGCCGATGCTGATCTGCGCGCCCAGGCCGACCCGACGGTAGACACGTCGGGCATCGTGAGCCGCTACCCGAAGGCCCGCATCGGCGATTTCGACGGCAATCCGCAGGCGATCACCGAGATGGATGCGCTCGTCGCCTACCTGCAGATGCTCGGGACGCTGGTGGATTTCAAGACTTACGACGAAGCCGGCAGCGACCGCTGAGAAGGAGACCCTGATGGAATATCAACAATTGCGGACCTTCGCCGATAGCTGGGGGCTTCTGGCAATGGCCCTGTTCTTCCTCGGCATAATGCTCTTCGCGTTCCGCCCAGGGAGCCGGAAATCCGCCGACGAAGCCGCACAAATCCCGCTCAAGGATGACTGATATGCATGATCCTTATAAAGATCCTCATCTGGACGAACTGTCGGGCGTAACGACGACCGGCCACGAGTGGGATGGCATCAAGGAACTCAACAATCCGTTGCCGCGCTGGTGGGTATTGACCTTCTACGCCTGCATCGTCTGGGCCCTTGGCTATACCGTCTTATATCCGGCCTGGCCGTTGCTGACTTCGGCAACCACGGGCGTGCTTGGCTATTCGAGCCGTGCGGATGTGCGCAGCGAACTCGCGGCCGCCGAAGCGGGCCGTTCGGGCTATGTTGCTGCGATCAAGGCCGCCGATATGCAGCACATCCTTGCCGACGAGACGTTGCGCACTGTCGCAACTGCCGCCGGAAGTGCTGCCTTCAAGGTCAACTGCATTCAGTGTCACGGATCGGGTGCGCAAGGCTCCATGGGGTTCCCGAACCTCAACGATGACGATTGGCTCTGGGGCGGAACGCCGCAGCAGATCCTGACGACGATCACCCATGGTGTTCGTGCACCGGAAGACGCCGATACGCATGTCAGCGAGATGCCCGCCTTCGGCGATATTCTTAAACCCGATGAGATCGCATCCGTCGCCACCTTCGTTGCCGAACTGTCGAAAGGCAGGGGCTTTCCGGCGGAAACGACCAGTGGAGCGCAGATTTTCGCTCAGAACTGCGCCAGCTGCCACGGCGAACGCGGCGAGGGCAACCAGGAGATGGGCGCCCCCGATCTTGCCGATACCCTATCGCTCTTGGCGGATGGCGAGGAGGCGATTGCTGCACAAATCCGTGCACCGAAACACGGCGTCATGCCCGCATGGGGCGATCGCCTTGGCGATGTCACCGTCAAGGAACTCGCGGCCTACGTCTATTCGCTTGGCGGCGGAAAATAGGGTCCGCAGCCCGGTCGCTTGACCTCGATCAAGGAGATTGGCACCGCTGAGTGCCAGTCTTCATTCAGACGAGTGGCCGGCTCCGCCGGCATCATACCCGGGCGGGTGGAATGCTGGAAAAAATGGATATCGAGAGACTGGACGCCGAGGCGGTCAATTCGCAGAAGCAGCGGCAGGTGCTTTACGCGCCGCGCAAGAAAATCTTCCCGAAGCGGGCGTCGGGAGGATTTCGCCAGTTCAAGTGGCTGGTGATGGCGATTACGCTGGGCATCTACTATCTCGTGCCATGGCTGCGCTGGGATCGCGGCGGTTATGCGCCCGATCAGGCGGTGTTGATCGATATTGCCAACCGGCGCTTCTATTTCTTCTTCATCGAAATCTGGCCGCAGGAATTTTTCTATGTCGCCGGTTTGCTCGTCATGGCCGGGCTCGGCCTATTCCTTTTGACCTCGACGGTCGGGCGTGCCTGGTGCGGCTATACCTGCCCGCAAACCGTCTGGGTCGATCTGTTCCTGGTGGTCGAGCGAGCGATCGAGGGTGATCGCAACGCGCGCATCAAGCTCGACAAGGAACCATATTCGCTGCGCAAGCTGGCGCTGCGGACTACAAAACATGCTATCTGGCTGCTGATCGCAGTGGCCACCGGCGGCGCGTGGATCTTCTATTTCGCGGATGCGCCAACACTGCTTGTCGATGTCTTCACCGGCCAGGCGGCCTTCGTCGCCTACAGCACCATCGCTTTCCTGACGGCGACGACGTACGTCTTCGGCGGGCTGATGCGCGAGCAGGTCTGCACTTATATGTGCCCCTGGCCACGCATCCAGGCAGCGATGCTCGACGAAGCGTCGCTGACGGTGACCTACAATGACTGGCGCGGCGAGCCACGTTCACGCCACGCCAAGAAGTCCGCAGCGCAGGGAGCGGTCGTCGGCGATTGCGTCGATTGCAATGCCTGTGTCGCCGTCTGTCCGATGGGGATCGATATCCGCGACGGCCAGCAGCTTGAGTGTATCACCTGCGCGCTGTGCATCGACGCCTGCGACGGGGTGATGGACAAGCTCGGCCGGGAACCCGGCCTGATCTCCTACACCACGCTCAACGACTACAATGCCAATATGGCGCTGGCGACCGCCGGAGGCACGCAACCGATCGACCCTACGCGGGTACGGACCGTCGATGGCAAGCTCGCCACGACGCTCCGCCATATCAGCCTCGCCTCGTTCCTGCGGCCAAGAACGCTTCTCTACGCCGCACTCTGGTCGCTGGTCGGCGTCGGCCTCGTTTACGCACTGGTCATGCGCGAACGGCTCGACGTCAATGTGCTGCACGACCGCAACCCGCAATTCGTCATGCTGTCGGACGGTTCGGTGCGCAACGGCTACACGCTGAAAATCCTCAATATGATAGCCAAGCCGCGGGTGATGGCCTTGCGTATCGAGGGCCTGCCGCAGAGTTCTGTCGCGATCGCCGGAATCGAGGCTCAGAGTGACGGATCCTTCCTCGTCCCGGTCGAGCCGGATCGCCTGCGCAGCCTGAAGGTCTTCGTCACTCAGCCTCGCCATGCCGCCGATGGTCCATTGCAGACGTTCCGGTTCGTCATCGAGGATACGCAAGGTCCCGAAACCAAGACCTACACGGCAACATTTCAGACACCGGGAGGTTCGACATGAAGCTGCAGGCCCGCGAATTTACCGGCCGTCACATGCTGATGATCATGCTCGCCTTCTTCGGGGTGATCATCGCCGTCAATGTCGTCATGGCGCGGTTCGCCGTGACCAGCTGGACGGGACTGGTGGTCGAAAACTCCTATGTGGCCAGCCAGCAGTTCAACGAGAAGATGGTGGCGGTACGCACGCAGAACGATCTCGGCTGGCTGCCGAAGCTTGAGATCGCTGCTGGAAAAATCACCGTCACGCTGATCGATCGCATCGGTAATCCGGTCAGGATGACCGGTGGCAAGGCGACCTTCCAGCATCCGACATTCGAAGCGGCGGACTGGACCGCCTCGCTGCAGCCATCGGGCAAGGGTCAGCTCAGCGCGTCCTCGGCCGTTTCTCCCGGGGTCTGGGTTGTCAATATTGAGATCGATTGCGGTCTTGTCGTGCCCTACCGTCACAGGGAGCGCATCCTCGTCAAGGACGGAGAACGGCTATGAGCTGCTGCGCGGTCGGCAATGCATCTATGCTTGAGCTGGAGGCGGAGCGGCGAGCTATGCCGCCCGCCGACGAAATCCGTCTGCTCAGCCACCCTCTTGGCGACGGCTTGAGGCAGACCAACCTGTCCGTCCCGGATGTGCATTGCGCCGCCTGCATCGGCAAGATCGAGCGGGCGCTGGGCAAGCTCGCCGGCGTCGAGAATGCGCGGGTCAATCTCTCCACCCGGCGGGTCTCGATCCGCTGGCGCGACGGCGCCGTTCCTGATTTTTGCGGCGCGCTGTACCGGCTCGGCTATCCCGCTCATCTCTTTTCCGAGGAGAACGGGGAGGGCGACCGCACGCGGTCCGAGCTGATCCGCGCGGTTGCGGTCTGTGGTTTTGCGGCTGCCAACATCATGCTCCTTTCTGTCTCGGTCTGGTCGGGCGCCGAAGGTGCAACGCGCGATATGTTCCACTGGGTCTCGGCTCTGATCGCGCTGCCGGCACTGTTGTTGGGCGGCGGTATCTTCTTCCGCTCGGCAGCCTCGGCGCTCCGGCATGGCCGCACCAACATGGACGTTCCCATCGCCGTCGGCATCTCGCTTGCCTTTGGCATGAGCCTCTATGAGACCATCCATCATGGCCAGCATGCCTATTTCGATGCGGTAGCTTCACTGCTGTTCTTCCTGTTGATCGGCCGCGTGCTCGATCACGTGATGCGTGAGAAGGCGCGTTCTGCCGTCAGCAGTCTGGTGCGCATGACGCCGGCCGGAGCGGTGGTGCTCGGACCAGATGGAGCCCGCGAATACGTGCCGCTCTCACGGATCACGGCTGGGATGAACGTGTTCATCGCGGCTGGCGATCGCATTCCGGTGGATGCCATCGTCCGGCAGGGCATCTCCGAACTCGACTGCTCGCTGGTGACGGGCGAAAGCGATCCAAGGCCGGTGACGATCGGCGACACGATCAGCGCCGGCACCCTCAACCTGACGGGGCCGCTGACGATCGAAGTCACCGCTGTAGCCGAAGCGTCTTTTCTTGCGGAAGTCATCCGGCTGATGGAAGCGGCAGAAGCGGGCCGGGGGCTCTACCAGCGTATCGCCGATCGCGCGGCAACTTATTATGCGCCGGCGGTGCATCTGACTGCATTTCTCACAGGGATCGGCTGGCTGCTGGTCTCCGGCGACTGGCACAAGGCCATCACCGTTGCGATTGCCGTTTTGATCATCACCTGCCCGTGTGCACTGGGACTGGCGGTTCCAATCGTTCAAGTGGTTGCCGCGCGCCGGTTGTTCGAACGGGGCATCATGGTCAAGGACGGGTCAGCCATGGAGCGGCTCGCCGAGGCCGATGTCGCGGTGTTCGACAAGACCGGAACCCTGACGCTTGGCAATTTAAGCCTTGCCGGTAGCGCGGTGCGGGACGAGGCAGCCCTCGCTATCGCCGTATCCCTTGCCGGATATTCAAGCCATCCGGCCTCCCGCGCCATCTGGACGGCGCATCCCCGCCATCATTACCCGGATGTTGCGGTTGACCGGGTCACCGAACATCCCGGACTCGGGATCGAGGCGACGGTTTCGGCCAAGACCTATCGCCTCGGACGCAGTCCGTGGGCAGGACCTGTGGAGCCGGGCCCGGGCAGCCCCACCACGGTTCTGTCCGAAGAGGGCAGGGTCATCGCCCGCTTCACCTTCAGCGACAGGCTCCGGCCGGATGCGGCTATGACTATCGAGCGCCTGCATCAGGATGGCATGCCCGTCGAACTCCTCTCGGGGGATAGCCAAGCGGCCGTGCAATCCGTGGCCAATACGCTGAAGATCGAACGCTATGGCGCCCAACTTTTTCCCGGCGACAAGCTTGAGCGCCTGCAGGCGCTTGTGCGAGAGGGCCGGCGGCCGCTGATGGTCGGGGATGGGCTCAACGACGCGCCCGCCTTGGCCGCAGCGCATGTCTCGATGGCACCGGCGACGGCAGCGGACGTTGGCCGCAACGCCGCGGATTTCGTCTTTCTGCGCGAACCCCTCAGCGCCGTTGTCGTGGCACGGGACGTGTCGCGCAGGGCCGGCAGGCTGATCCGGCAAAACCTGGCTCTGGCGATCGGCTATAATGCTTTTGCCATCCCAATTGCCGTTTTTGGCTATGTGACGCCGCTCGTTGCAGCCATCGCCATGTCGGCATCTTCACTGCTGGTGATCGGCAATGCCCTACGGTTGAATACCGGCGCTGCCGATTTCGACGAAACGTCATCATTGTCGGCCACCGCCCCAGAGGGTCAGTCCCGATGAGATCGCTGATCTATCTTATGCCGGTTGCCATCCTGCTTGGATCGGCCGGTCTCGGTGCCTTCATCTGGTCACTGCGAAGCGGCCAGTACGAGGATATGGACGGCGCGGCGCAGCGGATACTGCTCGATGACGATCGTTCGCAGGATGCGGACGGCAACCGCTCGGCTTGATCGAGGTCAAGGCATGAAGCGGCGTATGGATGTTTTATGGAGAGGGGAACCGGCGGCACAGTTGCTGCAATATGGGCGGCCGCCTGACCGGGGAGGACCATTTATGGACGCGAAGCTGCCAGGTTGGGACAGAGTTATGACCGGCGCTAATCCGGCGCTTGATCGGCTGGAGTATGCGCTCAGGGATCAGGCGGTACTGTGCGACGCATTGGAAAGTGTTGCTGATCGGCTGCCGGACAAGGTCGCGCAGGGCGAATGCCTGCACCTTCGCCGGGCGATCCAGCCGATCCTGACAACCGTCCACCGGCTGGAAGAGGATATCATCTTTCCATTGATGACAGAGCGCTGGCGAATGCCGCCCGGCTTGCCGGAAATCCTCAACCAGATCCGCTACGAGCAGATCGAGGAAGAGTGTTATGCCGAAGAACTCTGCGATGCTTTGCGCGCCTACGGTACGGGGCTTGGCAAACCATCGCCGGACACGCTCGGCTACATGCTGCGCGGCTATTTCGACTGCGCCAGGCGGCGCATTCGATTTGATTGCGCCGTTCTGATCCCGATGCTGTCCGCCGTCCCGATTGCCGCGATCACCGTTTAACCGCAGCGCGCCTTCAGGCGGTTGAGGTTCGGGACCGTGATATGGCGGTTGGCGACGACGGAAATTACCCCGTCGGTCCGCAGTTTGGTGATCTGGCGCGATACCGTCTCGATCGTCAGGCCGAGAAACTCTGCGATGTCGATGCGCGATAGAGGCAGATCGAACGCGGTGCCCTCGCGTGTTTCAAGGCCGGTGGATGGGTCTATGTGCCCGGCAAAGAGGTAAAGCAGGCTAGCGACCTTTTCCGCCGCCGTCTTCTGCCCAAGTGTCACCATCCAGTCCCGGGCCTCGTCGAGCTCGCGCAGGATCTGGCCGAAAAGGCGATGCTCCAGCTGCGGATACTCGGCAATCAGCCGCTCGAAGGCGGCGCGGGGGACCTCGCAAAGCTCGACGTCGGACGCGGCTTCCGCCGTCACAGCATTTTCGCGGCCAAACAGCCGGCCGAGAAAATCCGGCGCGAACTGAAGCCCGACGACCTGCTGGCGGCCATTTTCGAGCACCTTGGTCAGCTTGACGACGCCGCGCATGACGTTGGCATAGGACTGGATCGGCATTTCCTCGCCGGCCAGCAGTTTGCCTGCTTCGTGGCGGGTCATGCGCGTGTGCTTTGCCATGGCAACCAGTTGCCGGGCATCAAGCGCACCGCACAATCCCTTGTGGCGCACTTCACAGCTTCGACAGAGAACGGGTGTGTCGGAGTTATGTATATCGATCCGGGCTGTTTCTGACAGTGGGTTCCCCAATGCATCGTCAAGTCTGCAACTAGAACACGCACTAGCAGATTTCGTCGGCCTCTGCTGCTGTGAAATTGGCAGGTGTCACGGACCTTTCGTCGCGGGGCGTCTGTGATGCCGATTGAGCGGCAGACATTGCCGCGATCCTAAACAGAATTTAATTCTGGCCGGGCCATTCCTGACACCGTGTTGCCCGGTTCGAGGTCATTGATACCCGTCAATTCGGACAATCCTGATATCCAGAAAAACGTTGTTGCCACTGAAGGAAAACAACATGCGGTACCGGAATTCAATCCTCGTCGTCGCTGTTGCCGCTGCGGGCATTTTCCTCGGGCGCGCGGAGCTGGGGCCTTATCTACCTGCCGCGGTCGCACGCTTTCTGTCGATCGATTCCGCCGAAAGCATACCGAGCGGTGAAATCGACAAGACGAAGGGTACGGCTGGGCATATGCGCAATGCAGTGACCGTTAACATCACGACGGCAAAAGCCGGTGCATTGCCCGTGACGCGCAGTTCGCTCGGGACCATCGTTCCATTCGCCTCCACTGCACTTTCCAGTCCGGCGTCGGGCACCGTCGCGCAGATCCTTGTCAAGGACGGTGCCGAAGTCACCGCAGGCACCTTGCTGGTACAGCTCGACGATCGCACGATCAATGCAAATATTGCGCGTGACACCGCCATGCTTGCCAAGGACCAGGCGGCGCTCGACGAGGCCAATACAAACCTGAAGCGGGTAGAGGCGCTGAGCAATGACGGAGCAGAAACCCGTCAGCAGTATGACGATGCCGTTGCCGCCGCAAAACAGACGGAAGCCGCAATGGGTGTCGACAGTGCCACTTTGGCAGCCGACAAGGTTGCCCTGACGCAGACACAGATTCGCGCACCCTTCGGTGGTAAGCTCGGCGTGATCCTGTTGTCACCCGGGGCCTATGTCGCACCGGGAGAAAATATCGTCACGCTGACGCAGATGAGACCGGTCTATGCGGAGTTCACGTTGCCCGAAACGGATCTCGGTCTCGCCCGCCAAGCGCTTGCGGACGGGCAACTCAATGTCAGCATTTCTCCCACCCTGTCGCAGGATAAAACGACACAAGAGAGCGGGCCAATCGTGTTCATCGACAATGCGGTGGATGCACCCTCCGGCACATTCAAGATGCGGGCGCGTCTTGAAAATTCGGGTGGAACATTCTGGCCGGGGCAATCGCTGAGCGTCACGGTCACCGCTGGCGAAAGGAAGGATCTGGTCCTGGTACCGTCCGTCTCCGTGCAGCCGCAGAGCGATGGTGCCGTCTGCTACGTCGTCAAGCCGGACAAAACGGTCGAAGTGCGCACGGTGAAGGTCGCTTTCGCCGTCGGGGATACCACCGGTATCTCCGATGGTCTCAAGGAGGGCGAGATCGTCGTCACCGAGGGGCAGGCGGGGCTGGTGGAGGGAGCGCATGTCGAGATCGTCTCGGCGCCCGCGATTGCGCCTGAGAGAGTCGCTGAAAGCGAGGCCAAAGCCGGAGCGACCCAATGAACATCTCCGAAATCTTCATCCGGCGTCCAGTCGCAACGATCCTTCTGATTGTTGGTGTTCTGCTCGCAGGCGCTTCCGCCTATACCAACCTGCCTGTCGCCGCCCTGCCGCAGGCCGATTTTCCGACCATCAATGTCACAGCGCAGCTGGCCGGTGCCTCGCCGGACACGATGGCCAGTTCCGTCGCCACGCCCTTGATCAAGCAATTCGAGACGATCGCCGGGATTGATACGATCAGCGCCAGTTCGTCACTTGGGAACAGCCAGATCACGATCCAGTTCGATCTTTCGCGCGACATAGATGCGGCCGCCGCGGACGTGCAGGCAGCGATTGCCAGAGCCCAACGGCAATTGCCGGACAATCTCACAGCGCCACCGAGCTATCGCAAGGCAAATCCAGCCGATGCGCCGGTGCTGATCCTGGCTTTGACCGGCGACGGCGCCGCGCTCACGAAAATGGACGACGTCGCGGAAAACATCATTTCGCCGGCGCTCTCGACGATTTCCGGTGTGGCGCAGGCACAGGTCTATGGTGCCAAGGCCTATGCCGTGCGGATCGAGGTTGATCCACACAAGCTGGAGAGCCGTGACCTTTCCCTTGACGGCCTGGCGGCGACGGTTGCCGCAGCCAACGATCAGTCCCCGGTCGGCACCTTGCAAAACAAGTCGCAGGCGCTGACCGTCGATGTTGCCACTCAGCGCAGCGATGCAGAAGCCTTCCGAACCCTGATCATCGCCCAGCCGGGCGGCCGCATCGTGCGGCTGGACGATGTCGCCGATGTCGTCGACAGCGCCTCCATCGTCAATCAGGGAAGCTGGCTTGATGGAAAGCCGGCCATTGCGCTTGCCGTGCAACGCCAGCCCGGTGCCAATACCGTGGCGGTGGTCGATGCCCTTCTGGCCAAGGTTCCGGAACTTCAGGCCAATCTTCCGGCGAACATGCACATCAACATCGTCAACGACGCTTCCGTCTCGATCCGCGCCGCAGTGTCTGATGTCGAGACGACGCTGATGATTACCATCGGCCTCGTCGTTCTTGTCATCTATCTGTTTCTCCGGCGGGTTTCGGCAACGCTTATTCCGGCGCTCGCCGTGCCGCTGTCGCTGGTGGCGACATTGGGCGCCATGTATGCCCTCGGCTTTTCGATCGACAATATCTCGCTTCTGGGCCTGACCCTTTCGGTCGGGCTTGTCGTCGACGATGCCATCGTCATGCTGGAAAATATCGTCCGCAAGGTGGAGGAGGGTATGGCGCCGCTTCAGGCGGCCATCGAGGGCAGCCGGGAAGTCACCGGCACCATCATTTCGATGTCGATTTCGCTGGTCGCCGTCTTCCTGCCGATCCTGCTGATGGGGGGCATCGTCGGGCGGGTGCTGAACGAGTTCGGCGTCGTCGTCACATTGGCAATCCTGTCCTCCGCCACTGTCTCACTGACCGTAACGCCGATGCTCGCGGCCCGGCTTCCACACCGGGATATGCAGGAACCGCAGCGCCAGGGGTTGTTCGACAGGATAACAGCTGCCTACGGCCGGGCTGTCGGATGGCTCCTCAACCACCGCGCAATCGTCATGCTTGTGTTCGCCGCCACGTTTGTTGCGTCCGGATGGATGTTTGCCAGCCTGCCACGCAGCTTTTTCCCTTCCGAGGATATCGGCATCCTGACGATATCGACGCAGGCCCGGCAAGATATATCCTATCAGGCGATGAGCACCTTGCAGGCCCGTGCCGCTGCCATCGTGTCGAGCGATCCGGCCGTCGCGCATGTAACCTCGACGCTTGGTTCAGGGCCAGGCGGATCGGCGCTGAATGCCGGGTCGCTTCTGGTTCAGCTGAAACCGCGCGCCACGCGTCCCCCGCTTAATACGACGCTGCAAGCTCTGCGGCATTCGCTGTCGCAGATTGCCGGATTGAAGACTTTTATCACCCCGCAGCAGAGCCTGCGTTTTGGTGGACGCAACACCCAGAGCCTCTACCAGGTGGTCCTGCAATCGATCGATGCGGCGGCAGCACGGCAATGGTCGCAGACGCTCGGTGATGCGATGCGGGCCGATCCCGCCCATTTCGTCGATGTTGCCACCGATCTGCAGAACAATGCGCTTCAGGCGCATGTCACGGTCGATAACGACCGGGCCAACAGCCTTGGCATCTCGTCCCAAGCATTGCGCACGACGCTGGAGGCGGCATTCGGGAGTTATGTCGTCACCCAGATCCAGACCACCGGCAACAGCTATGATGTCATTATCGAATATGATCAGTCGCTGGATTGGAACGAACAGTCTCTGTCCGCGATCCGGATTGCATCCGCGTCCGGCAAGCTGGTACCGTTGTCGAGCTTTGCACGGGTGACACGTGAGGCAGGGCCGGTCACCGTCAACCAGACGGGGCAGCTGACCGCAGTCACCCTGTCGTTCAATCTGCCGGAAGGCGTATCACTGGGGACCGCGACCGCGCGCGTCGATGCCCTCAAGCAGCAGATCAATCTTCCCGCGACCGTGACGACGAACTATGCCGGGGCTGCCCAGATTTTCGAGCAGGCGAGCGGCAATACCGGGCTGTTGATCGGCGCCGCCGTGCTGATCATCTATGTGGTGCTCGGTGTTTTCTACGAAAGCTTCCTGCACCCGCTGACCATTCTCTCCGGCTTACCGTCCGCAGCGTTTGGGGCGCTGCTGACATTGCAAATTTTCGGCTTTGACCTGTCGATCATTGCCCTGGTCGGGTTGTTGATGCTGATCGGTATCGTCAAGAAGAATGCGATCATGATGATCGATGTGGCACTGACGCTCCAGCGCGACGAACATCACGAAACGCACCAGGCCATCCATCTGGCAGCCGTGCGACGCTTCCGGCCGATCATGATGACGACGTTTTGCGCACTGCTCGGCGCACTGCCGGTGGCGATCGGAACCGGCGCCAGCTCGGAGCTACGCCAGCCGCTCGGGGTTGCGGTTGTCGGCGGGCTTCTGGTCAGCCAGGTACTGACGCTGTTCATCACGCCGGTGATCTTCGTCGAGATCGAGCGGTTGTCCGACTTTGCCCGGTCACTCTGGTCACGCAAGGGCGCTGTTGCGCCTGCGCAATAAGGGCTCAGAGGGAGGCTGATCTCGGTGGGCGGTTCGTTTCTGGTCGAAAGATCAGTCGCTTGGGCCGCACCACCCCGGCAGATGCCTTGCATAGAGGGACGTGCGACGGTTCACATCCTTTCAAGACCGCGGATTAGACCAGTTTATAGTCCAGATCGACGAACTCATACATCTTCTCACAAGCTCACCCAAGTGAAACGTGGACGGCCGGGTCGCGAGGAGCAACCCGGCCATCGACCGACTTGATCATAATTTAGTGCTGGCTATACCGCATGGGAATATCGGTTTATGAAATGACATAGCTCGCTTGCCTCAAGTGAGACAGAACCCCAGGACCGGGGTCGGCTATTGGAAAAAAGAGGAGAAGTGACCGTGTCCACCAGTTTCAGGCGGCTCGCCGATCCACAATTTTTACCTTCCGTTCACCATGCGAAGTTACCGTGGGATTTCTCGCGTTATTGTTCTGCGTCCGCGAGCCTTCTCCGAAACTTCGCCTCATCGAGTTGGGCGGGAGGCCGGAGAAATCCGCAAAGCTCCTTTGCATTTTTGGTCTGACTACCTATGTTCGCTGCGAAGGGCCAGATGCCCTTCGTCTGAAGAGAATAATGGGAGAAAGCCGGGATGGCTACAGGAACTGTAAAGTGGTTCAACGCAACGAAGGGTTTTGGGTTTATCCAGCCTGACGACGGCGGCACCGACGTGTTCGTCCACGTGTCGGCGGTGGAGCGCGCTGGTATGCGTGGATTGAACGATGGTCAGAAGATCACTTATGAATTGGTGAAGGACCGCAAGTCCGGCAAGATGTCGGCGGACAACTTGCAAGCATAAGCCCGATTTCGAAGGCACCAGGTTTAGGAAGGCCGGGCCAGACCCGGCCCTCTTTGCTCCAAAATGTGACCCAGGCAGGGCGGGGGCTAATCCAGATGTTGCCATTCTTATCGGTCACTGCCCTTACTTCAATGAAATGTAAACCGAGCTCAGCGAGATGGGGGTGCGGGAAGCGGCAAGACAGGCTGCGCGGGCGAGGATATCGCAGCGTTTTACGACCCACGCAGCTTGGTGATGACATGCGTGCGATCGCACGGTTTGAACACGATGAAAATTCAGCGACCTTGCGGCGAAAGCCGGAATTCCGCTTGCCCGCGATTGTCCTTGAGTTGCTCGCCAAGCAGTTGCAGTGGTAGCGCCTCTATTTCATTGCCGAGAGGGTAGGGCTCGTCGCCTGGATAGACGACGATCCGACGGCCCGGGTTCAGCTCAAGACAGGCGTGATGGAAGCCTCGTTCCACTTTCGGAGCGAGACTTCTCTTGATCTCGATTGCCCAGCGCCGACCTCCGGGCAAGGTCACAACCAGGTCGACCTCGGCCCCGGCCGCCGTGCGGTAGAAATTCGCTTGAGCGC
Source organism: Pararhizobium sp. PWRC1-1 (assembly GCF_049897905.1). Classification (NCBI taxonomy): domain Bacteria; kingdom Pseudomonadati; phylum Pseudomonadota; class Alphaproteobacteria; order Hyphomicrobiales; family Rhizobiaceae; genus Pararhizobium; species Pararhizobium sp. PWRC1-1. The sequence continues at coordinate 12,413 of NZ_JAFCXE010000014.1, read as the reverse complement.
CGTCAGGCATGACGGCAAGGATTGTTTCAATCACAAAGCCTTCCCAACTGGCGCCGGCGACAGGATGGCCAAGGACGTCCTCCAGCGTTGATAAACCAAGCAGACTGTGGAGCAAACCGGAATCGCGCACGTAGACACGCGGTGACTTTACCAGGCGCTTGCCCACATTGCTGTGCCACGGTTCAAGCCGGCGCACTAGAAGGAGGTCCACCATGAGGTCGAGATACGAGGCGACGGTCTTTCCGTCGACGCCGAGCGCGCGGGCAAACTCCGCCGCATTGAGGAGGCTGGATTGATGATGCGCGAGCATCGTCCAGAAGCGCCGTAAGGTTTCGGTCGGTATCCTGGGCCCCAGCAGCGGAATGTCTCGCTCGAGATAGGTCCTGATGAAATCGAGGCGCCAGCAATGGCTATCGATTCATTCGTGGCGAGGAGACTGTCTGGAAAGCCTCCTCTGGTCCAAAGTTTGTTAAGGTCACTGGCCTCAACTTCGAGGCCGTCAATCGGCGGAAGTTCCAGATACGCGATCCGCCCGGCTAAACTCTCGCCGGACTGTTTCAGGAGATCCATCGAGGCTGAACGACCGCTGCGTAGTCCCTTGCGCCGTCCTCGGTCGATCAGTCCGCGAAGGTTCTGGAAAAGATCTGGAACTCGATGGACTTCGTCCAGGATGACGAGTTTATCATTGCAATTATGGAGTTAAGATCCATAATTGCAAGGTTACTCTCGAGCCATGGCCAAGTTTCTAGCTCTTAAAAGGGCTGCCAATCGCTTGGGCTCGCTCGGTACCACGTCCCACTTCATTCAGGGGAGGGAAGCGGGTTGGTCTCGATCGATCTTCGGCGCGAGAAAAGATCACGGCTGGGCGCTATGCTGAGAGACGGCGTTGAGCTCTCGCCGGCGTAATTTTCGCTGTTTTGCTCGATGACTTGCGCCATCTCTCGATCATAAATAACACGTCCGATAATGCATTGTCAGACGCCTAGCCTGAGCCGGCCTAAATCATTCGAGCAGCGCGTCCACTGCGCCTGGTTGCGTTGTTGTAATAGCTGGACGCTTGCTGAACAGAGCGGTGTCGTGACTGCTCCATCGCCTCGGGGAGGGGGATCCCGAGATTGGCGGCTTCCGTGAGATAACCTGACCGCAGCCCGTGCGCCGAAAACTCCGCTGCCTCCAACCCAGCCATCTCCGCTCGCTGCTTGAGGATGGCATTGACCGACTGCGGATCGATCGCCCGCTTCGAAACAGTCCCCCATCGCCCAATCCCCCGAAACACGCTTCCGCTGTCGATCTTTGCCGCCGCCATCCAGGCATTGAGCGCCTCCACCGGACGGCCGGTGAGATAAACGACATCGTCCTGTTCGCCGGAGGCGGTTTTGGTGCGGCCGAGATGAATGGCGAGAGACGGGAGGGGAGGTCCGTCCGGCGTCTCGATTGGCGTCTCCAGGCTCAACTGCTCTACACGCAAACCGGCGATCTCGCTGCGCCGGCGGCCACCGGAGGCAAAGGCGACCATCAGCATCGCCCGGTCCCGCAGATCGCGCAGGCTGTCGCTGGCGCAGGTCGCCAGCAGTTTTGCCAGCACGTCACCGGTGACCGCCTTGGCGCTCTTGCGAAAACGTTGTCTTGGCGCGGCTCGGATCGCCAGCCGAATAGCTGATTTGAGGGCAGGGGAGGCGAAGGCTCCCTCGAGGCCTCGCCATTTGGTCAGCGTCGACCAGTTGGCCAGCCGCCGGCGGACCGTCGATGGCGCGTGCGGACCGACGGATTTCAGAAACCCCTGGCTTCGAAGATTTTCGTCGACGTCTACAGGCATGCCGTGATCGAGATCGGCAGCACGCTTTTCCGGATCCCAGAGATGATGGGCGACGAATTTCAAAAGCAGCGCTTCCGGCACCGGCCAGGGCAGCGACTTTCCGGTCGCCGCCAATCCCCAGGCCTCCAGATAGGCGAGATCCGAGGTCAGTGCGCGCAGGGTATTGGCGCCCATGCCCTCGTTGACCAGGTGCCGCAGCGTTTCGACATCTTGGTCCGTGAGCAACTCTGCGAGTTCGTCGCGCCGCTCCATCGGCAGGACGGCAGCGATCGTGTCGAGCTCTTGTCCACGACGATCGATCGGGTCACGGACAACGCTTGTCATTCCATTGACGACGCGGGATGTAGTTTCAAATCCGTCTGCCCAAAATCATGCCCCTTGAACAGCAGCGGCGCTTTGGAAACCCCGGCGACAGCGTAGGAATAACAGTCGCCCATGTTCAGGCTGGCCGGGTGACGGCCCTTTCCAAACCGGTCAAAAGCTTTCTCAGCAGCGTAATAATGCCGTTCACCGAAGTCGACCGCAGTCACATTTGGCAGGTCTACAAGCTGTTTGATGATCGCCCCGGCGTTCGGGAAGTTTTTACCCGCCAGCACCATACGCGCCTCGAGAAGGGTCGGCCAACCGACCAGGATTTCTTCTCGAGTGACAAGTGAGTGGAACAGTTCCGCTTCGGGTTCATTCAGCGATGTCGCCACTATCGCCGATGTATCGATTACGATCATATCGGCAGGCCGTTTTCGTCGTAGAGATCGTCGTGGGCGGAGGTGGTGCCAGCGGGCACCGAGCGGCGTCCTTCAGCCATCAGGTCCCACAGAGCAGCCGCGGGCGTTTGGGCCGGTTTCTCTGAAAGTTCCTGGTCGTAGCGTTCAAGCGCCAGTTCAACGAGGCGGTTTATTGGCTGACCGGTGCGGCGAGCGAGCGCATGCGCAAGATCTCTCGCCTTGCCGCTGCGGATAGAAAGCTGTGGTTCGGACATGGTGTTCCTCATCGATTGGATGGCTCAAGCATAGCGTTTGTGAGGCAAGATGGCAAGGAGTAGCGCTCAGATGGCTAACCATCGATAACCTTTACTTATCGATGGTTCAGACGCCCAACTCGCAATAATACAATGTAGCGAACCGCAATATTCATATAGAGTTCCTTTAGCAAATCATTTACCATGATTTCAATGGCTTACGATCTCGCCAAAATCAGCATTGCAGCCCTGATGGAACCGGCTTTCCGCGCCGGCATCGCCCTCACGCGTCTGGACGAGCGCATCGCCCGTTCACCGGTCGGCCAGGGATGGATCGAACGATCCCATTTTGCCGACGCCTGCGCTTCGCTGTGGATCGACGGCGAACTCGTCCATCTCGAAGACCTCGTCCTCCACGACGATATTAGAGATATTCGCACACCCACCCACGAACTGACAATCGCCCGCGACGTCCTGCGCACCCGCCGGCGCATCGCCGCCCAACTCCCAGGCTGGGCCCTGTCGGAAGACGGGGTTCGGTCGCTGCGCAAAACCTCGGAGATCACGGCGGCTGCCGATGCCATCCGGCGCGCAGTCGCTAACGATCCGGAAGGCGAGGGGGGAAGACGCCGACGACATCGAACATCTCCCCGGCATCGATTATGCCGCCATCGATGCGGTTCTCGCCCGATCGGAGGCGGCAATCGAGAACGCAACACGGCCGGGCTGGAGTGGCGACCAAGAGAAAGATCCGATGATCTACGATCTCGACTGGGACGAGGATGCCCGGCTGGAGGAATGGCGCGGCGTGTTGCGACAAGCCGAGCATCTGCCGGCGGTTTTGCACGCGATTGTCGCCCTCGATGCCTGGAACGAGCTCGCTGTTCTGCAACACGCGCCCTGGCTTGGCCGGCTGTTGGCCGCGTCGATATTGCGCAAGACCGGCGTTACCACCGGTGCCCATCTCGCCGCCATCAATACCGGCCTGAAATCCATTCCAGTCGATCGTCGTCGGCATCGCGACCGGGGGACCCGGCTGCTTGCGATCGCGCATGGGCTTTTGTTGGCCGCCGAGATCGGGCTGAAGGAACATGACCGGCTGGCGTTGGCCCGAACACTGCTCGAGCGGAAGCTGGACGGGCGCCGCACGTCTTCGAGATTGCCAGAGCTGGTCGATCTGGTGCTGGCCAAGCCGTTGGTGTCGGCCAAGATGGTTGCGAAAACGCTCGACGTCACGCCGCAGGCGGCGCGGCGGATCGTTTTGGAGCTTGGCCTTAGGGAGATGACGGGGAGGGGGAGGTTTCGGGCATGGGGTGTCATCTAGCGGTACAAAATTGTTCAATCACTGTTTTATAATGCCTTTTAACAGCGCGTTGAAGGCGCGACCTTCCGGGCCGTTTCCGTCGCTGTCCACACCCCCCTTGGCGACGAGTCCAGCCTCTATCGAACGCTGTCGCTCGAAATTCGGAGCGGTGTGTTCCATGTATCGAGACGTCGTGTAGAGCACTCGATCGGCGAAGTCCTTCCTATCAGTTCAGAAGCGTGAAAGATCGACGACTGTCCGGGACGCTATCGTCGGTAAGGCGGAGTCGAAATTTCGGCAGACATATCCCTTCAGCCGTCCACGCGCGCTCCACGATATCGCACGCGCTAAAACCAGGGGCGACGAGTTCACCGCAGCCAAGCATCACCCTAAGACCAACGGGCAAGCGTCCCTCGCTGGTCATGCCGAACGAAAGGGCGTCATTAATCAGCATTGCCACACCGCCCGTGACAGCCGAGTGAAAGCTCTCTGACAACGAGTCAGTACCTAAGCAGCCCGGCAAATGGCGTTGAACTCAGATCTCGGCTTTATGGGATTGCACCTTCTGACTAATGGCACTAGTGAGCCGGAATGATTACGTTCCGAGATTCGACCGCTGCCGACGCTGACCGCGTCATGGAGATCTGGAGATCGTCCGTCGATGCTACGCACGACTTCCTGTCGCTGGAGTACCGAGCCGAGCTTGACGATATGCTCTCTGGGTTCTTGCCGACCGCACCCCTCACACTTGCCGTGAATGAGGCCGGCAACACGGTAGGCTTCATGTTGGTTTCCGATCGCCACCTGGAGGCGCTCTTCATCGATCCCGAATATCGTGGGAGGGGTGTTGGTCGGATGATGTTAGAAGAGGCACTGGTAGACAGGCCTGACATGACCACTGACGTGAACGAACAAAATCATCAGGCCATCGGCTTCTACGAGCGAATGGAATTTATCCGGACCGGACGATCTGAAGTCGACGGTCAAGGCAAGCCATACCCGTTGATCCACTTACGGTATGCGCCGCTTTAGCGCGCGCGGCGGATCCACTGTGGTTCCGTATAGATTCGGTTGCCTGACCGCTGATCTGAAACGGCAGTATCGCACTGCGCCTGAAGGATTCAAGCAACCGCAAGAGGTGCTCGGCAAACGCTCGCACCCGTGGTGTCACATCGGTGGAAGCCGCGCTTCGTAAGCGGAAATCGGCTTGAGACGTTCGCATCGCGCTGTTTCAGGTGTCAGGCACTGTAACAAGAGCTCCGGTTACGGCCCCTGATCTTATAAAGATTTGTAAAAGCTGCCATAATTGCTCGTCATTCCATACGATCGGGATTACGGGTCTTCGGTTCAGATTTCTTCAAGGCGACATATCGACACTTTCGACTTACTTTCGAAATGTCGTTTGGCACTTAACCGTGAGATTCCGGCGGTTATGATGGCGTCAGGCACTTAAAGCGAGACTCCCACACGCCACGCCGCCGAGGATACGGCGGTTGCGCTCGGCGTAACGGTTTGTAATCGTTGAATACTGTGGAGGAGTGCAAGAGATCCGTTCGAAACGACGTCTTGGCCGAGTCTCATTTTAACTGGCAAAGGGTGGGTCGGAAGTCTCAAGTTAAATGCCAAGTCTCAAATTATGTGCGCCTTTAACTATCTGATTTCACTCACGGCAGAATCTTACGGTTAAGTGCAAAACGACACCGTTATCCCTCCACGGATCAGAAAGCCCGAAAACAGCATGCTCGACTGGAATTCTGCGACCAGCTTGATCATCCGTCCGACATCGAGGTCGTGTCGACGCGGCATCGATATGATGATGCTCGACGATCAGATCGATATCGTCCGTCGACCTGACGTCTTCCAGCGTCACCGGGTCTGTGATGAACAACGCAGTTGTGCATCCTCCGACAAAGACGAGACGGTTTCGGAGGTCATCGCCAAGAGCGGTAGCGACGGCCTTTAGCATCTCCAACAGCTGCTCGCGGATCTCGGTCATTTCGCGAGCATCCTTGATTTGAGGTGATCGCTTGCCAGTCCGACCTCGCGCTGGTTGCCAAGTCTGATGGCATCGACCAGAGCCAGATATTCATAGAGGTGCTGGTCCTTCAAGGCTGCTTCCGGCACACTCTTGAACAATGGTTCCACTGATTGCCCCATCTCTTGCCCTTCGGCGTATGGCCACACGTAGTTGTAGCTTCCGCCACTGACGAGCAACCCTTCCAGCATAGGGGCCGCGAACGCCGTCGGGATGCCGCGTTGCATGGGGCCCGGATTTGCGGGGAATACGAATCTCAAACCGTGAGTGATGAAGTTGAACAGGTTTCGTCGGTGTGGGCGTGGCTCATTTTTCGCGTTGTCTTTCCGTGCGATACCGGATGCTACACTTCGCTTGATGGATTGGGCAATTTCTGTTTTGCTAATGCCTGTAAGATTTTCCAGATTTCGGACAGCATAGGGATCTCCGCCGATCGACTCCGATCGCAATCCATCTGAGCCCTTCTCGAGCTCTTGGTCCTGCAAGCTGATCAATTTCAGCAGGACGACAATATCCTGACTTTTCATTGTCTATGTCCTTTGTCCTAGGACTGAGGACATTTGAGTGCATCCAACTGTTTTGTCAAATATAATGAATGTAAATACCGTGGGGCGGGCGTAATGAGCTGGTGTCCCATACAGAGATCGGAGCGCCAATGGGAATGTTAACCCTTGTTGGAAGTGAACCCGTCGGGCTGGGCCGCAGACGGCTCAATGACCTGCCATTTCTAGAAGCAAGTAGCTTCCACGATTGGGAAATTTGATAAAGATGCGGCCACTAAACCAAAGGGGTCGCGCGTTCATGTCCCATCACGACCAAAACATGACGGAAAGGGTAGGCGTGATCATGGCGCCGCCAATGGGGCGCGCTGCGGTACTCGCGAGGCCCCTGCAGTTATCGGCAATCCAGCCCTTGGACGTAGAGCGACTAATTTCCATCCCTTGATGCTCTATTGGATTTTGCGGCGAGAGGCTGTCTAGGGCGGTGGTGAGATGAAGATGGGCCGCTTTGATTGCTCATGGTCATCAATGCGGGTCCTAAAGCTGTGCAACGCTTCCTCTTTTAGCCACGCTTTACGTCGGGAAGAGTTCCCCGAGCAACCAAAAGCCAAGGCATCGCCAGAATTTATTCAACCAAATTGTTCATTAATGCCGCCTGATTCAACGTATCGAGCTCCTTCATAGCCCACAATCACGCAACGGTCGTGTCGGTCGAGCTGGTCCAAATCCACCGGCGGCGAAAGCCATCCAGCCCAATCAAGGATGGCTATATACTCGACGAAATCGCTCAGGGCCCGCGCCACACCGACGCAGCCAAGCGTCTCCTGATCCGGTCGATGAAAGGGCAGGGATGTCTGTCGAAACGCATCGTGGCAAGCTGCGCTCAGACGGTGCGGCACCGACGTAAGATCATGCCCCAGTCCTGAAATTCCGGAACTACTGGAGTTTTAGCAAGCAAACACGCCCTTGATTCGGGACTTCAGCCGGATCGCGGACGACAAGGTTCGAACGCCGATCTCGTCGGCCAGGAGCAGCCAAAAGGCCGATGCTGCATTCTCATGCCAGGCGAGGAACTTGCGTTTCTCAGGGCTGGCGTCGTTAGCGTAGATTCTTACGCGGCTCCAGCAGTCAGGATTTTCTTGTCGCCTACGAACGCTAGGTGATACAGAATTCAGGCGTTTGCATTGGTGGCAAGACGGAATGACCACGCGACCGAGAAAACAGGCTCCGATTGGCCTTCTCCATGAGAGGGATCCCGCTCTGCGTTGTCAGCGCCTTGCGCCGCGCGATCCTGCACAGCCGCAGCTGCCCTTCCACCCTATACCTCACGCATGTGCCCTTACGGATGGGCGTTTGTTTCTTGCACCGAATCTCCCCTTCGCTGAAGCGTCCAGCGCGCGCGCAAGGGAGCTTCGCGCATGAATCAGACCCGTCCTCAAACGGCCGCACTTGATTATTTCAGATGGGCTTTTATCGTCACGGCCATCGGCCTCCTGCTTGGCGGATGGGTCGGTTGGCAATCGACCCGCACTCTCAGCGGCATGGCGACGGTCTTCTTCGTGTGCAGCGTGCTCGCCGTCCTCGAAATCTCCCTGTCGTTCGACAACGCCATCGTCAACGCCAACACGCTCAAGGACATGACGCCGGTCTGGCAGCACCGATTCCTTACGTGGGGGATCATCATCGCTGTCTTCGGCATGCGCATCGTCTTCCCGCTCCTGATTGTCGTCGTGGCCGCGAAAATCGGCCCGAGCGATGCGGTGATTCTTGCGGCGGCAAGGCCGGAGGAATATGCCCGCATCATGCACGAGGCGCATCTGCCGATCGCTGGCTTCGGCGGAACGTTCCTGATGATGGTTGGCCTCAACTACTTCTTCGACCACGAGAAGGACGTGCACTGGATCGCTTGGATCGAGCGAAAAATGGCGCGCTTCGCGACCATCAAGGGCATCGAGATCGCCTTCGTGCTGGGTCTCATCCTCGGTTTTTCAACCCTGCTCGAGGGGGAAGAGGCGATCGCCTTCGTCCATGCGGCGGTCTACGGTCTGCTGACATACTTCGTCGTCCACATCGTCGGTGGTCTGCTGGATGCCTCCCAGAAAACCATGAGCGCTGCGGCCAAGGGCGGTTTCGGAGCATTTCTCTACCTGGAGGTGCTCGATGCCAGCTTCTCCTTCGACGGCGTCATCGGCGCCTTCGCCCTGACGCAGAATCTCTTCATCATCGCAATCGGCCTCGGAATTGGCGCGATGTATGTTCGCTCCATGACGATCATGCTGGTCGACAAGGATACGCTCAGTGAATACCGCTACTTAGAACACGGTGCCTTCTATGCGATCCTGATCCTTTCGATCGTTATGTATTTCCAGACGCTGGTGCATATTCCCGAGGTCATTACCGGCCTCGGCGGCGCCGGCCTCATCGGTCTCTCGCTCTGGTCCTCGATCCGCCACAACCGGCGGGAGGCGCGGAGGTCTGACGACGAAAATAATCGAAGACCAAAATGAGCCGCCCCTAGCGGGCCGTTTTTTAGGATCAGGACCTTTTAGATTCGTTCATTCGGTTCAGGTCCATGGGATTGAACGGATGAAAACTTCCGTCCGTTGCACGGCGATCTGCTCGCCCTCGCGCAATCTCTTGTCATCGGCCGTCCTGCGAATCATATTCGCACCCGCTTCCGCGCTACAACGCCTTGTTCGGTACTTATGCCGCGGTGCTGAGAACTAAAGCTCAGTTCGGGGCGGCAGTGTGCGGCGGGGCGCATCCTCTCTTGGCTGGTCGGTGACTCAATCCGCCTTGAGCCCAAATCTCCTCATCGGTCTGCCTCCGTCGGGGACACAAGTACAAGGCTCAAAGCAACCCATACGCATAGGCGATCACGATCACCCCCAAGATCACGATTGCCATACGGTACCGGAGACCCTTGTCATTCATATGCATCGTCGCGTCCCGTGTTGACTGTCGGGCAGAATTCTTTGAGACCTTGGCAGTATGTCACAGGACGACCGATTTTCCCACCGTTAGGCAGGAATAGGCTGGAAGTGAGAAGCGCGCTTGCATTGTCCGCTGAGCCGGAGCGGCTCGGTTCGCGAGGCAGACTCCATCCTGAATCCACCGAGATCCGACAAAAACCGCCCTTCCTTCGGCAGTCTTCTGTCAGAACTCAGCGGCATTCACGCGTTTATGGTCTGGTTGACGGCAGTTTGTCCATAACGCCGCGTATCTGATGATCGGACTGTGACGCCTGCTGTGTCGAAATTCGGTGCGCACTTGCAAAGCACCTCTTGTCCCCTGTTTCCCCGAAGTCCGCAAGGTATCTGCCTGATCCTCGACCTTTACCCGAGATCGCAGGGCTGCCTTGGGCCTGTGATGTCCCACCGGGACGGTGGTTGCGGTGACCTCTTTCAATCGGCTGCGGCTCAAATTTTCGGCGTCGTCATTATTCTACTTTCAATGCACGTATTGTCCTGAGCTTCTGCGGCGGAGAGTTTTTCATCGATAAAATTCACGTCGCCGTCTTTGCCTCCGCTTTCTTGACCAAGTCTCTGATCGAGACCTGTTCAAGAGCTATGCGATGGGCGCACTCAGCTTTCTCCAACGCACCCTCCACACAGTTAGGAACAATGCCAGCGCCAGATTGAGAAGCACGCTTAAGGGACGGGCGACGTCTTTTGCCCTCAATTGCGTCAAGGACATCAAGGACTGTTATGGTCTCGGCAGATTTGGACAGCCGGTAACCGCCAAATGTGCCAGGCATTGCCGTCAAAATCCCGGCACCTGAAAGGGACTGCAAACGTTTCAGAAGATAAGATTTCGAGACGCCGAGCAGCCTCGCTAGTGCTGAAGCTGCGATGATTTCTCCATCAAGCTGGGCGATGAGGACCACTGCGCAGATCGCTTGGCTGGGACCACTACTACCCCTCATTCGAACACCGCTTCCTGGCCTTGTTGTTCATGATGTTGAGATCGCGAACAATGCCGGCGGGACCAGGCAGGTTCCAACGTCAACGCACTGTTTAAGCCGCTGGCAGCTCTCATCCACACGACGCTCATTTACATTGGTCACGCTGAGCAGCAGACCTGATCTTCCGCGAGCGGAAGCGGAATACCAGAGCGACAAGGGGGCTGGTCCAAACTGCGCCTCTCTCGCCGTCATGGCAATGTGCTGATCGTCGTATCCTCTCGGCAAGGGGACAATCACGGACAAAGCTGCGGTAGTTACGTCTCGAAAGCCAGCTCGCTCAAGACCGCTCATTAAGAGGTTGCGCCGCTCGTTGTAGAGTTCCCGCATGCGGCGAAGATGCCTTAGATAGAGTGCCCCTCTTTCAGGAAGGTTGCCCGATCCGGCTTCTCCGGCCAAAGCATTTGCGGAACGTCCTTCGAGCTGCAGTTCCGCAAGATAGGGGTCGGTTCCGGCTGGGGGCGAAATGACACTCTAAGCGCTTGCGGCGTTGGGCCAGAGATATTCGCCGGTCAGTAATATATGTGCCCAACCCAGCGGAGAGATATGCGCCAGAAGTTCGGGCGGCACATCAAGTCCTTCATTCCGGCGCTCTGCGACCGCGTGGCCGAGATGGAGGGTGTTCCAGTAGATGATGATTGCGGTGAGCAGGTTCAGCCCGGCGATGCGGTAATGCTGGCCCTCGGTGGTGCGGTCACGGATTTCACCCTGGCGACCGATACGCAGCGCATTCTTGAGAGCATGGTGGGCCTCGCCCTTGTTGAGGCCGATCTGGGCACGCCGCTGCATGTCCGTGTCGAGGATCCATTCTAAAATAAAGAGTGTCCGTTCCACGCGGCCAACCTCGCGCAGCGCAACCGCCAGATCGTTCTGGCGCGGGTAGGAGGCAAGCTTGCGGAGCAACTGGCTCGGCTTGATCTTGCCGGCAGCCATAGTTGCGGCGCAGCGGAACAGGTCGGGCCAGTTCGCAATGATCAGCTCCTCACGGATCTTGCCGCCAACCAGTTTGCGCAAATCCTTCGGCGTCCCTGCGGGATTGAACACGTAAAGGCGCTTCGATGGAAGATCGCGGATGCGCAGAACAAGGCGGTATCCGAGCATGCCGTTGGTTCCGAACAGGTGATCGGTAAACCCTCCCGTATCCGCATATTGCTCTCCAACCTGCCGACCGGCCTCATTCATCAGCAGGCCATCCAGGATGTATGGTGCCTCGCTGACTGTCGCGGGAATAGTTTGTGATGCGAACGGCGCGAACTGGTCGTTGTCATCCTCGATAACGCCAATTCAGGGATAATCCGTCATTTTTTTATCAACTGCTAGTTCCCAGGGTGAACAGTCGGAACTTGTTCGGCCCTAAATTGTAGGTCATTCTACAACGTCAAGCCGCTGACCCTTGAGGACTCTTGTTCAGTGAGCTCGGATCGTGTCCCGCCGAGTGGTGTAGCTGGGCGATAGCGAAGCCGCTCGCAAGCGCACCTTCCATAGTGCTGTAGGGAGCGGGCGGCGTAGCGGTGGTCACCAGTGTTTTCCGGTAGGGTCGGGTTGTTCAAGACCAACCTGAAGGACACCACTGATGACCGACGACATGATGAACCTGCGCTCACTCGTTGAGAAGAGCGCCGACGCCGATTTGCTGCGGGATATGATCGGCTTTGCTGCCGAGAAGCTGATGGCGCTGGAGGTCGGGACGAAGACCGGCGCGGGTTATGGCGAGAAGAATGGCTTCCGACTGGCCCAGCGCAACGGTTATCGCGACCGGGACTGGGAGACGCGAGCGGGCACCGTCGAGTTGCGCATTCCGAAGCTTCGCACAGGCAGCTATTTCCCGAGCTTCCTTGAG
>NZ_JAFCXE010000013.1:0-205555 GCF_049897905.1 Pararhizobium sp. PWRC1-1 | reverse complement strand
TTGAGAACCGTGGAAGACTACCACGTTGATAGGCCGGGTGTGGAAGTGCAGCAATGCATGAAGCTTACCGGTACTAATCGTTCGATTGGCTTGATTGTTCTCATTGCTAGTGCTCATCGGGCAAAGCCCGATGGTGCAATAGATGTGTTTAAAGAAATGAAGTCTCAGACTTCAACCAGCTTCTCATTTTGGTTTTACCCCGCAACTGCGGTGTTAAAATCGCTCTGGCCGGTATCGCCTCCTTTGGAGGTGTCCGTATGGCCAGCACGACTGCCCTTCGAGCGACGAGCGAGAAGGATAAGCTAGCCGTGCAAACTAAGAGCGAGATTTACACCTGCACTGCAGGTGTAAATCTTGCCCTTAGTTGACCTGGTGGTTATTGCGGGGTGGCTGCACCCGTTCCCATTCCGAACACGGCCGTGAAACGCCCCTGCGCCAATGGTACTCCGTCTTAAGACGCGGGAGAGTAGGTCGCTGCCAGGTCTATTAAAGGCAAGAAAATACCAAATACACAGTCTTCTCTTCATCCTCCGGCCCAGCCGAACAACAGGCCGCCCTCAAGCGGCCTTTTTGCTTCGGTAGAATAAACCGGATAATGGAATACACGTTCAAAGGCGGTCTTCTCGCTCGAAGGCTGCCGGTTCCGCTAAAGGCCTCTGCCTGATACGGAACATCAAGGCGACAAATTCGGCGAATTTGCGCTGAAATGAACAAGGGAAGGCAAATACGGCCCAACCTGTAAGCGACAAACCTTCGGTTTGCGCTATTGACGAAAACCGCCATAAGGCGGTTTCCTTATCGCGATATTCGGCTTCGCCGAATACGCTGGTGACGCGGGGTGGAGCAGCCCGGTAGCTCGTCAGGCTCATAACCTGAAGGCCGCAGGTTCAAATCCTGCCCCCGCAACCAAATTGATACCCACAACAAAAAAGCCCGCTGAACAGAGATGTTCGCGGGCTTTTCTGCGTTCAAATCGCAAACGACGAAAAAGAAAAGCGTACAGAGGCAATCGCCGATCAGCCCGTCGAACACTCATACCGCACAGCACCCGTGTGCCCGTCCACACCCGCAAGGCTGACGCCATAACCCCACAAATGCCGCACATGGCCAAGCGTCGCGTCCCGGCTGGTTTCCTCCAGTAAGACACCGCTCTTGATCCGGTGCTGAAGCCGCAACTGCCGGTCTCCCAACAGGTCGACATCAACAACCTGGATGTCCTGCTGGGTGGCACCAACATCGTAGCTTCTGGCCAGCGCCTTGCGGATATCAGAATATCCCCGCTCGTTGTGAATCGAGGCGACCTCGCAATATTTGTTGTCCGCCTCGTCGGTCAGCTGGAACAGCCTGAATTTGCGTATCAACGCCGGGCTCAGATATTGCAGGATGAAGGATTCGTCCCGGTGGTTGGCCCAGGCGTCGATGAGCGTCTCGCGCCATTGGCCACTGCCGGCAATGTCGGGAAACCAGTCGCGATCTTCGGCTGTCGGCTGATTGCAGACACGCTCGATGTCCTGCATCATGGCAAATCCAAGCGCGTAAGGGTTGATCCCGGAATAACGGGGATCGTCGAAATGCGGTTGGAAAACAACGCTAGAATGGCTGTGGAGCATTTCCAGCATCGAGCCTTCACTGATCTTGCCCTGATCGAACAGCCTGTTCATGATGGTGTAATGCACGAAGGTGGCGCATCCCTCGTTCATCACTTTGGTCTGGCGCTGCGGATAGAAATACTGGGCGATCACCCGCACGATGCGCAGAAGTTCGCGTTGCCATGGCTCCAGGATCAAGCTGTTCTTCTCCAGAAAATAGAGAAGATTTTCCTCCGGCAGATTGAGGACCTTCTTTCGCTCCAGGGCATCGCGTTCGGCTTCTTCCGGGTCTGGCCGGCCGGTGGCACGCGGAAGGGTCCGCCACAGATCGCTATAGGTCTGTTCTTCGTATTCCAATCTTTCACGCGCCCGTTCCTGCTCCTTTTTGGACGATAGGCGCGGCGGGCGGCGGTAGCGGAACACGCCCTGATCCATCAGCGCATGGGCAGAATCGAGAATGGCTTCGACGGCCGATGTCCCGTGCCTTTCCTCGCATTTGACGATGTATTTCTTCGAAAACTCCATATAGCCGAGGATGGCGCCGGCATCGGTCCATTGCTTGAACAGGTAGTTATTCTTGAAGAAATGGTTGTGGCCGAAGGCCGCATGGGCGGTCACCAGGGTCTGCATGGCCATGGTGTTTTCCTCCATCAGATAGGTGATGCAGGGACTGGAGTTGATCACCAGCTCATAGGCAAGGCCGTGATGGCCCTTGCGATAGCCGTTTTCCTCGTAGACGAAGCGTTTGCCGAAAGACCAGTGCTGGTACATCAGCGGCATGCCGACGGACGAATAGGCGTCAAGCATCTGCTCTGACGAGATGATCTCCAGCTGGTTGGGATAGACGTCGAGCCCGAGCTCATCGAGCGCGATCGTCTCGATTGCGTCATAGGCATGTAACAGCGTCTTGAAGTTCCAGTCGGAACTGTGAAACAGCAGCTTTGCGCCTGCGTTCTTTGCCATGAGGGGCTCCGTTCAGCTGCGAAATTGCAAGGTTGGCTGCCTGGCGAAGAGCTTTCGGAAGACAGGGTAGATGTCGGATGGCCGGGCGATCCGGGTCATTTGAAAATTCGGCCATTCGCCGTCGACAGTGCGATAGGCGCGCCAGAGCGAGGTGCCGTTGTCGGTTGAGCCGAAGATTTCGCTCTCGCGCTCATCGATGATTTCAACATAGGCGTAATACTGGCAAAGCCGCATCAGTTCGGACGTGAGAAGCGAGGCGCATCGTTCCGAATCGCGGGAGACATTGTCGCCGTCGGAGGCCTGCGCGGCATAGATGTTCCATTCCTTTGCGGGGTATCGTTCCTGTATGATGCGCAGCATTTCCTCAAGCGCCGTGGAGACCACCGTGCCGCCACTCTGGGTGCTGTAGAAGAAGGTGTCCTCATCGACTTCGCCGGCCTCGTCGGTGTGGCGGATGAAGACGATGTCGATCCGGTCGTAACGGCGTTTAAGGAACAGATGCAGCAGTACGAAGAAGCGTTTGGCCAGATCCTTCTCCCGCTCGCCCATCGAACTGGAGACATCCATCAGGCAGAACATCACCGCATTGGCATTGGGCAGCGGCTGGCGCTCGAACCGGTTGAAACGGATATCGACGGGGTCGACATAGGGGATCCGCCGCCGCCGCCGTTCGAGCATATCGAGTTGCGCCCGCAAGGCTTCCAGATGCTGGCGCTGGACAATGTCAAGCTCCGGTTCCGTCGCGATCTCTTCGATTTCCTGAGCCAATGCTTCCAGCGTCTTTCGCTTGGGCCGCTGCAAGGCGATGCGGCGTCCGTAGCTGTTGCGCATGGTGCGGCTGACATTGATATTCGTCGGCGAGCCGCTTGTGGCAAAGCCTGCACGGCGCGGTTTGAAGGCGACGGCTTCCTTCAGGCTGAGCTTGACCATGTCCGGAAGTTCGAGATCCTCGAAAAACAGTTCGAGCACTTCCTCGCGCGACAGCAGGAACTGGAAATCGTCCTCGTCCTCCCCTTTTCCGGCGGACGAACCCGAGCCGCCGCCGCCCTGTGGTTTGTCGATGCGATCTCCTGGCATGTAATCGCGGTTGCCGGGCAGAACATATTGCCGGTCGCCGCTGCCGCGGGCGGGCTGAAAGGTCGGCTCGCTGGCACCGCGGCCCGGCATGGGAACCGCGTGGCCCGAATCCACGTCGGCGATCCGGTCGGTCTTGACGCGATCCTTGATAAAGCGTTTCAGCTCGTCGCGGGCACGCTTCAAGAAACGCTGGCGGTTCCCGAGGCTCTTGTCCTTCGGGTTGAGGCGACGGTCGATGAAATTCGGCATTGGCTACCCCCAAGACATCGGTATGTCTCACCCCGCCTTGTTGACGCGCATGTACCATTCCACCAACCTGCGCACCTGCCGCTCGGTATACCCTCGCTCGATCATGCGATGGACGAATTCGGCATGTTGTTTTTCGCTGGCGCTGTCCTTCTTGGAGCCGAAGCTGATGACCGGCAGCAAATCCTCCACCTGGCCGAACATCCGTTTTTCGATCACTTCGCGCAGCTTTTCATAGCTCATCCAGGACGGATTGCGGCCGCTGTTCTTGGCACGGGCGCGCAGGGTGAACTTGACGACCTCGTTGCGGAAATCTTTCGGATTGGCAATGCCTGCCGGTTTCTCGATCTGCGACAATTCATTGTCGAGGATTGTCCGGTTGAGATTTTGTCCCGTGTCGGGATCCTTGAAATCCTGATCCTCGAGCCATGCGTCGGCATAGGCGATATAGCGGTCGAACAGGTTCTGGCCGTATTCGCTGTAGGATTCCAGATAGGCCTTCTGGATCTCGTGGCCGATGAACTCGGCATAACGGGTGGCCAGTTCCGACTTGATGAAGTTGAGATAGGCCGCCTCGGTTTCCTTGGGGAACTGCTCGCGCTTGATCGCCTGTTCGATGACATACATCAAATGCACCGGATCGGCGGCGATCTCCTTGCTGTCGTAGTTGAAGGTCTCCGACAGGACCTTGAAGGCGAAGCGCGTGCTGACGCCGTTCATGCCCTCATCGACACCGGCAGCGTCGCGATATTCCTGCACCGATTTTGCCTTGGGATCGACGTCCTTCAGGTTCTCGCCGTCATAGACCCGCATCTTGGTATAAAGTGGCGAATTTTCATGCGGGGTAAGCCGCGTCGAAACGGTGAAGCGGCTGAGGCTTTCCAGAACCTCCGGCGCGCATGGGTTTTTGGCAAGTTCGCTTTCACGCAGCAATTTGTCGTAGATCTGCCGCTCTTCGGTGACCCGCAGGCAATAGGGCACCTTGACCACCAGAATGCGGTCGAGGAAGGCCTCGTTGTTGCGATTGTTCTTGAACTGCAGCCATTCGGATTCGTTCGAATGGGCAACGACAATGCCCTGATAGGGAAAGGCGCCGAAATTTTCCGTGCCGTTGTAATTGCCTTCCTGGGTTGCGGTCAGCAACGGATGCAGGACCTTGATGGGTGCCTTGAACATTTCCACGAATTCGAGCAGGCCCTGCGTCGTGCGGTTCAGGCCGCCGCTGTAGGAATAAGCGTCGGGATCGGCCTGGCTGAAGTTTTCGAGCTGGCGGATATCGACCTTGCCGACCAGCGAGGAGACGTCCTGGTTATTTTCATCGCCGGGCTCCGTCTTGGCAATGCCGATCTGGCGCAGTCGTGACGGCATCAGCTTGACGACGCTGAATTTCGAGATGTCGCCACCGACTTCGTCAAGGCGCTTGGTCGCCCAGGGCGAGATCATGCCGGTGAGACGGCGTCTGGCAATGCCGTATTTGTCTTCGAGAAGATCGGCCATGCGTTCGGGGTGGAAGAGGCCGAGGGGCGATTCAAACACCGGGCTAATCTGGCCGCCGACCATCAATGTGTAGATCGGCCGCATCTCCATCAGCTTCTTCAGCCTTTCGGCCAGCGAGGATTTGCCGCCACCGACCGGACCGAGCAGGTAAAGGATCTGTTTGCGTTCTTCGAGGCCCTGTGCGGCATAGCGGAAATAGCCGACGATCCGCTCGATCGTGTCTTCCATTCCGTAGAAATCGGCGAATGCCGGATAGATCTTGATGGTTCGGTTGGAGAAAATCCGGCCAAGGCGCTCGTCGGCGCTGGTTTCGACGAAGTCGGGCTCTCCAATGGCGGCGACCATGCGCTCCTGTGCGGTGGCGTACATGCTTTTATCGTCGCGGCACGCGAGCAGATATTCCTGGAGACTGATCTCCTCCTGCGCGGTGCTGGTATAAATCTCCGAAAACAGATCGAAGACATCGGACTGGGTATTTTGCATCTGCATCATGCTCTCCCGCGGCCGGTTCGTTGAGACGGGATCGCTGCCTATCGGCTCGCTCAACGAGATGAACGTTTCCTTGCTCTCGAAAGTTCCTTCAAATAATTGTTACTGCTGAGAATATCACAACGAAGAGGGCCGCACCATTTGGGCGAGACCGACGGATCCTGGATCCTTGTCGAAGGGCGCACCGGTGATCACGCACCTCCCTCAGATCCGAATCACCGCCTTTGATGATCGTTCCGAATTCCTCCCGTCCAGCGTAACACAATAGTCCCAACAACCATCATACCATCCGTGATGTTCACAACTTTCGGGACGTGGCTCTGACTTCACACGCCGGCTGGTACTTCGAAATCCGATCAAACTGGACTATGCCGCAGGGTCACCCTGAGCGCTCCAGCCTCCATCGGGCATTTTCGACAACAACGGCGTGGCGAAAACCCCGGCGGTTTTTTCCGGCAAACGGCTGTCCAAAGCGATCAACCGGTCTACCCATCGGCGCGATTGCAGCATGGCAGCGCCGATGACCACGGGTTCGACGCCGGCAATGGTGAGAAGGGACAGCCCGGCGACGATGGACGTGCCGCTGGAAATGACGTCATCGATGAGAACGACGCGACGGTTTTCCAGAAGTGGCAGCATGCGCGGATCGATATAGAGCCGTTTTGTCTGGTCCGGCGTGGTGATCGAGGACATTGGCACCGACAGGTCGGCCTGGTACCAGAATTTTGGCGAGGTTCCGAGCGGAATGTAGCGGCTGTGCCCCAGCGCCCGCGCAACGGCGCTGGCGAGCGTCAGGCCAAGGGTTGGCAGGCCGACGATGACATCGGGCTGGAACGGTCTCAGCTTTTCGGCAAGCTGGGCCGCCAGCGCATCCTGGACCCCAAAGCTTGCCTGGTTGATGATCAGCGACGCCAGGGCATGGGTGCCATCAGACAGAGGGCGGATCGGCAGGCGGAGTTGACGCCCATCCATCAGGGTCGCCGGATAAAAATCCCTGTGGGTTTTGTCCGGGTCGAACGTGTTTGCGGGATGGATTTCCTGCCAGAAGTCATGCGGCTGCATGGCGTCTTCCTTTGAGCCCAACTGTGAGCGAGGTGTTCGGTTTTCTGAGGTTTTGCTCTATACCGGAAGAACGTCAAGGGGAAGTCTGTGGAGCCCCGACAAACAGCACACCACCTCACGATCCAAGGAATTGCCTGCCAATGCGCCTGCCCGAAATTCTGACTGCCGACCTGCCTTTCCTCACCGAACTGCGCCGCGATCTGCACGCGCATCCGGAACTGGGTTTCGAGGAAGTGCGCACCAGCGGTATTGTCGCTGACCTTTTGGATAAGGCCGGGATCGCTGTGACGCGCGGACTGGGCGGCACGGGCGTGGTTGGAACGCTGCAGATCGGCAATGGTACTCGCAGCATCGGCCTTCGCGCCGATATGGATGCACTGGCAATGCCGGAAACGGCGGAGCGTTCTTACAAATCCACGATCGATGGCAAGATGCATGCGTGTGGTCATGATGGTCACACGGCCCTGTTGCTGGGGGCGGCGCGCTATCTGGCCGAGACCCGCAATTTCTCCGGTACCGTACATTTCATCTTCCAGCCGGCAGAGGAGGGCCGCGGCGGCGCCCGGCGCATGGTCGAGGATGGCCTGTTCGAGCGGTTTCCCTGCGATGCCGTTTACGGCCTGCACAATATGCCCGGCCTCGATACCAATGAAATGGCCGTGGTTGCCGGGCCGCAGCTTGCTTCCTCGGACAGCTGGCGCGTGACGTTTCGCGGCACCGGCACGCATGGGGCAAAACCGCATCTGGGCAAGGACCCGATCACTGCGGCCGGAACATTTCTTGCCGCTCTCCAGACGATCGTCGGCCGGGTCGTCGATCCGCTGCAGCCGGCCGTGGTCAGTGCCTGTTCGGTGCAGGCTGGCAATCCGCAGGCTCTGAATGTCATTCCGGATATTGTCGAGATCGGTGGGACTGCGCGGGCCTATTCGCCCGCAGTGCGCGATCAGCTGGAAACGGAAATCGGCCGTCTGGCGAGCGGCACCGCAGCGATGTACGGCATTGCCGCCGATTATGGCTTCGAGCGCCGTATCCCGCCTGTTGTCAACGATAGCGATGCAACGGCGCGTGCATTGAAGGCGGCTAGCGCTGTCTTTGACGACAAGCTTAGAACCGTATTTCCGCCGTCGACGGCGGGTGATGATTTCGCCTATTTCGCCGGTCAGGCTCCGGGCTGTTATGTCTGGCTCGGCAACGGCCCGGCCGTCGATGGCGCTCTGCACCACAACACCGCCTATGATTTCAACGATGAGGCGATCGGCCCAGGTGTGGCGTTCTGGACGACGCTGGTCGAACAGGAACTGGCGCCCGCCTGAGCGCCCAGCCCGAGGATATCATGTCCGAGCCAGGATCGGGCTTTCCAGCAGCGTTCCGGTTTCGACATCGGCAATGCCCCGGTCCGTCTGGTGCGGTCCGGCGTTGCAGGCAAGGGTTGCTCCGAAGCAGGCCTTGAACACCAGATAAGGTGGCTGCCATTCGACGATCTCGTCCATGGCAGCGCGAATGCCTGCGAAATCCCGGGCGACATCGTCCAGTGGCGCACCGGAAACTAGGCCCGATAGCGGCAGCGGCAGAATGGCTTTGATCATTCCATTGGATGCCACCGCCATGCCGCCGCCGGCGGCGATGACTGCATTGGCGGCAAGCGCCATGTCCGCGGGATCGCTGCCAAACACCGTGAGGTTATGGCTGTCATGGGAAACAGTGTTGGCGAATGCGCCGCGCCATTCGCCCCAGCCGCGAAGGAAGCCAACGCGGGGCCGGCTGTCGCTGCGTCCATGGCGATGTCCCACCGCAATCAGGGCCGTACCTTCCGGCGGCACAACGAAACCATCCCGCACGTCGGCGTCTGCTTCACCCCAGCGGGTAAACCGCGGTTGGTCGATGGTGGCGATGCGAACGGTCTTTTCGCTGGAGGCGACGCGGAAATCATCGGTTGCCAGCGGCGTGATCTTCATCGAATGCTCAAGCACGGATGTATCGGCAGATGTGATGTCGGCAAGCATGCGGCCGTCTTTGGCGACAACAACGCCGTTGGCGATAACGATGCGGGCTTTGAGGTCGGTAAGATTGTCGAACACGGCAATATCGGCACGGCGTCCTGCTGCGACCAACCCCAGATCGGAGCGTCCCAGCCGTTGGGCGGCGTTGAGTGTGGCTGCCCGTAGCCCCCATTCCGGCTTCAGCCCGTAACGCACCAGCCGCCGGACCACATCGTCGAGACCGCCGCCTGTTGCCAGATCATCAGGAAAGACGTCGTCGGTGCAGAGGGTTATTGTCTGCGGAAGATGGCCGAGCTGGTTCAGGGCATCGACGAATTCCGGCAGCAGGTGATCGTGGGAGCCGCGCAGTTCGATCGCTATACCGGCGCGCAGCTTTTCCATCAGATCGGCTGATGATACCAGTTCATGATCAGAGCTGACACCGGCAGCCATAAAGGCGGCGAGATCGCTACCGTTCAGGCCGCGCGCGTGGCCGCAGATCAGCTTCTCCGAGGCAAGTCCTGCCTGGACGATGGCGCTCATGCGCGGATCGCGGTTAATCACGCCGCGCATGTTCATGACCTCAGCGATGCCGCCGATTTCCGGCCAGGACAGGAGATCGGCGATTACAATAGCATCGAAATCGGCACCGTTGAGTTCCAGTCCCGGTGCTGACGGCACGCAGGAGGGGACAAGCAGGATCATCCGCAGTGGCGACATCTTGGCGGCATCGGCGGCAAAACGCACGCCGGTCACGCCATGGACATTGCCAAATTCGTGCGGATCCCAGACGATCGTGGTCACACCGCGCGGCAGAACGGCGTTAGCATAGGTCGCGGGCGTCACCATCGAACTTTCGATATGCATATGCGTGTCGATCAGGCCCGGCGAAACGAACCCACCGGAGATATCGATGATCTCTGCCGCGTCCAATCTGGTACCAGCCGGGTGGACGCTGGCGATCAGCGGCCCAACGATGCCGATATCGGCTGCCCGCAACTCGCCCGTCACCATATCGACCAGAGTGCCGTTGACGATCAGGGTATCGAAGGGTGCATCGCCGCGTGCTGCCGCGACGGCGCGGGTGCGTAGGCCCGCGTCATTGAGGTCGGCGGGTTCCCTTGCCGAGGACTGCGTCATTTGCTGGCCTCCCAACGCAGGGCGCCGAGCACGATTGATTTGATCGCCACTGCGTCACAATCGGCTGCAAATTCGGCATTGAACGCGCCGTGGCTGGCGCGGATTTCCACCACGGTGCGGCCGCGTGTCAGCGAACCGGCCAGCTCCATGCCGATCCGGGCCGGCTGGAAGGTGACGAGGTCGGGGCGGACGAAGGCTGCGGCAGCGGAGGGATCATAGATCGCCATCGCCGGTCGTCCGCGGCTGACGCCGATATCGATATAGCCGGCGAGCATATCGGCGAGCAGTGCAGCGTTAGCCCCGCCTGCCTGCCGGATCGGCGCGATATCGTCGGGTAATGCCAGAACCTTGCGGCAGAAATCGAGATCGACCATGCGCAGCGGCAGGCCATGCGACAGGACGATGGCGACAGCTTCCGGGTCGGCAAGCGCGTTGAATTCCGCCGATGCCGTGTGGTTGCCGCGCGATAGCCCGCCGCCCATCCAGGTGAGTTCGTCGATCCGGGCCGCCAGATCGGGCCGCGCCAGTGCAAGGGCTGCGATGTTGGTGAGCGGCCCGAGCGCCAGGATGCGGCGTGGGGAGGGCGTGTTCTCCAGCCATTGGCAGAGCGCTGTGAAAGCATCATCGCTTGCCGCATCTCCGGCTTCCGGCAGCGTCAGGCCTGCGGTGGGAATGCCGGTCTCGCCGAGGATTTCCTGCGCGGTTTCGAGCGCGCCCAGAACCGGTTGGCTGCGACCGGCATGAACGGGGATGGTCCAGCCGAATGCCTTGGCCGCACCTGCCGTATTGCGCCGAACCTGATCCATCGGCGTATTGCCGAACACCAGCGATATGCCGTCGATAGCCATGCCCGCATGCATCACCACCAGAATGGCGGCGATGTCGTCAAAGCCCATATCCGTATCGATCCAGACACCCATGACGAATTACCCGAAGCGTTTGAGGAGAGCGGCGCCCTCGACCGGCAGGTCGAATGCCACGGTGGCGCCAAGCGTATGAGCCGGCAGGGTGGCGTCCACCTCCGTCTTGATGATGCCGAGTGGCGTTTCCAGCACATATTCGCGCGTGCCACCGGCAAAGGAGACGCCCCGCACCGTGCCCGCCAAGGGGCCGGACCCGAGGGAAACGGCGCGGGGGCGCCAGGCAAGGCCTGCAACGTCTGGGAGTGATTTGGAAAGGGAGACAGCGCCATTGGCGGTGGTCAGCTTTCCATCGCTGATGGCGAAGACATTTTCGAAGCCGACAAAATCAGCGACGAAGCTGGAAACCGGGTGGTTGTAGATCTCTTCCGGCGTGCCGATCTGCTCGATGGCGCCGTTTTTCATCACGACGATCCGGTCGGCGAGCGCGAGAGCCTCGACCTGATCGTGGGTCACGAAGATCATCGTCACGCCGCTTTCCTTCTGCACGCGCTGCAGTTCGGTGCGCATCTCAAGCCGCAGCCGGGCGTCGAGATTGGAGAGCGGTTCGTCGAGCAGAAGCACTTTCGGCTCCATGACCATGGAGCGGGCAAGGGCAACGCGCTGCTGCTGGCCGCCGGACAGCTCCGGTGTCTTGCGGTCGGCGAAGGCCGCGAGGCCGACGGATTTGAGACCGGCTTTGACCTTTGTTTCCAGCTCCGTGCCGCGCATGCCCTTCAGCTTGAGGCCGAAGGCGACATTTTCGAACACTGTCAGATGCGGGAACAGCGCATAGGACTGGAACACTAGCCCGACCGCCCGCTTGTTGGCGGCAACCCGGGTAATATCGGCGCCATCAAGGCTGATACGTCCGCCGACCGGCGTCATCAGGCCAGCAATCGAGCGCATGGTCGTGGTCTTGCCGCAGCCGGAAGGCCCGAGCAGCGCCAGCAGTTCGCCTTTGTGGATCTCGAGATCGAGATCCTTGACGGCTATCGATTTGCCATAGGCGAGGGAGAGCTTGTCGAGGGTGAGGAAGGATGTGTCAGACATAGCGGGAGAACCCCAGAAAACGTTCGGCGGCAAAGACGATGCCGATGGACAGGAAAGCGAGCAGCGAAGACAGGGCGGCGATCGACGGGTCGAAGACGATCTCCATGTAGCCGAGCATATCGATCGGCAGGGTTCGGACACCCGGCCCGGACAGGAACAGCGATACCGGAACCTGATTGAAGCTGGTGACGAAGCCGAGGATGAAGGCCGACAGGATACCGCCGCGAATGTTCGGCAGGACCACCCGGAAGAAGGCGCCGAGCCGGGACGAGCCGAGCAGCACGGCCGCCTCTTCGATATCCGAGCGCAGGTTGTTGAGGCTGGCGGAGACGACCCGCACGGCATAGGGCAGGATCAGCGCCGTATGGGCAAGGAACAGCGCCAGCGTGATCGAAACCCCGATGGGCACGACGAAATAGCGCAGCAGCGCCAAGCCGACGATGATGCCCGGCACGATGATCGGCGCCGAGACGATGGTGCGCACGGTCTCGGACATCGGCAGCTTGTAGCGTGACATCGCATAGGCGGCGGGAATGCCGAGCAGAAGGGCAGCAAAGGTGCCGCCGATCGCCAGGAACATCGAGATCACGAAGCTGTCGCGGAAACTCTCGACAGTGAAGACCTTGAGGATCCACTTGAACGAAAAGCCCTGCGGCGGAAAGGCCAGCGTATCGCCGGCCGAAAACGAGGCGGCGACGATGATCAGGAACGGGCCGATCAGGAAGATCAGCACCAGAAGCAGCGTGATCGGGGCGAACAGTCTCGGGGTCATCGCTTGTTCCTCGCCGTTGCGATCCGCTTCAGGAGAATATTGGCGGCAAAACTCATGACGATCAGGATGAAGGCGATGACGCTAGCCGACACGAAATTGTTAGCGACGGTGACCTGCTGGTAGAGCAGCGTCTCCAGCATCAGCACCTTCGATCCGCCGAGAATGGCGGGGGTGATATAGGCGGTCATCGAACCGGTGAAGACCAGCGTTCCGCCGACCACCAGACCCTCGCGGGTCAGCGGCAGGATGACTTTCCAGAACACCTGGAACCAGTTGGCACCGAGCACCCGGGCGGCGGGTACGACATCCTTCGGCAGGTTTTCAAGCGCACTGATCAGCGAGATCACCATCAAGGGCAGGAACAGCTGCAGCAGGCCGATGAAGACGGCGGTTTCGCTAAAGAGGATGCGGATCGGTTCGTCGCTCAGGCCAACAGCCATCAGCGCCTGGTTGACGATGCCGGTGCGGCCGAGAATGACGATCCAGGCATAGGTGCGGGCGACCGGCGAAATCATCAGCGGCAATACGACAAGCCCGATCATCCGGCCCTTGGTGCCAGGCGGCAGGCTGACGATGGCGAAGGCGGTGGCATAACCGATCACGGCTGCCGCTGCGGTGACGAGCGCGCCCAGCTTCAGCGTCCGCAGAAAGACAGTCCGGTTCAGCGGCTGCGAAAAGAAATCCGCATAAGCCGACAGGCTCCAGCTATCCGCCGATCGAAAACCTTCCGACAACAGCAGGATAACCGGCACGAGAAAGACCAGCCCCGCGAAAATCGCGGCTGGTAGGGCGAGCGCCAATGCTTCTGCCCGGTTCTGGAACATGGTTTGTCGTCTCCAGCAGGTTCAAACGGGATCAACGCGGTTGCCGGCGATCCCCTTAACTCTTGTTCGTGAGCCGGCCACGTCCCCCTCTTCCCATGAACGGGAAGAGGGGTGGGGTGAGGCGCTGTGGCAGCAGCATCTCAAGTTGACGGCCGGTTCAGTCGGGGCGCAGTTCGCGAACCGGAGTTCGCTGGCCGCGCCCCTTGCCTTGGGAGGCATTCGTGTTGGCCGGATTACTGGCCGACCTTGGCGTTCCACTCGGACAGCCACGCATCGCGGTTGTCGAGCGCTACGGCGGATGGAATGAGCTTGAGGCTGTTGGCTGTTTCTTCGCCATAGGTCAGGTTGCCGGCGATCTCGTCGGAAACCTTGGCTTCCTTGTTGGCCGGGCTATCGACCAGCTTTTCAGCAAGCTTGGTCTGGATTTCGGTGGAGAGCCAGAAATCCATGAATTCGAGCGCCAGATCCTGGTTCTTCGCACCCTTGGTCAGAACCATGACGTTCATGCCGCCGGTCTGGCCTTCCTTCGGCGTCGCCCAGCCGAGCGGCAGGTCGAGCTTGGTGAACGGCGCCCAGGAGAAGCGGCCGATCGGTGCCGCCCAGATTTCTTCCTGTTGCATCAGCTGTACCAGTTGCGAGGATTTGACGTAGAAGGTGACGATGTCTTCCTTCTTGGCGCCGAGCGCTTCAATCGCGCCCTTGAGATCCGGCGTATCGGTGCCAAGCGCCTTGCCGAGCATATAGAGTGCGGGCGGTCCCTGGTTGGTGGTGATGTTCGGGAAGGCGACGTGACCGGCATATTCCGGCTTCAAAAGGTCAGCCCAGGAATCGATCTTCATCTTGTCGGTGCGATAGACGATGGAGGTCGCATAGAAGGTGTAGCCGACGCTCATGCCGTCGCCGTTCGGGTCCTTGGCGATGTCGTAGAGCTTGCCGAAATTGCTGAGCTTGGTGGTGTCGATCTTCTCGATCAGGCCATTGCGATCAGCCGAAAGCGCGTCGGCCATGGAAACCACGGCCATGTCGATGACAGGGTTTGCCTTGTTGGCTTCGATCTTGGCGAGGCGCTCGACGCTGTTACCGGTTTCGACCACCAGCTTGCAGCCGCACTTGGCCTGGAAGGGATCGTAGACGATCTCCTTGAATTCGTCCTGCGCGAAGGCATAGACGGAAATTGTCAGTGTTTTTTCCTGTGCATGGGCGGCACCCATGGTGAGCATCAGCGCGGCGGCTGACGAAAAGAGCATTTTGTTCATCTGCGTTCTCCTTCTGGTGTTTTCTTGGCTCATGTTTTCTGGCGTATGTTTTTGGGACTTATGATGGTCCCGGTCATGCAATGTGGACATTCGCTGGTGGTGCCGATGTCTGCCGGACCACCAGTTTCATCGGCACGCTCAACCGCTCCGCCACAACTGTTCCGGTCACGGTGCGCGCGACTTCCGAACCCGAGGTGGTGTCGGCCTCGATGACTCGGACCAGCGCGGCGATGGCAATGTCGGCAATCTCTGCCATGTTCATCCGGACCGTCGTCAGGCCCGGGGTTACGACCGAAGACCAGACAAGATCATCGAAGCCGGTGACGCTGACATGTTCGGGCACGCCGATACCGGCACGCTGCAATTCCATCAGGGCCCGTAGCGCAGGCAGATCGGAAACGGCGGCAAAGGCGGTAAATCCTCTCTCCACCTGTTCCTTCAAGCCAAGAAGACTTCCCTTGCCATGGATCTGCTCGTGTTTCTCGATCCAGAAAACGTCAGCACGTCCGCCTGCCGGGATGCGGGACTTCATGCCGCCGATGCGGTCGTTCTGAACATTCGAGGCCGGATTGTTGCCAATCAGCAGAAACTTGCGATGTCCCAGCGACACCAGATGCTCGATGACTGTCTGCCCACCCTGCCAGTGATCAGCCGAAACCGTGTTGCCGGGGGTGGAGGGGCTGTCGATGACAGCGACCGGACAGCCGATATCGGCAATGCGGGTTCCAAGCCGGGGGACGATGACGATGCCATCAACGTCGCGTTCGATCAGGCGGTTGATGGCGTCTGTCTGCAGCGCAACGTCGCCGCGGGCGTCGGCGATCAGCACGCCATAGCCGGCATGGCTTGCCGCATGTTCAATCGCCTGGGCGATCTGCGGAAACAGGGGATTGGCGATATTGGGGAGTACCAGGCCGAGAACGCCGGTGCGTCCAGTGCGCAGCGCCCGGCCGGTCAGGCTCGGCGTGTAGCCGAGTTCGGCTGCAGTGGTGCGGATTTTTTCAGCAAGTTCGGCCGAGACGCGTCCCTTGCCGGACAGCGCATTCGACACCGTCGCAGCAGACACGCCCAGTGTCGCGGCAATCTGGCTGAGGTTCGATCCTGTGCGCGGGTTGGCCATCTGATCCAACGGGGATGATTAATCGATTAATCAACTCTGTTACAGCAATGTTCCCGTGTTGTCGACACGGTTCTGCGGGTTGATACAGGCTGAAAGTTCGTTGCGGCAGTCGAAACTTTGCGAACCAGTGGGTGCGCGGGGTACGGCGATCAGTGTCCGGCCTTTAGTATTTCTTCTTCTGAACGACCTTATTGCCGCGCGGCCCTGTCTGCACTGGCGTGTTGCTGACATTTTCCTCCAGCAGTTTACGCCAGCGGGCCAGCCGCTCGGCAGGCAAGGTGCCTGCCTTGATGGCCGCCTGAACGGCGCAGCCCGGTTCGTGATCGTGGGTGCAGTCGCGAAACTTGCAGGAAGGGGCGAGGTCGGTGATTTCGGAGAACAGTGTCTCGATGCCACCCGATACGTCGCTGACATGCAGGGTGCGCATTCCGGGTGTGTCGATCACCCAGCCGCCGCCGGCAATGGCGTGCAACGACCGGGCCGTCGTGGTGTGGCGCCCCTTGGCATCGCTTTCGCGGATATCGCCGGTCTCCTGCGCCGCCGCGTTGCTGAGGCCGGCCAACGTGTTGACCAGCGTCGATTTGCCGACGCCCGACGATCCGACCAGCGCGACAGTCTGTCCGACGCCGCACCAGGGGGCAAGCGCGGCTGCGGCATCTGCGGAGCGGCCGTTCAATGCAACGACGTCAAGGTCGCGCTGCAGTGCTCTCGCTTCCTGTTCGAATATGCTGGCGTCGTCGATCATGTCCGTCTTGGTGAGCACGATTACCGGGTTCGTTCCGGCCTGATTGGCCATTGCCAGATAGCGTTCCAGCCGCGCCGGGCTGAAGTCGGCATTGCAAGAGGTAACGATGAACAGCGTGTCGACATTGGCTGCGGCAAGCTGCTGGAGATGTCTGCCCTCTGTGCGCCGCTGCAGCAAGGTCCGGCGCTCAAGCCTGCGGACAAGCAGATGCGTTCGGGGATCGGCAAGGATCCAGTCGCCGACGGCGAAATCGGCGGTATTGGTTTTATGGGCAAGAACCAGCTTGACCGGGCCTTCGGCGGAGAGAGCGCTCAGCCTAGCACGGTGCACTTCGGCGATGCGCATGGGGAGGAGGCCGGCCTCGGATCGCTCAATCTGGGAGGCAAAAAAATCGGACCAGCCATGGGACGCCAAAAAGGCCGCGTCTGCACGCTCCGTCACACAGTCGCTCCCCGACACAGTGTCGCGTTCATGGATGCTCTTTCTTAAAACGAGTTCCGAAGCTGATAACAGAAGCATAAGGATGGTGCGAATCGTTTCGCAAATGCCGGTTTTTCAGTTTTGTCTGGGAAATGCCGCAAACTTCCGGTAGGGAAAGGGCATGCGGGCCATCTTGGCCCTTTTCAACACGCATTGGCGACATTCGCAAGCGGGCGTTCCCATTCAATCCGGGTTGCGTGTCGATGCCTTTTTCTCCATTTCTACCAAGGACAGAATATGATTTCGCTTGAATTGACGCCGGTTCAGATCCGGGGCCTGAAACTCGCCAAGGAAGGAAACCTCTTCCCGCAGCCGGCGAAAAAATGGACGCACGAAAATGCGACCGTCACCTATGCCAAGACCGACCGGTTCAAGGAGCGTCCGCAGAAGATCCGCTTCCTGACGACGACGACGCTCAACGAACTTGAAGAGCTCGGTTTTCTGGAACGCAGCCATCTCGATGACGACGTGGCCGTCGATCCGCGCGGGATCACGATGGCCGGCAAGATGTGGCTGATGGCCAACAAGTAAATTGGTCTCATGGGGCGCCGGCGATACCTTCGAATGCATTCGCATTGAAGGGCCGGCCACCCGCATGTTGTTTGTCAGCTTGGGCGAATGCCTTAAGCCCTTGGTTCTCCCCCCGGCGCATAGGCAGTGGTCTGCTCGAATTTGAACTTATGACCGCAGCGGCAACGGATCACATGCCGGCGGGGATTACTCGAGGCAAATTCGGTTTCAAAACCGCTCGGTAGGGCATCGATTTCAAATCCCCGCGTCTTGCGGCTGGGCGTATCGTCCTCCGAAACCTCGGCAAAGCCCGTATTGCCGCAGTGGGAACATTCCAATTTCCGTGAATAACGATCTCGCGCAGCCATCTTCGTTCCTTTGACAAGAGGCGGGTCATACCAAAATGGCGGCGGGATGGAAGGGCTGATTGCCCCCCTCCAAGGTCAGTTGCTTCAAAATTAGCTGCGCTCTTCCCAGACCTTTGCCAGTTCGACGATTGTGTTGACCGCCCTTTCCATGTCCTGCCGGCTCACCCATTCGAGCGGCGAATGGAAAGCATGCCCGCCGGCGAAGATGTTGGGGCAGGGCAGGCCCATGAACGACAGGCGCGAACCATCGGTGCCGCCGCGAATGCTGCCGCGCACCGGCTCCATGCCCGCCCGCCGGATTGCCTCGATGGCGTTGTCGATGATTTCCGGATGACGATCGAGGATCGCCTTCATGTTGCGATATTGCTGCTTGACCTCAAACGTGTAGGAGGAGCCGGGATAATCCGGCATGACATCCTTGATGATTGCCTCGATCATCGCTTCCTTGCCGGCAAGGCCCTCGTCGTTGAAGTCACGGACGATCAGGCCGATCGTCGCCTTGTCCATCGCGCCGGTAACGCCGGTCGGGTGAATGAAGCCCTCTCTGCCTTCCGTGCTTTCAGGGGCCACGTGTTTCGGCAGGCGGTCGATGATGGCGCCGGCGATCTTGATGGCGTTTTCCATCCTGCCCTTGGCAAAGCCCGGATGGATGGCAACGCCCTGGATAGTGATCTCGACGCCATCGGCGGAGAATGTCTCATCCTCGATATGGCCGGCCGTTTCACCGTCCATCGTGTAGGCGAATTGGGCGCCGAGCTTCTTCAGATCAACCTTGTCGACCCCGCGGCCGATTTCCTCGTCCACCGTGAAGAGGATCTTGATGGTCCCGTGCTTGATGTCCGGATTGGCGATCAGGAATTGTGCTGCCGTCATGATTTCGGCAAGTCCGGCCTTGTCGTCGGCGCCGAGCAGCGTCGTGCCGTCGGTGGTGATAATGTCATTGCCGATCTGGTCGCGCAGGGCCGGATGGTCGGCAACGCGGATGACCTGCTGCGGATCGCCCGAAAGCTGGATGTCACCACCGGCATAGTTGCGGATCAACTGCGGCTTGACGTTGGTGCCGGTGAAATCGGGCGCCGTGTCCATGTGCGAGCAGAAGCAGATCACCGGAACCGGCTTGTCGACATTCGACGGGATGGTGGCGTAGATGTAGCCGTGCTCGTCAAGATGCGCGTCGGAAAGCCCGATCGCCAGCAATTCCTCGACCAGCAGGCGGCCGAGGTTTTTCTGCTTTTCGGTGGAGGGCTGCGTGGCCGATTTGGCATCCGACTGGGTGTCGATCACGACGTAGCGAAGGAAACGGTCGGTAACGGTATCGGTCATGGCTCACTCCATTCCATCTGCGTGGGTGCTCTTCTGTAGCCTTCGCGATCCGCGCCGTGAAGGCATTTCCGGGAAAAACACCCTTCAAAAAGCTGCGTCTGATCCTGTCGAAAACCTGCGACATTCCCTGAAACACGTGGCATAAGGGCGCCGCAACATTTCTTGGGCACCGCACAAATGATCCGTATCGAAAATATCAGCAAGCAGCTGAGCCATCGCATTCTCTTCATCGAGGCTTCCGCCGCGCTCAACAAGGGCGAGAAGATCGGCCTTGTCGGTCCGAACGGTGCCGGCAAGACGACCGTCTTTAGGATGATCACCGGTGAGGAGCAGCCCGACGAAGGGCAAGTGGCTGTCGAGAAGGGTGTCACCATCGGCTATTTCAATCAGGATGTCGGCGAGATGGAAGGCCGCAGCGCCGTCGCCGAAGTGATGGATGGGGCCGGGCCGGTCAGCATCGTTGCCGCCGAATTGCACGAACTCGAAACCGCTATGGTCGATCCCGACCGGCTGGACGAGATGGATGCCATCATCGAGCGCTACGGCGAGGTGCAGGCGCGTTATGAGGAACTGGATGGCTATGCGCTCGATGGCCGCGCCCGCGAAGTGCTGTCGGGCCTGAGCTTCACACAGGAAATGATGGACGGCGATGTCGGCAAGCTGTCCGGCGGCTGGAAGATGCGCGTGGCACTTGCCCGTATCCTCTTGATGCGTCCCGACGTCATGCTGCTCGACGAACCGAGCAACCATCTGGATCTGGAAAGCCTGATCTGGCTGGAGGAATTCCTCAAGAATTACGAGGGCGCCCTTCTGATGACCTCGCACGACCGCGAGTTCATGAACCGCATCGTCACCAAGCTGATTGAGATCGACGGCGGCGGGTTGACCACCTATTCCGGCGACTACGAATTCTACGAGCAGCAGCGGGCGCTGAATGAAAAGCACCAGCTCGCCCAGTTTGAGCGGCAGCAGGCGATGCTCGCCAAGGAAATCAAGTTCATCGAACGGTTCAAGGCGCGTGCCTCGCACGCCGCCCAGGTGCAGAGCCGGGTGAAGAAACTCGACAAGATCGAACGGGTGGAGCCGCCGAAGCGCCGCCAGGTCGTCGCCTTCGAATTCCTGCCGGCGCCGCGCTCCGGCGAAGACGTGATCAACCTGAAGAATGTTCACAAAAGCTACGGCAGCCGCAGCATCTATGAAGGGCTGGACTTCATGGTTCGCCGCAAGGAGCGCTGGTGCATCATGGGCATAAACGGTGCCGGAAAATCCACGCTTCTGAAGCTGGTGACGGGATCGACGGACCCGGACCAGGGAACGGTGGCGCTCGGTGCCAGCGTCAAGATGGGGTATTTCGCCCAGCATGCGATGGATCTGCTCGATGGCGAGCGCACTGTGTTCGAGACGTTGGAACATGAGTTCCCGCGTGCCGGGCAAGGCCCGCTCAGAGCACTGGCCGGCTGTTTCGGGTTTTCCGGCGACGATGTTGAAAAACGCTGCCGCGTTCTGTCGGGTGGCGAGAAGGCGCGGCTGGTCATGGCGATCATGCTGTTCGACCCGCCCAATCTGCTGGTGCTCGACGAGCCGACCAACCATCTCGACCTCGACACCAAGGAAATGCTCATCAAGGCGCTTTCCGAATATGAGGGCACCATGCTGTTCGTTTCCCACGACCGGCATTTCCTCGGCGCCCTCTCCAACCGGGTTCTGGAACTCACCCCGGACGGCATCCATGAATATGGCGGTGGCTACACGGAATACGTGGCCCGCACCGGCCACGAGGCGCCCGGCCTGCGGAGCTGATCCTTCACGAGGCTTTCCGGTTTTGATCGTATAGCGCGAAAGCCCATCTGGCTTTCGAAAGGGTGCGGATAAATAATCCGCACCTCCAAACATTATGAAAATCCTTGCTTTTCTGGGTCCTTTTGCCTCCACCAGTCACTGGTTGCCGGATCGATTGGTGCTGTCCATCTCCCTACTATTTCCATCTTTGCTTGTAGCAAGAATAGGCCTGTTGACAGCTCTTCATTTCTAGACCTACATTAAGTCCAATTACTTGACTTAATAGATCGATCAACGAAATCTGAGGGGATTCGTCATGACGGCAGTCGAGAGAATAGAAGCCGGCAGGCATGTTTTCGGGGCATCTGGGAAGCCCGGAACGGGGGCGGGGAGACTTTGGCGAGGAGCCTTGGCCGCGTCGCTGATCGCCCTGGCTGCCGGGCAGGCGCGTGCCGAATCCGTGCTGACGATGCATATCGAGGAACAGACGAGCTGGGTGCAGAATTTCAACCCGTTCGATCTCGGCGGCCGCCGTCAGA
Source organism: Pararhizobium sp. PWRC1-1 (assembly GCF_049897905.1). NCBI lineage: Bacteria > Pseudomonadati > Pseudomonadota > Alphaproteobacteria > Hyphomicrobiales > Rhizobiaceae > Pararhizobium > Pararhizobium sp. PWRC1-1. Next base: position 183,845 of record NZ_JAFCXE010000013.1, on the reverse strand, counting down.
GCACGATGGATTTCGTCTACGAGCCGCTGGTCATTTTCAACGATTATGACAGCGGCAAGCCGGTCTGGCGGCTGGCAACGGCCTACAAGTTCGCCGACGACCTGAAATCCATCACCTACACATTGCGCGATGGTATCAAATGGTCGGACGGCAAGCCGCTGACCTCGGCCGATATGAAATTCACGCTCGACATGATGCTGAAGAACTCGGCAGTGGACACGGCAGGCGTCGGCCAGAGTGTTGCCTCCGTCGAAGCACCGTCGCCGACCGAAGTGAAGATCAACCTCAAGGACGTGGATACGCATTTCCCGGAATCGCTGGCCGACTTTGCCGTCGTGCCCGAGCATATCTGGAAGGATGTCGCCGATCCGCTTGCCTTCAAGAATGAGACGCCTGTCGGCTCCGGCCCGATGACCGAGATCCGCCGCTTCACGCCGCAAGTGTACGAACAGTGCCGCAATCCGAATTATTGGGATGCCGCGACGCTGAAGGTCGATTGCCTGAAGCTGCCGCAGATTGCCGGCAACGACCAGATGCTTGCGCTTCTGCCGGAGGGCGGGATTGACTGGTTCGGCTCGTTCCTGCCGCAGATCGACACGACCTATGTCGGGCTTGATCCCGAGCACAATGCCTACTGGCAGCCGCCGGCCGAAACCGTCGCATTCCAGATGAACCTCAAGTCGTCGAACCCCGGCAATGCCGAGGCCTTCAACGACATGACCTTCCGCCGCGCCTTCAGCCTGGCGATGGACCGCACGGCCATGGTGGATATTGCCGGGTTCGGCTATCCGGTGGTCAACCTGCATGCAAGCGGCCTGCCGCCGCGCTTTGACAGCTGGCGCAACAAGGCAGCCGAAGGTGCGCAGGATGAGTGGCTGACCTACGACATCGACAAGGCCAACAAGCTGCTGGACGATGCAGGCTATGCCAAGGGGGGCGACGGTTTCCGCGCCACGCCAAGCGGCAAGCCGATCAACTTCCCGATCATTGTACCAAACGGCTGGACCGACTGGATCGACGCGGTGCAGATCGCTGCCGAAGGCCTGCGCAAGATCGGCATCAACGCTTCGGTGGCGACGCCGGAATATGAGCAATGGCAGAAGCAGATCCTCGACGGATCCTTCGAAGCTGTTATGAACTCGCGTGCCGACGGCCCGACGCCGTTCCGCGGCTATTTCCAGTCGCTGTCGACCACATTTGCCGGCCGCCTCCCCACTGCCCCGTCGCGCTATTCCAACCCGGAACTCGACAAGGTCTTCGATGACTATCGCCGCGCCACCACCGACGACGAGCGAAAAGCGCTGTTCGACAAGGTGCAGGTGATCGTTGCCGACAATCTGCCCGTCGTTCCGGTGTTCAACGGTCCGACCTGGTATCAGTTCTCGACCAAGCGGTTTACCGGCTGGGTGTCCAAGGAAGAGCCGGCGATGAACCCCGAGGACCATGACAATAACCGGATGCGGCTGATGCATCTTCTGCGCCTTAAGCCCGTGCAGTAAGCGCGGCAGGCTCGGGCGATGCGGCTTTCCCCCCGGCGGCTCGCGGTCTACTGCGTTGCCTTCCTGTTCGCCATCCTGGTGAATTTCGCGGTCCCCCGGCTGATGCCGGGGAGCCCCGTCGACAGCATGATCGCCCAGCTTGGCCCGCGGGCCACGCCTGCGGCGATCGAGGCGATCCGGGCGCGCTTCGGCGCCATCGAGAAGCCCGTGCTTGAGCAGTTCGTCGATTATGTCGTCGGGCTCGCGCATTTCGATCTCGGCGTCTCGGTCAAATATTATCCGCAGACAGTGACCGAGGTGCTCGGCCGTTCGCTCGGCTGGACGGCCTTCCTGGTGACCACTGCCATCGTCTTTTCGCTCTGCATCGGGGTTTCGCTCGGCGCGATTGCGGCCTGGCGGCGGGGCGGGCGTTTCGATACGATCATTACGCCGTTCTCCGTGGTGATGATCGCTGTGCCGCCTGTCATCATTGCGCTGGCGACACTGTTTTTCTTCGGCGTGACGCTGAGGTTGCTTCCGGTCGGCTATGCCTATGATCCAAACCTCGATCCAGGCTTGAACTTTACGTTCTTCGGCAGTGTTTTCCTGCATGCGATCATGCCGGTGCTGACACTGTCACCCTATTTGATCGGTGAATTCCAGACGACGATGCGGTCCAGCATGATTTCGGTGCTGGGCGAGGACTATGTCACGATGGGCCGCGCCAAGGGGCTGACCGAGACCGCAGTGATGTTCAGCTATGCCGCCCGCAACGCCATGCTGCCGGTGATGACCAACCTGGCACTGATGCTGGGGGCGGTGTTCGGCGGCTCGATCGTCACCGAGATCGTCTTCAACTATCCGGGGCTTGGCCTCACGCTTTATACGGCAAGCGTTGCCCGCGACTATCCGGTGATCCAGGGGCAATTGTTGCTGATGACGCTGGCCACTCTTGGAGCCAATCTGCTGGTCGATATCATCTACGGGATCGTCGATCCGCGTGTTCGGGAGAGCGCAGCATGAGCTCAAGTTTCACGCTATTCTGGCGGCAGAAGAAGGCGCTTGCCGGTCTCGTCATCATCCTGTCGCTCTGCCTGATGGCGCTGTTTGCGCCGCTGATTGCGCCTGGTGATCCGAGCGAGCGGGTCGGCCGGTCGCATCAGGCGCCAACCGTCGAGCACTATTTCGGCACCACCAAGATGGGCCGCGATGTCTATTCGCAGTTCGTCTGGGGCGCCCGCCCGTCGCTTGCCGTCGGCTTCGCCACGGGCCTTGCGATCACGGCGCTTGGTACGGTGGTCGGGCTGGTCGCCGGCTATTTCGGCGGCCGCACCGATGCGACGCTCGATCTGCTTACCAATGCCGTCCTTGTCATTCCCAATATTCCGCTGCTGATCCTGCTTGCGTCCTTCGCCGGCACGGTCGGCCCCTGGGCAATCATGGCGATCATCGCGTTGACGTCCTGGCCGTGGGGTGCGCGCATGACACGCTCCCAGACATTGGCGCTGCGCAATCGCGAATTCGTCGTTGCGGCCCGGATGGTCGGCGAGCCGGCGTGGCGCATCATCTTCGTCGAGATACTGCCCAATCTGGCGCCGCTGATCGGCATCAATATCGTCGGCAGCATCATTTATGCCATCGTCGCCCAGACGACACTGGAATATCTCGGCTTCGGCGATCCCTTGAGCGTCACCTGGGGTACGATGCTCTACAATGCCCAGAATTCCTCGGCGATTATTCTGCGTGCCTGGTGGGATATCGGCGCGCCGGCTGCGGGCATCGCGCTGACCGGACTTGGGCCGGCACTGATCAATTTCACCTTCGATGAGATTGCCAATCCGCAGCTGAGGTCCGGGCCGGCGCTGAGCCGGTGGCTCAAGCTGAACCGGTTGCGCAGGCGGGAACTAGGGGCAGCCCGATGAGCGAGGCATTGCTTCAGGTCCGTGATCTCAGCGTCGACTATCTGCTCGACAAGGGTTCGTTCCAGGCGGTCAAGAACGTCTCGTTTGATATCAGGAAGGGCGAACTGTTCGGCCTTGCCGGTGAGTCCGGCTGCGGCAAGAGCACCATCGCCTTTGCAATCACAAGGCTATCCAAACCGCCGGCCTGGGTAACGGGCGGCGAGATCCTGCTTGAAGGGCAGGACCTGCTCAAACTATCCGAGACGGAGCTGCAGAAAGTCCGCTGGCGTCACGTTGGCATGGTGTTCCAGAGCGCGATGAATTCGCTCAATCCGCTGATGCGGGTGGAGGCGCAGTTTCATGACGTATTGCACCGGCATCTCGGCTCGACACGGGCGCAGTCGCGGGCACGGGCGGAAGAGATGTTCAAGCTGGTCGGCATACCGGTGGTGCGGCTCGATGATTATCCGCACCAGTTCAGCGGCGGCATGCGCCAGCGCATCGTCATCGCCATTTGCCTTGCCCTGAAGCCGCGGCTGATCATCATGGACGAACCGACGACGGCGCTCGATGTCGTGGTGCAGCGGGAAATCCTCGAGCAGGTGATCGACCTGCAGCGCGATCAGGGATTTTCGGTTCTGTTCATCACCCATGACCTGCATCTGATGGCGCAACTCTGCCACCGCATCGGCATCATGCTGAAAGGGGAGCTGGTGGAGGTGGGAGATGTCAAGCAGATCAGCAAGGCGCCACTTCATGACTATACGCGAAAACTCTGGGGTGCCATTCCGCAATTGCCGGCCTCCACGCACAGGATGGGAGCCGCAGAATGAACCTCATGCCCGTCTCCCCTCTTGCCGGAATGCAAACAATGGATCCCATCATCCGGCTGGACGGGATCACGCGGACATTCGGCGCCGTCGAAGCACTGCGCGGTATTTCCCTGTCGCTGCAGCCCGGAAAGGCGCTGGCGCTGGTCGGCGAATCCGGCTGCGGCAAGACCACGTGCGCCAGGATCATCGGCCGGATGGACAATCCGACCGGCGGGACAATGCACTTTCGTGGCAAGGATGTCACCGTGCCGGGCACCAGCAATGCGGAAAGAGCTTATCGCCGGGCTGTGCAGATGGTTTTTCAGGATCCGTTCGCTTCGCTCAATCCGGTGTTTTCGGTTCATCATCATCTGGAGAGACCACTGAAACTCCACGGTCATGCCAAGGGCAGAGCCGGGATCGACCAGGCGGTTGCTGAGCTTCTCCAAGGTGTCGGTCTCGATCCGGATGTGACGGCAAGGAAATTTCCCCATGAACTTTCCGGTGGCCAGCGGCAGCGGGTCAACATTGCTCGGGCCCTCGCCGTTCAGCCGGAGGTGCTGGTGGCCGATGAGCCGACCTCGATGCTGGATGTCTCGATCAGGCTTGGCATTTTGTCGTTGCTTGCCGAAATCAAACGGGAGCGTAACCTTGCCATGCTCTATATCACGCATGATATTGCCACGGCGGCGCATATTGCCGAGGAGGTCATCGTGATGTTTGCCGGGCAGATGGTGGAGTGGGGGGATACGAGTGCCGTGATCGGCGACGCGCGCCATCCCTATACGCAGCTTCTTCTGTCGGCGGTGCCCAATCCGGACCGCCCGTTCGTGCCGGGCGAAAGCGCGCGGTTCCTGCGTCATGCCGAAGAGGTGCGTCGCATCAGCCGCCCGGCGTCTGAGACCTTCGAACAGGTCGGCGAGAGCCATTTCGTTCGCGCGCTCGGCCCATCCCAAACGTAGTCACACGGGGTTCAACATGGATTATCTGGTCAATCTTTCACTGGTCAAACCAGTTGCCGAACTCGACGCGCGCATGGAAAAGGCCGGCGTCACTATCCGCCGGGCGCTCGCTCCGGAATTTGAGCTGGTCACCGGCTGGGTGCGGGAAAAATTCAGTTCGGGATGGTCGAGCGAAACGGCGGTGGCCTTTGCCCGCCAGCCGCCGACCTGCTTCCTTGCGACACGGGCGCAAAAGCTGATCGGTTTTGCCTGCCATGAATCGATCGCCCGCGGCTTTTTCGGGCCGACGGGAGTCGATGAGGCGGCGCGGGGTGAGGGCATCGGCCATGCCTTGCTTCTCGCCAGCTTGCTGGATTTGAAAGCGATGGGATACGGCTACGCGATAATCGGCGATGTCGGGCCATCGGCCTTTTACGAGCGAACGGTGGGTGCTGCGCCGATCCCGAACTCAGCGCCCGGCGTTTATGCCGGGTTGCTCAACAGCGCCGAATGACAGTTTTCTGGAGGACATGATGACGATAGCGACCAAGACCAAATACCAGCTGGAAACCTTCTGGGTGCCGGCTGTGCAGGACGAGAACCCCGTCTACACGCTGACCTTGACCAACAATACCGACCAGCCGCTTGAAGGTTTCAACCTATGCGTGTCCGGTCCGGCCCGCATCGATCCGGAAGCGACCGTCGAAGGCGGCAGGCTGCTGAAGCGGCTGTCGAACCACTCGGAATTTGCGCCGCCGGAAGGTTTTGTCCTTAAGCCGGGCGAGACCTGGACCATCAAGGCGCATGGCATGAGCTATCATCCGAAGCATTGGACCGATGGTGCCAATGCCGGTTATGTCGTGCTTGCCGACAACAATACGGTGCCGGTCAGCGTCGCTCCGACGCGAGCCAAGGGAGACAATGCGGCTTTGACGCGCGGTGCCGTTGTTTATCCGGTTCCGAAGGTTGCGCCGGTAGCGGTTTCCGTTGTGCCGTGGCCAAGTGCCGTTTCGGTCTCTGGCCGGTTGGCGCCTCCAGTCGGGCTTGCTCTTCAGGCCGAGGGTGGTGAGGCAGGTGCGGCTGCGGAGGCTTTCAAGGCGCTCGTGGATGGCTTGTTCCCCGTCGAAGGCATTGTCCGTCCTGTAGCCGAAGGCGGTTTGCCCATTTCATTCGCATCGTCCGATGGTTTTGCGCCGGAGGCATATAGCATCAAGTTCTCCACATCCGGAGTGACCGTGTCGGCCAATAAGCGCGCAGGCTTCCTCTGCGGCCTGATCACGCTCGGGCAAATCCTGCGTGGTGCGCGGCTTCATCCTGAAACCTTCCTGTTTCCCGCAGCTGGTGAGATCACCGACGAGCCGGCGCTCGGCTGGCGCGGTGTGCATCTCGATGTCGCCCGGCAGTTTTACGGCACGGCGGAAATCGAGCAGTTCCTGCGGATCATGGCCTGGAACAAGCTGAACCGGTTCCATTGGCATCTCTCCGATGATGAAGCATGGCGTGTCGAGATTGACGCCTATCCGGCGCTGACGGAGATTGGCGCCTGGCGTGGTCACGGTCTGAAAATCCCGCCGCTTCTGGGTTCCGGCCCGCAGGTGACCGGCGGCTATTATACCAAGGCGGCGATCCGGCAGATCGTGGCTTTGGCCGGAGGGCTCGGCATCGACGTGGTGCCGGAGATCGATGTACCTGGGCATTGCTATGCCATGCAACAGGCGATTCCAGAGTTGCGTGATCCACAGGAGCAGGGCAGCTATTTCTCCGTCCAGGGTTTCCCGGACAATTGCATCAATCCGGCGCGGGAAGAAACCTATCGTGTTCTCGAGACAATCTTCGACGAACTGATTGAGTTGTTCCCGTCCAAGATCATTCATATCGGTGCCGACGAGGTGCCGCTCGGCGCATGGTCGGGTTCGCCGGAGGCGCTCGCCCGCCTGCGCGAGGTCAGCGGCGAGGCGATGGCAACCGCGCATGCCGCGCGGCTTAACGTTATCACCAATACGCATGGTGCCGACGAAATCGACGGGTCGGGTGCTGCGGTGTTGCAGGCGGAGTTCCTTGCTCGCGTGCAGGCTTTCCTTGCTTCGCGCGGCTGCATCACTGGCGGCTGGCAGGAAGCGGCGCATGGCAATGTCATCGACAAGAGCCAGTCGCTGCTGTTCGGCTGGCGGACGGTCGAAGCGTCTGCGACCCTAGCAGGCGAGGGCTATGACATGGTCGTCTGCCCCGGACAGGTCTATTATCTCGACATGGCCAACAGCCAGGCGTGGTCGGAGCCGGGTGCCAGTTGGGCCGGCTGGTCCGATCCGGAAAAACTCTACACGTTCGATCCCATCCAAGGCTGGAGTGAAGAGCAGAAGAAGCACTTGTCCGGGGTGCAATGCTGCATTTGGTCGGAGCCGATGACCGATCGCGGCGTGTTCGACCGATTGGTCTTCCCACGTCTGTCGGCGCTTGCCGAAACCGGCTGGACTTTGCCGGAGCGAAAATCTTTTGCCCGCTTTGAGGCGCTCGTCGGCCTGATGCCGATCCTTTACGGGATTTACGCCGAACGCTGATCTGGACAGGAGCGCGAGCAGGCCCTGCACGCGCTCCTGTCTCACTGATTGCAAAACAATCGCAGTTGCGTGTGGCCGAATATGACGAAAATTTAAATCAATTAAAGATTGTATTTTCAGCGATACTGTTGCGCTCTTTTGATGTTGCTGAGCAACGGGCTGAACCTCCGCCAACGGCGAAACCCTTTCGCACCATGAATTCGAGAAAAATCAATAAAAAACAAGATATTGATGAGTGCCAATATTGGAGGATTGCCCCTGCGTCTGAAGATACTAGAGATACTATATGCTTAAAAATTGCTCGGCTCATTAATCCTTATTTTAGTAATTATACCAATAGTTGTAGCGTGCATTCGAATATTAGAATGTTTGAGCATGATGCTAAATGCACAAGCCGGGAGACCGGCATGCCTTTTCAAAGAACCTGACCGGCGTTGCTGGCGTCCTTCGGATGTGCAGCTCTCGCAAGAGCAAGGGTTCACGGCCACAAGAGATATCGAGATAAACGGACATTCGCGGCTCTGACCGGCTGATGCGTGTGCCCATTGTTGCGCCCAAATGGCGCAAGAAAATTCATCAGATGCCCGAAGGAGGCGTTGTATGAGCAGGCTTTTCCCACGTTTTGGTGGCGATACCGCAGCTGTTCTGGCCGCGATGCATAAGTCACAGGCGATTATCGAGTTCGATCTCGGCGGCAATATCCTCAACGCCAATCCAAATTTCTGCGCGGCGCTGGGTTACGAGCTCCCGGAGATCAAAGGCAAGCACCACCGGATTTTTGTTGATCCGGCCGAAGCGAACAGTGTCGAGTACCGCGAGTTCTGGGCTCGGCTCGGCCGTGGCGAATTCGACCGGCAGCAGTACAAGCGCGTCACCAAGACTGGTCGAGAGATCTGGATCGAGGCGTCCTACAATCCGGTATCCCGCGGCGGCAAGCCTTACAAGGTGGTGAAGTTCGCAACCGATATTACGACAGTCCGGCAGAGGGCGATGGAAGATGCCGGTAAGCTGAATGCCGTCTCCCGCTCGCAGGCGGTGATCGAATTCACCCCGACCGGCGAGATCATCAACGCCAACGAAAACTTCTGCGGTGCGCTGGGTTACCAGCTGCAGGAAATTCAGGGCAGGCATCATCGGATGTTCTGCGATCCTGCTTATGTGCAGACGGAGGAATACCGGCAGTTCTGGGAGCGGCTGGGACGCGGTGAATTCACCTCCAACGAGTTCCTGCGCTTCGGCAAGGGTGGCAAGGAGATCTGGATCCAGGCGGCCTACAACCCGATCGTCGACGACAAGGGAAAGGTCTACAAGGTCGTGAAGTTTGCGACAGATGTAACCGAGCGCATGGGCGCAGTCGGCACACTTGCAAAGGCTCTGAAGGGCCTTGCGGATGGCGACCTGACGCAAAATCTGGATCGGCCGTTTGTGCCGACAATGGAAAAGGTCCGCCACGATTTCAACGACGCCGTCGGCAAGCTGCGGTCGGCGATGCAGTCGGTTGGTTCGAATGCTGAGGCGATTGCGGCTGGCTCGACGGAAATCCGGTCCGCAGCTGACGACCTGTCGAAGCGGACCGAACAGCAGGCAGCGTCTGTCGAGGAGACGGCCGCGGCACTTGAGGAAATCACCACCACTGTCGCCGATTCCAGCCGCAGGGCGGAGGAGGCCGGACACCTCGTTGCCGCGACGCGCGCAAATGCGGAACGGTCCGGCGCTGTGGTCCGCAACGCCATCACGGCGATGGGAGAGATCGAGAATTCGTCGCGCGAGATCTCCAACATCATCGGCGTCATCGACGATATCGCTTTCCAGACCAATCTGCTGGCGCTGAATGCCGGTGTGGAGGCAGCGCGCGCCGGTGATGCCGGCAAGGGGTTTGCGGTTGTTGCACAGGAAGTGCGCGAACTGGCCCAGCGCTCAGCCAAGGCAGCCAAGGAAATCAAGGCGCTGATCAACACGTCGGGCGAACAGGTCAAAAGCGGTGTTTCGCTGGTAGGCGAAACCGGCAAGGCTCTGGAGGAAATCGTCAAGCAGGTGCAGGAGATCAACACCAACGTCGTCGCGATCGTCGAAGGTGCACGCGAACAATCGACCGGGCTGAAAGAGATCAACCAGTCGGTCAATGCCATGGACCAGGGCACGCAGCAGAATGCGGCGATGGTGGAGCAATCCACTGCCGCCAGCCACAGTCTGGCCCGCGAAGCAGAGGCTCTGTTCTCGCTGCTGAGCCAGTTCCGGGTCGGGCAGCAGGCCAGCGCGCCGCGGGCGGTGGATGCCGGACATCATTCCCGGCCGGTGGCATCGCCGGCGCGCAGGATGGCCGGTCAGGTGATCCGCGCCTTTTCCGGCAGTGCGGCGGCGGCGCAGGAGAGCTGGGAAGAGTTTTAAACCGGCCGGTTTTGGCTGAAGTGAAAACGGCGCCGCTGATTGTGGCGCCGTTTTGCGTTGTCTGGTCCGGCCGCTTACTCGGCGGCTTCAAGCCCGGGCAGAAGCGGCTGGCTGTGCAGTTGCGTCACCGAAGCCGTTCCGGCAGGGGCGGCGTGATGTCCGCTTTTCTTCAGTGGCCTGTTTCCGGTCATTGCGCGTACCAGCGTATAGAAGACCGGGGTCAGGAACAGGCCGAACAGCGTCACGCCGATCATGCCGGAAAACACCGCAACACCCATGGCGTGGCGCATTTCAGCACCGGCGCCAGTCGAGATCACGAGCGGCACGACACCCATGATGAACGCCATCGAGGTCATCAGGATCGGACGCAGGCGCAGGCGGCTGGCCTTGATGACGGCTTCGAACGGCGTCGCCCCCTCAAATTCGAGCTCTCGGGCAAACTCGACGATCAGGATGGCGTTCTTGGCTGACAATCCGACCAGCACAATCAGACCGATCTGCGTGAAGACGTTGTTGTCGCCTCCGGTCAGCCAGACCCCGCCAAGCGCTGCCAAGAGCGCCATCGGGATGATCATGATGATCGACAGCGGCAGCGTCAGGCTTTCATACTGGGCTGCCAGCACCAGGAAGACCAGCAGGATCGACAGCGGGAAGATCAGGATACCGGTATTGCCTGCAATGATCTCCTGGTAGGTCAGCTCGGTCCATTCGAAGGTGACGCCAGCCGGCAGGGTTTCGGCTGCAATCCGTTCGACGGCAGCGCGGGCCTGGCCGGATGAATAGCCGGGTGCCGTGTTGCCGTTGATATCGGCCGAGAGGAAGCCGTTATACCGCATGGCGCGTTCCGGACCGGCGCTCGCGGTGACATTAAGCACCGCCGACAGCGGGATCATTTCCCCGGAGCTTGAGCGGACTTGGAGCTTGCCGATGTCTTCCGCCTGGGCGCGGTAGTTGGCATCGGCCTGCACACGCACCGAATAGGTCCGCCCGAACTTGTTGAAGTCGTTGACATAGACAGAGCCGAGATAGATCTGCAGCGTGTTGAAGATTTCCGTCAGCGGAACGTTCAGCTGGCGCGCCTTGGCCCGGTCGACGTCGGCATAGAGCTGCGGAACGTTGACCTGATAGCTGGAGAACATGCCGACCAGTTCAGGTGTCGTATAGGCCTTGGCCATGAAACCCTTCACGGCTGCATCGAGTGCCTCATAGCCAAGCCCGGCCTTGTCCTCCAGCTGCAGCTTGAAACCGCCGATCGCACCGAGACCCTGGACAGGGGGCGGTGGGAAGATGGCGCTGAAGGATTCCTTGATGACGCCGAGTTCCTGGTTCAGCCTTCCCGCGATTGCACCGGCGGAAAGGTCCGGCGTCGTGCGTTCCTCGAAAGGCTTTAGCGACAGGAAGACGATGCCGGCATTGGAGGAGTTGGTGAAGCCGTTGATCGACAGGCCGGGAAAGGCGATGGCGCTTTCGACGCCGGGAACCTTCAAGGAGATGTCGCTGATGCGGCGAATCACTTCTTCCGTGCGGTCCAGCGAAGCGCCGTCCGGCAGCTGTGTGAAGCCGACCAGATATTGCTTGTCCTGCGGCGGTACGAAACCGGGCGGCACCGCCTTGAAGAAGAACACGGTGGCTCCGACGAGCAGCAAATAGACGCCCATCATCAGGGTCTTGCGCGAGATCACGCCCTTGACGCCGGAACTATAGGCCCGCGATCCGCGTGAAAACACGGCGTTGAAGCCGCGGAAGAACCAGCCGAACAGGAAGTCCATGATCCGGGTCAACCGGTCCTTCGGCGCATCATGGCCGCGCAGAAGCAGGGCAGCAAGCGCCGGGGACAGGGTAAGCGAGTTGAAGGCCGAGATGACGGTCGAGATGGCGATCGTCAGTGCGAACTGCTTGTAGAACTGACCCGTCAGGCCGGAGATGAAGGCGAGCGGCACGAAGACGGCGACGAGAACCAGCGCGATCGCGATGATCGGGCCGGAGACTTCCGTCATTGCCTTATAGGTCGCCTCGCGTGGCGAAAGTCCATCCTCGATATTGCGCTCGACATTTTCCACGACCACGATCGCGTCATCGACGACGATACCGATAGCCAGCACCAGTCCGAACAGGCTGAGCGCGTTGATCGAGAAGCCGAGCATCTGCATGACGGCGAATGTACCGATGATCGAGACGGGAACGGCGATCAGCGGAATGATCGAGGCGCGCCAGGTCTGCAGGAAGATGATGACGACGATGACGACCAGCGCAATGGCTTCGAGCAGCGTATGGATGACGGCCTCGATGGAGGCGCGCACGAACTGCGTCGTGTCATAGACGATCTCGTAATCGACATCCTGCGGCATCGATGCCTTGATCTCTTCCATGGTCGTGCGAACCTGGTCGGCGATCTCGATCGCGTTCGAGCCGGGAGCCTGGAAAACGGGGATTGCGACAGCCTGCTTGTTGTTGAGCAGCGAGCGAAGCGAATATTCGGCCGAACCGAGTTCGATGCGGGAGACGTCGCGCAGACGGGTGATTGCGCCGGTCGGGCTCGTCTTGATGATGATCTCGCCGAACTCTTCCTCGCTCTGCAGGCGTCCCTGCGCATTCACGGACAGCTGCAGATCGACCCCTTGTGCATTCGGCGATGAACCGATCACACCAGCGGCCGCCTGGACGTTCTGGGCGCGGATTTCATTGACGATATCGGAGGCGGAGAGGCCGAGCTGGGCCATCTTCTGCGGGTCCAGCCAGATACGCATCGAATAGTCGCCGGAACCGAACAGCTGGACCTGGCCAACGCCGTCAATGCGGGCCAGCCTGTCCTTGACGTTGATCAGCGCATAATTGCGCAGATAGGTCATGTCGTAGCGGCCTTCGGGCGATGTCAGGTGCACCACCATCATCAGGTCCGGGGAGCTCTTGATGGTGGTGATGCCGAGGCGGCGGACTTCTTCCGGCAACCGTGGCTCGGCCTGGCCGACACGGTTCTGGACAAGCTGCTGTGCCTGATCGGGGTCGGTGCCGAGCTTGAAGGTGACGGTCAGCGTCATCAAACCGTCGGTCGTCGCCTGGCTGCTCATGTAGAGCATGTCCTCGACGCCGTTGATCGATTCCTCCAGTGGCGTCGCCACGGTCTCGGCAATGACTTTCGGGTTGGCGCCGGGATAGTTGGCGCGAACGACGATCTGCGGCGGCACGACATCGGGATATTCCGAGATCGGCAGGATCGTCATCGCGATCAGGCCGCCAAGGAAGATGATAAAGGACAGAACGCCCGCGAAAACCGGGCGATCGATAAAGAACCTGGAGATATTCATGGCGTGATCCGCCCTTGTGCTGAGATGCCGGAGAAAGGCTTAGTTGGTTATCGAGGCTTGCTGCTGAGGATCGGCAGCCGGCTTCATGGAGACCATTTCAGGTGCCACGAGCGCGCCGGGACGGATGCGTTGCAGGCCGTTGACGACGATGCGTTCCTGAGCTTTCAGGCCCGCCGTCACCACCCGCAGGCCATCGGATTTCATGCCGACGGTGATCTCGCGGTATTCGGTGGTGTTGTCCGGCTTGACGACCATGACGTATTTCTTGTTCTGGTCGGTGCCGATGGCGCGTTCATGAACCAGCACAGCGTCTTCGGACTTTGCCTGGCCCATGCTCAGACGGGCAAACTGTCCCGGCATCAAAGCGCCATTGGCATTGTCGAACACGGCGCGGACACGGATCGTGCCGCTCTGGGGATCGACGCTGTTGTCCACCAACTGAAGCTTGCCGCTGACGTCCGACGATCCGGCAACATCCATTCGGACCGGCACGCGGTCGATGAAGTTGCGGGCGTTTACGCCCTCCGGCAATTCGGCGAGTATGGTTGAGACGATCCGCTCGTCGGCCTCGAAGCTCGCATAGATCGGGCTCAGGGAAACCAGCCGGGTCAGGATCGGCGAGGACGGACCGGCGGCGATCAGGTTGCCTGCGGTGATCTCGATCTTGCCGACGCGGCCGGTGATCGGGGCGCGGATTTCGGTGTATCCGAGATTGAGCGCTGCCGATTGCAGCACGGCGCGGGCGGCGCCGACGTCTGCTTCTGCGCTTGCCAGGCCATTCATGCGCTGATCGACTTCGCTTTGCGACACTGCATTGGAGGCCAGCAATTGCCTGCCGCGCTTCAGCTCGACGCGCGCCAGCGAAGCGCGTGCTTCGGCTGCGGTCACGCTGGCTTGGGCGCGGGCGACCTCGGCCTGGTATGGGGCGGGGTCGATGGTGACGAGCAGGTCGCCCTTATCGACGATGGCGCCTTCCTGGAAGTGAACCGACTGGATGGCGCCGGCAACGCGGGAACGCAACTCGACATGATCGACGGCTTCCAGGCGGCCAGAGAACTCACTCCACTGGGTTACGGACTTCGCTTCGACGACCGCGACGGAAACAGGTATGGCAACGGGCGCTGCGGTCGAGGCATCAGCCGCGTTGCCGCTTCCCGCCGGGCTTCCCAGCAGATCGAAATAGATCGTCGGCGAAATGGTGGCGACCGCGAGCACAAGGCCGGTGGTGAGAAGCTTGGTTTTGAAAGTTCCGAATGACATGGCGGTTATCCTGAATTTCTGCCCCGGGTGTGGGCTGCCTTGTGTCCAACGTGGGAGGCGAAGGATTTGGGCGAGGGTTGCATTGACGTTCAATACCGTTCGGTATAGAAATAAGTTCTGAAGCCGATCACTGTCAATCGAATTATATACCGATCGGTATAAAAAAATTCGGGAGGGCCCACCCCATGGGACGGCCAAGAGAGTTTGATGTCGATGATGCCCTTGAAACGGCGATGGAGCTGTTCTGGCGAAAGGGCTACGAAGGCACGTCTCTGACTGACCTGACCGAAGGCATGGGCATTACCAAGCCGAGCCTCTATGGCGTCTTCGGCAATAAGGAAGGCCTCTTCCTCAAGGCCTTGGAGCGCTACGAGCGCACCAAGATGAACTTTTTCCATGAGGCTCTGAAGGAACCGAAGGCACGCGATGTTGCCGGGAAAATCCTCAGAGGCTTTGCCGATTCCCAGACCGCGGCAACTGGTCCGAGCGGTTGTATGGGGATCAATGGTGCGCTCGCCTGCAGCGAGGCCGCCGCCGAAATCCAAAAATGTCTGATTGAAAACCGCCAACGCGGCGAGCGTGATCTGGGCAGACGGTTCGAGCGTGCAGCGAGCGAGGGTGACCTTCCGGCCGGGCACGAGCCTTACGATCTTGCCCGCTATATCATGACCATCTCGCAGGGAACCGCCATTCAGGCGGCTTCTGGTGCTGACCGGCCGGCGCTCTACCGCGTCATCGATATGGCGCTGCAGTTTTGGCCCAAAACCGTCGAGCAGAACTGAATCAAGCGGTTACCGAGGTTCCATATACAACATGGTCGGTGTTTCGGCGACATCGTCACTCGTCCGTCATCTTCCCGCTGCGTGATTCCAGCCGATACCGGTTGCCGGGATAGACCAGCCGGGCAAAAGAGACGACGCGTTTCGACGACCACGTGCGGCGGCGAATGAGCAGGCAAGGCTCGGTGCGAAGGATAACCAGCAGCTTACATTCCCATGGCTGCGGCATGGCGGCTTCAACGATATGCTCGGAGCCGCTTAACGGGGCTTCCGCTGTCAAATAAGCATTCGGCGTCTGCGCCGTAAAGTCCTGTTCCAGGTAACCTGGTGCTGCTTCCGGGTTGACGAAGCGGTCTTCGATCTGGACCGGAACGCCGTTTTCGCTGTGGACGATCAACGAATGAAACACCGGTGCACCGATCGACAGACCGAGCGCATCGGCAACGTCCGGTGCGGCTGTTTCCTGCGCCAGAACCACCACGGACGCCTGATGCGTATGGCCCCGCTCGTCGATCTCCTCGGCGATGTTGCGCACCTCGAACAGTTCGGAATAGCCCTTGCGCTCGGCCACGAAGGAGCCGACGCCCTGAATGCGTACCAGTTCACCTTCGCTCGCCAGTTCCCGCAGCGCCCGGTTGGCCGTCATCTTGCTGACGCCGAGTTCGGCAACCAGTTCGTTCTCCGAGGGCACCCGGTGTTTCGGCGGCCATTCGCCGCTCTGGATGCGGTCAAGGATCATCTGCTTGACACCGGCATAGAGCGGCGAGCCGTCATTGTCGCTGGTGTCCCACTTTAACGGAGCGTTCTGGTCGTTGCTTCGTTTCATATGCTTATTCCTTGGGCGGAATTAATTTTGCATTCAAATGCAGCCGCCCACTTGCATACCATAAAAATTAGCATATGGTACCATATACAACATGGATGTTCAGAGGCATTTTTCAACCTCGTTCTCCATCAGTTATTGTAAAGCCGGCGCAGATCGGTGGGCGTTGTTGAAGATAAACCTCAGAGGAACGTGAACATGAACCTGTCAAAATTTCTGATGGCTGGTGCCGTCGCATTCGCAACCCTTGCCGCTCCGATGGCTCAGGCCAAGGACTGGAAGACCGTTACCATCACGCTTGAAGGCGCCTATGCGCCGTGGAACCTGACCAATCCGGACGGCACGCTCGGCGGTTTCGAGCCGGAACTGGCCAAGTATCTCTGCGACCACATGAAGGTCGAGTGCACGCTGGTTGCCTCCGACTGGGATGGCATGATCCCGGCGCTAAACGCCGGCAAGTTCGATGTGATCATGGATGCCTTGTCGATTACCGAAGAACGCAAGAAGATCATCGACTTCACCATTCCTTATGCCCATACGCACGCCGCTTTTGCGACGCTGAAGGATAGCCCGCTGGCAAATGCTGCCGGCACCGGCACGGTCGTGAAGCTCGATCCGGGTGCGACTGGCGTCAAGGAAGTCGAAGCGATGAAGGCAGCCTTTGCCGGCAAGACAATCGGCATCCAGGCGGCCACCGTCTATTCCAAGTTCATCTATGACAATTTCGGCGATGTCGCCACCGTTCGCGAGTATAAGACTGGCGCCGAGCGCGACCTCGATCTCGAAAGCGGACGTATCGACCTCGTTTTCGACGATGCCGTCTATCTGATTTCTGCCTTTGAAAAGTCCAACGGAACGCTCGGCTTCACCGGGCCCGAAATCGGCGGCACGATCTTCGGCAGCGGCGAAGGCCTTGGCATCCGTCAGGCCGATACCGATCTGCGCGACATGTTCAACAAGGCGATCGAGGCAGCCCTTGCCGACGGCACGATCAAGACCCTGTCGATGAAGTGGTTCAAGACCGACGTCACCCCCTGATCCCAAGTTTGCCCGCCGCTTGCTATTTTGCCTGTGGCGAGCACACTTGCTGCGGCAGGCCGCTCTTTAAAGAGGTGCGGCCTTCCATATCCACTTGAAGATCGGGAATCCGGCCTTGCCGGGAACAACGGGACGCCTGCGGCATGGCTTTACTTCAAATGATCGGATTTGGCCCCACCGGCTGGGGTGGGTTGCTGCTTGTGGCAGCCCTGATGACGCTCTGCGTCACCGCCGTGGCTCTGTTGATCGGCGCTATCCTGGGTACGCTCGTTGCTTGGGCGAAGCTCTCGGGCAGCCGGGTCATGAGAACGATCGGCGGCATCTACACCACGGTGTTCCGTGGCGTTCCCGAGTTGCTGATCATCTACCTCGTCTATTTCGGCGGCTCGAGCGCCGTCACGGCCATTGGGACGGCGATGGGCTATGAGGGCTTTCTTGGCCTTCCGTCCTTTGCAGCCGGCGCGCTTGCCGTCGGCATCATCTCCGGCGCCTACCAGGCCGAGGTGTTCCGCGGCGCTTACCTGGCCATTCCCAAAGGGGAGCTAGAGGCGGCGCAGGCGATCGGCATGAACCGCGGTTTGCGTTTCCGCCGCATCATCGGGCCGCAGGTGTTTCGTTTCGCCATTCCGGGGATCGGCAATGTCTGGCAGCTCAGCCTCAAGGATTCGGCGTTGGTCTCTGTCACCGGCCTTGCCGACCTGATGCGCACCAGCCAGGTCGCAGCCGGATCGACGCGGCAGCACTTCCTGTTCTTTATTGTCGGCGGTTGCCTCTATCTGATCATGACCAGCTTCTCCGACCGGATTTTCAACAGCGCCGAAAAGCGCGCCAATCGCAGCATGCCGACCAGCCTCGGCCAGGCCTGATCAAGGAGACGCGCGATGGACATCGCCTTCATGTTCGAGACCATGAAAACGCTGCTGGCCGCTCTGCCGATGACGCTGGCGCTGTTTTCCCTTTCCGTCTTCTTCGGCGGCATACTGGCGCTTCTGATCGTCTGGATGCGCGTCAGCGGCAATGCCGCCGCCCGCAACTTTGCCAAGGGCTACATTTTCATCTTTCGCGGCTCGCCGCTGCTGATCCAGATGTTCCTGATCTTCTACGGTCTCGGCCAATTCGGTTTCATTCGTTACAGCTTCCTGTGGCCGGCTTTGCGCGAGCCGTTCGTCTGTGCCGTTCTGTCGCTGGCGCTCTGCACGGCCGGTTATTCCGCCGAAATCTTCCGCTTTGGCCTTCGGGCCATTCCGGCCAAGGAGATCGAGGCGGCGCGGTCCATCGGCATGTCCGGGTTTCTTCTGACGCGCCGCATCCTCGCACCGATCGCCTTTCGTCACGCGCTTCCAGCCTATTCTACCGAGGTGGTGATGATGGTGAAATCGACGGCGCTCGCCAGCCTTGTGACCGTCTGGGAAGTGACCGGCGTCGCCCAGCGGCTGATCGCCCAGACCTATCGCACGATGGAAGTCTTTCTGTGTGCTGCCATCATCTACCTGCTTCTGAATTTCATCATCCTGCAGGCGATGGCGCTGCTTGAATACAAGCTGACCCCGCATCGCCGCGCTGCTCCTCTTTTCCCGGTTCCGCAACGATGAACGCCGCGACCCCCAACCAGACTGGAACGACCATGGCAGGTACGACCCGGCTTTCCGTCCGCAACATCCGCAAGAGTTTTGGCACGCATGAAGTGCTGCGCGGCATCTCACTCGAGGCCCGCGACGGCGATGTAATCTCGCTGCTTGGCGCCAGCGGCTCCGGCAAGTCGACCTTCCTGCGCTGTATCAATCTCCTGGAAATTGCCGATCACGGCGAGATTTCCGTCGATGGTGAGCTGATCCAGATGCAGCAGCGCGGCGGCAAGAATGTCCCGGCCAACCGCCGTCAGGTGGACCGGATCCGTTCCGAACTCGGCATGGTGTTCCAGTCGTTCAATCTCTGGTCCCATATGACGATCCTCGAAAATGTCATCGAGGGGCCGGTACATGTGCTGAAGCGCCCGCGTGCCGAATGTATAGCGGAAGCGGAGGTGCTTTTGGAAAAAGTCGGCATCGCGGAAAAGCGCCATGCCTATCCCGCGCATCTGTCAGGTGGCCAGCAGCAGCGTGCGGCCATTGCCCGCTCGCTGGCGATGAGGCCGAAAGTGATGCTGTTCGACGAGCCGACCTCGGCGCTCGATCCGGAACTTGTCGGCGAAGTGCTGCGCGTCATGCGTTCACTGGCCGAAGAGGGCATGACCATGCTGGTCGTCACCCATGAAATGAGCTTTGCCCGCAACGTCTCCAACCGGGTAATCTTCATGAAATCCGGCGAGATCGACAGCGACGGCGCGCCGGAAGACTTGTTCGGCTCAGGCGGTTCGCCCAGCTTCCGTCAATTCATCGGCAATTTCGGAGGCTGATCGTGCAGGACATCATACTCGACGCGGCGCTCGATTGGCGCGCCGTGGCGGCGGTTGCCGATGGGGCAACGCTTTCGCTCTCTACCGCTGCCAAACAGCGGGTCGAAACGGCGAGCCGCATCGTATCGGCGATCGTCGAAAGCGGCGTGCGGGCCTATGGGGTGAATACCGGCGTCGGCGCGCTGGCCGATACGGTGGTCGACCGCCCGTCGCAGAGCCGTTTGTCGCGCAATATCATTTTAAGCCATGCCTGCGGTGTTGGTCCACTGCTGCAGGCGCGGGAGGTCCGTTCCATCATCGCAGCGCAGATCGCCAATTTTTCCCACGGCCATTCTGGCGTGCGCCCGGCGATCGTCGATCTGCTGCAGATCTTTCTGCGCGAAGACTGCATTCCCGAAGTGCCGTCCAAGGGCTCGGCCGGGTATCTCAGCCACAATGCCCATATTGCGCTGGTGCTGATCGGCGAAGGCAGGGTACGGCTGAAAGGTAAGCCGGTGACCGGTGCCCAGGCATTGGAGACGCTTGGCATCACGCCGCTGGTTCTGCAGGCAAAGGAAGGCTTGAGCCTTGTCAACGGCACGGCCTGCTCCACGGGGCTTGGCGCTGTGGCTCTGGCACGGGCGGAGCGGCTGCTGGATTGGGCCGATGCCATCGCAGCGCTGACCATTGAAGCGCTCGGCTGCCAGATGACCGCATTCGACGCTGATGTGCTGGCCCTTCGCAAGTCGATAGGGATCGAGAAGGTCGGCAGGACTTTGCGCACGCGCCTCGCCGGTAGTGGATTGATTGAAGCAGCGAGAGGTGCGCGGACGCAGGATGCCCTGAGCCTGCGTTCGGTCCCGCATGCCCATGGCGCGGGATGGGACGTATTCGATTTTGCAAGCATGGTGGTCAATCAGGAGCTGGCTTCCGTCACCGACAATCCGGCGGTGTCCGGCACGCCGGACGCGCCGGTGGTTTCCTCCGAGGCGCATGCCGTGGCGCCGGCGCTCGGACAGGCGCTGGACAGTCTCGCCATTGCGATTGCCCAGATATCGATGATGAGCGAGCGCCGCATCGATCGCCTCGTCAATCCGCTGGTCAGCGATCTTCCCGCTTTCTTGGCCGTCGATCCGGGCGCCGGGTCCGGCTTCATGATCGCGCAATATACAGCGGCGGCCCTTGCTGCGGAAAACCGACGTCTCGGTGCTCCGGCAAGCCTTGATGGCGGCATCACCTCGGCGCTGCAGGAGGATTTCCTCGGGCATCCGACGGCTACCGCCAACAAGCTGCTGGCGGTGATCGACAATGCCGAGCTAATTCTTGGTATTGAGTTTGCCGCCGCCGCACAGGCGCAGGATTTCAAATCCAGTGTCGCGGCGCGGGCTAAAGGAACCGATCTGCTCTATCGCCATATCCGCGCCGATATGCCAACCTATGCCGACGACCGGTCGCTCGGCTGGGATCTGGAAAAGGCCCGCGATCTGCTGCGCGCATCGCCGCCTCCACATATCTGAAACTTCCGAAAGGATACTGCCATGACCGCCCATTTCGACGTTGCCGTTGTCGGCCTTGGCGCCATGGGCAGTGCTGCCATCGCGCATCTGGCCGCTCGTGGCGTAAAAGTGATCGGCATCGATGCCTATTATCCGGCGCATGCGCTCAGTTCGTCGCATGGCGATAGCCGCCTGATACGGCTCGGTTATTTCGAAGACCCATCCTATGTGCCGCTGCTGCAGCGCGCCTATGCCAAATGGCGGGCGCTGGAAGCGCGGCTGCGCGAGGATATCCTGACAATCACCGGCGTGCTGCAGATCGGCAAGCCCGACAGCAAGATCGTCAGCGGCACGAAGAAGAGCTGCGCGCTGCACAATCTGCCGCTGGAAACGCTTGATCCCAAGGAGATGCGCCGCCGCTTCCCGGTGTTTTCGCTGGATGCAGACGAGATCGCGCTGCTCGATCCGCAGGGCGGTTATCTGCGGCCGGAAGCGGCCGTGAGGGGGCATCTGAAACTTGCAGCCGCCGATGGCGCGGCGTTGCATTTCGGCGAGAAGGTGACGGCGATCGAGCCGGGCGAGGGCGGGGTTGTCATCGTTTCGGATACCGGACGCTATCACGCCAGCAAGGTGATCGTCGCGACGGGCTCGTGGATCGGCGAACTGGTGCCTGATCTGCGCGATCATGCGGTCCCGATTAAGCAGGTGGTCTCCTGGTACCAGCCGGCCGATGGTTTCGTGACCATGCCGCAGCGTATGCCGGTGTTCATTCGCGACGAGGGCGAGAACGGCTCGTTCTTCGGCTTTCCGGCGATCGGCGTCGACGGCGTCAAGGTCGGCCGTCATGCGCATTTCCGCGAACCGATCGATCCGAACCAACCCAATCCGGCCGTCAATGACAAGGACACGGATCTGCTCGACAGCTTCCTCAAGCGCCGGCTGCCGGCCGCTGCCGGGCTTCGCGTGCGCTCCACTACCTGCCGTTATACGATGCTGCCGAGTGAAGATTTTCTGCTCGACCTTTTGCCGGGCGACAAGCGCATCGTCGTGGCATCCCCCTGCTCCGGTCACGGGTTCAAGTTCACCAGCGTCGTCGGCGAAATCCTTGCCGATCTGGCGCTGGAAGGCGGCACGGACCTGCCGATTGGCGCTTTTTCGTTTGCGGCGATGGACCGGTTTCTGGCTGCGCGGGCGGCATAATATGACGTACACGTTTGAACCCGCAGCAGAAACCTTCCTTGGCCTGCCAGCTGCGGCCGAGGTCCGGCCGGGTTCCGTTGCGATTTTCGGTGCCGTGCATGGAACGGCCTACCCCTACACCATTTACGGCGCTTCCGTCACAGCATCGCCAGACGCCGTCCGCCGGGCGATCACGGCAGCCTCCGTGCATATCGACCATTGGGATTTCGATTTCGACGGTCCGTTGTTGAACGACGGCACTCTGGATGTGGTTGATCTTGGCGATGTCGCCACCAAACATGATGACAACCCTGGCAATCGCAAAGCGATCGAGGCGGCGACGCGGGATATCCGCTTGGCGGGCGCCATTCCGATCCTGATCGGTGGTGACGATTCGGCAGCGATCCCCTTCATGCGCGGCCTCGCCGATGTCGATAATCTTCATATCCTGCAGATCGATGCGCATATCGACTGGCGCGACCGGATTGGCGACGAGACGCTCGGCTATTCCAGTACGATGCGGCGTGCCTCCGAACTGCCGTTTGTGCGCTCCATGACCCAGGTCGGCATTCGCGCCGTGGGTAGCGCGCGCCGCGAAGAGGTTGAGACGGCAAAGGCGTGGGGTTCGCGGCTGGTGACGGTGCGCCAGGTGCGAGCAAGCGGCGTGGCCGAGATCGCTGATGCCATCCCGCGTGATGGTGCATTGCTCATCCATATAGATGTCGATGCGCTCGATCCGTCGATCTGCCCGGGCGTCAATGCAACGTCGCCCGGAGGTCTATGGCTCGAGGAAGTCACTGATCTCATCGCCTCGGCAATGACTGGCCGCACACTCGCCGGCTTCTCGATCGTCGAGTTCCAGCCGAAAGCCGATGTCAACGATATGACCGCGACGGTTGTTGGCCGGTTGATCTGTCACGTGCTTGGCAATCTGGCTCGAAAGAATGGCCGTTAGACGGGGCTGATGCGGATCAGGTAGGCTTCCACCGGCATATCGGAACTGATGCGGCAAAATCCTTCGATGATGGCGCAGTCGAGTCGGACCAGTTCCTCGGCGTGCCCACCGCTATCGATACGCAGATTGCCAAGTGATAGAAGCATCGTCACGCCGCCTTCGGCATCGAGAGGATGGTCACCTTCGAACACGCGCCGTTCCACCCGGTGTGCCCACTGGCCCCGTCGGGTCATCACGTTGAGATCGACGATCGTGCCCGATACCAACCTTGCCGAGGTCGCTACATCGGCCGGAAACGCGAGTGGTTCCGACGCCCGGGTCAACACGACAGGCTCCTGTCCGGCGATATCCAGTTCCATGCCTTGGCCTTCAAGGATCGACAGGGTCCGGTCGATGCCGGTGAAGACGGAAAACGGCCCGTCAGTTGCCACCGTTGCCATGCTGACGCGCCAGCCGAAGCTGGTGAGATCGGCCTCCGGCGGAAACACCGCAATCTCCACCGTCTCGCCGCCGCCGTTTTTCCACGGCATGCGGCGATGGTTTTTCGAGCGAAGAACGTGCATGGCCATAATCCTTGAAGCTCGGTTCCCGTTGTCTGGCGTGCTCAGCCAAATCCGGCGTCTTCCATCGGCAAAGACAGCAGAGGAAGCGCTATCCTTCTACAGGGCTTCCTGGACATCGTAAAACGCCGAGGTCCGGGATTGTTTTTTAGTTCCCCAGAATACCCGGTAACCTTAGCCCCTTTTCCTTGGCGCAGTCGATGGCGATGTCATAGCCCGCATCGGCGTGGCGCATGACGCCGGTGGCCGGGTCGTTCCAGAGCACGCGCTCCAGACGGCGGGCCGCATCGTCGGTGCCGTCGGCGCAGATGACGACGCCGGAATGCTGCGAGAAGCCCATGCCGACGCCGCCGCCATGGTGCAGCGACACCCAGGTAGCGCCCGATGCGGTGTTGAGCAGCGCGTTCAAGAGCGGCCAGTCGGAAACGGCGTCGGAACCGTCCTTCATCGCTTCGGTCTCGCGGTTCGGCGAGGCGACGGAGCCTGAGTCAAGGTGATCGCGGCCTATGACGACCGGGGCGGAGAGTTCGCCGGTCCTGACCATCTCGTTGAAGGCGAGGCCGAGGCGGTGGCGATCGCCGAGACCGACCCAGCAAATGCGCGCTGGTAGACCCTGGAAGGCGATGCGCTCGGCAGCCATGTCGAGCCAGTTGTGCAGGTGCTTGTTGCCGGGTGTCAGTTCCTTCACCTTGGCATCCGTCTTGCGGATATCTTCCGGATCGCCTGAGAGGGCTGCCCAGCGGAACGGGCCGATGCCGCGGCAAAACAGCGGGCGGATATAGGCCGGCACGAAGCCCGGAAAAGCGAAGGCGTTTTCGAGGCCCTCATCCTTGGCGACCTGGCGGATATTGTTGCCATAGTCGAAGGTCGGGACGCCCATGTCCTGGAAGGCGATCATCGCTTCGACATGTTCGCGCATCGAGGCGCGGGCGGCCTTTTCGACGGCCTTCGGATCGCTTTCACGCTTTTCCTTCCACTCTCCCATCGTCCAGCCCTTCGGCAGATAGCCATTGATCGGGTCGTGGGCCGAGGTCTGGTCAGTGACCATGTCAGGGCGGATGCCGCGGCGGACCATTTCCGGCAGGATTTCGGCGCAGTTGCCGAGCAGGCCGACTGACTTGGCTTCGCCGGCAGCGGTCCAGCGAGCGATCATCTCCATCGCCTCATCCAGCGTTTCGGCCTTTTCGTCGACATAGCGGGTGCGCAGGCGGAAATCGATCGAGTCGGGATTGCATTCGACCGCAAGGCAGCAGGCGCCGGCCATGACGGCAGCGAGCGGCTGGGCACCGCCCATCCCGCCGAGACCGCCGGTCAGCACCCATTTGCCCTTGAGATTGTCGTCGTAATGCTGGCGCCCGGCCTCGACGAAGGTCTCGTAAGTGCCCTGAACGATGCCTTGCGTGCCGATATAGATCCACGAGCCGGCCGTCATCTGGCCGTACATGGCAAGGCCCTTCTTATCCAACTCGTTGAAATGATCCCAGGTCGCCCAGTGTGGCACGAGGTTGGAGTTGGCGATCAGAACGCGCGGCGCATCCTTGTGGGTGCGAAACACGCCGACCGGCTTGCCCGACTGCACCATCAAGGTTTCGTCTTCGTTGAGGTCGCGCAGCGTTTCGACGATCTTGTCGAAATCGGCCCAGGTGCGGGCGGCGCGGCCGATGCCGCCATAGACCACCAGCTCATGCGGGTTCTCGGCTACTTCCGGGTCGAGGTTGTTCATCAGCATGCGAAGCGGCGCTTCGGTCATCCAGGACTTTGCCGTCAGTTCGGTGCCACGGGCGGCGCGGACGTCGCGGATGTTGTGACGAGGATTGGTCATTTTGTTCCCCTTTTGGTGTGTGACAGTGTCAGCGCCGTTGTTTCGATGCGCGTGAGAATCTCTTTGAGGTGAATGCGAAGTTTGGCCGCCTTGGCCTTGTCATAGGCGAAGGGTGGGGCTTCAGTGCTCAGATGCGTGGACTGTGCCAGCTCCATCTGGATCGTTTGAACGCCGTTTTCCTGATCGCTGTAATGGCGTGTCGTCCATCCGCCCTTGAAGCGGCCGTTGAGGATGCTGGTATAGCCTTCTGCTTTCAAAACGACATCGACGGTTGCGTCCTGAATGGCCGGATCGCAGGTCTTGCCCATATCAGTGCCGACGTTGAAGTCAGGCAATGTGCCTTCGAACAGGAAGGGGATGTCCGACCGGATCGAATGGCAGTCATAAAGCACGGCGATGCCGTGGATCGCCTTCACCCGCTCGATTTCGGCCGATAGCGCCGCGTGATAAGGTGCGTGGAAATCGGCGAGGCGGGCGGCAATGTCGGCTTCGTTCGGCTCCTCGCCATCCTTCCAGATCGGGACGCCGTCGAAATCCGTTTCCGGAATGAGCCCGGTCGTGTTCTGGCCGGGATAAAGGCTGACGCCTTCCGGATCACGGTTGGCGTCGAGGACGTAGCGATGGAAGGTGGCGCGCACCGTCGTCACATCAGGCAGCAGGCCATCGTAGAGGTGATGGATGTGCCAGTCGGTATCGGTCAGCAGCCGGCCGGTGTCGTTGAGCCGCTCCCAGATCGCCGGCGGAACATCGGTGCCGGTGTGGGGAAAGCCGAGGATGATCGGCGATGTGCCCTGTTTGACTTCGAAGACGTTCATATCAGGCCTCCAGGACCGGAAGGATACCGGTGGACACGGCGGCGTTCAAAGCGCCTGTCGCGATAAGATCACTGGCTGCCTTGAGGTCGGTTGCCATGTAGCGGTCGACTTCCAGCGTCGCGACGACGGAGCGGATCGCGCCGATGGCATTGGTCAGCTCCGGGCTGGTGACAAGCGGGGCGCGGAAGTCGATGCCCTGAGCGGCCGTCAGCGCCTCGATACCGATGATGGCGAAGAGGTTATCGGTCATCTGCAGCAGGCGGCGGGCGCCGTGGCAGGCCATCGAGACATGGTCTTCCTGGTTGGCCGAGGTCGGGGTCGAATCAACCGAGGCCGGATGTGACATCTGCTTGTTTTCCGACATCAGCGCTGCCGACGTGACTTCGGCGATCATCAGGCCGGAGTTGAGGCCCGGCTTCTTGGCGAGGAACGCCGGCAGGCCGTAGGAAAGGGCCGGATCGACCAGCAGCGCGATGCGGCGCTGGGAGATGGCGCCGATTTCGCAGATGGCGAGCGCGATCTGGTCTGCGGCGAAAGCCACCGGCTCGGCGTGGAAATTGCCGCCGGAGACGACGGAATTGTCTGACAGAACCAGCGGATTGTCGGTCACCGCGTTGGCTTCGATTTCGAGCGTGCGGGCGACGGAGCGCAAGAGATCGAGGCAGGCGCCATCGACCTGCGGCTGGCAGCGGATGCAATAGGGATCCTGAACCCGCTCGTCACCTTCAATATGGCTTTCGCGGATCACCGAGCCCTTGAGCAGGCTGCGCAGGGCGGCAGCGGCGTCGATCTGGCCCTTGTGGCCACGCAGGGTATGGATATCGGGATGGAACGGCGCCGAGGAGCCCATGGCGGCGTCCGTGGACAGTGCGCCGGTGATCAGTGCCGATTGCGCGGCGCGGTGGGCGCGGAAGAGGCCGGCGAGGGCCAATGCGGTCGAGACTTGCGTCCCGTTGATCAGCGCCAGGCCTTCCTTCGCGGCCAGCACAACCGGCTTCAGGCCGGCACCTTCCAGAGCGGTGCGGCCGTCGAGCTGTTCGCCGTTGAAGAAGGCTTCGCCTTCGCCCATCATCACTGCTGCCATATGGGCGAGCGGAGCCAGATCGCCGGACGCGCCGACGGAGCCCTTTTCCGGGATGACCGGGATGACGCCTTTTTCGAGCATGCCCTCGATCAGGCGAACGAGTTCGAGCCGCGTGCCGGAGGCGCCACGACCGAGCGAAACCAGCTTCAGCGCCATGATCAGACGGACGATGTTTTCAGCCAGCGGCTGTCCGACGCCGCAGCAATGCGACAGGATCAGGTTGCGCTGCAGGGTGGCGACATCGGCGGCATCGATCTTGATGCTCGCCAGTTTTCCGAAGCCGGTGTTGATGCCATAGACCGGCGCGTTGCCGGCGGCGATCTCGGCGATGCGGGCGGCAGCTTTTTCGATGCCCTTGTCGAAAGAGGGATCAAGCCGGGCAGATTCGCCGGTCCAGTAGATGGTTTCGAGGGTCGAAAGCGGGACAGAGCCCGGCTGAAGAATAAGAGTCATAATTCAGTCCTCACCAATGCGCGGAGCCAGGCTCACGCGTCTCCAATTTCAATGTCCGTTGCGGACGCGCGCATGCAGCGGATTAAAACCCATGCGGTAGACAAGTTCAGCCGGTCGCTCGATGTTCCAGATGGCGAAATCGGCCCATTTTCCGGGTTCGAGCGTCCCCACTTCGTCGACGAGCCCGAGCGCCCGTGCCGCCTCCCGGGTCACGCCGGCGATGCACTCGGTAACCGTCATGCCAAACAGCGTTGCTGCCATGTTCATGGTCAGGAGCAGCGAGGTCAGTGGCGAGGTGCCCGGATTGTTGTCGGTGGCGATCGCCATGGCGACGCCTGCCTTGCGGAACAGGTCGACAGGCGGCTTCTTCGTCTCGCGGATGAAATAGAACGCGCCGGGCAGGATGACGGCAACGGTGCCGCTCTTTGCCATCGCCTCTGCGCCGGCTTCATCGGTATATTCGAGATGATCGGCCGACAGCGCGCCATATTCGGCGGCAAGTGCTGCGCCATGCAGATTGGAAAGCTGGTCGGCATGCAGCTTGACCGGCAGGCCGTGGGCTTTGGCCGCATCGAATACCAGTCGCATTTCGTCGGTCGAAAAGGCGATGCCTTCGCAGAAGCCATCGACCGCATCCGCCAGACCTTCAGCGGCGATTGCCGGTAGAATCTCATTGATGACCTTGGCGATGTAACCGGCCTTATCGCCCTTGAATTCCGGCGGCAGCGCATGGGCGCCGAGGAATGTGGTGTGAACAGTGACATCGCGCTCTTCGCTCAGCCGGCGCGCGGCGCGAAGCGCCTTGGCTTCATTTTCCAGGTCGAGGCCATAGCCGGATTTGATTTCGACGGTGGTGACGCCCTCGGCCATCAGCGCGTCCAGACGGGGAAGCGTCTGTTCCACAAGCTCGTCTTCGCTGGCTTCGCGCAGCGAGCGGACAGAGGAAACGATGCCGCCGCCAGCGCGAGCGACTTCTTCATACGTGGCCCCGGCCAGCCGCATTTCGAATTCGTTGGCGCGGTCGCCAGCATGGACCAGATGCGTGTGGCAGTCGATCAGGCCGGGGGTGATCCAGCGGCCGCCGCAATCGATGATCTCGGCGGCATTCTCGATCGGGAAGGGCAGGTTTGCTTGGTCGCCGGCGTAGAGGATGCGGCCGTCTTTAACGGCGATGACGCCGTTTTCGACGAGGCCGAGACCCGGCAAGGCGGGGTTCAGGGTCGCCAGCCGGGCGTTGCGCCAGAGGCGATCGCAGGCGGTTGGCCGGGGGCTGCCGGGTGCCGATTTTATGGAAGACATCGTTTTCTAGCCTTTCCTTTTCGTGCTATTATGTATAGACATAAAGAAAATGAGCGCAAGTGGTTTTTTGACCGAAGCAGTCAGGAAGGGATGAGGCCTTGACCAGCATTCATGTGAAATCGGCTCTGACGCCGGCGGGTTGGCAGAAGGATGTGCGGCTGACCATCAAGGATGGCCGGATCGCTTCCGTCGAGGCGGGCGCGGAGGGGCAGGAAGGCGACGAGCGCCATGATATCCTGGTTCCGGGCATGCCGAACCTGCACAGCCACGCCTTTCAGCGCGGCATGGCGGGCCTTGCGGAAACACGCGGTCCCGGCGCCGACAGCTTCTGGAGCTGGCGCAATGTGATGTACCGGTTTGCCCTGACGATGACGCCGGATCATGCCGAAGCCGTTGCCAGCCAGCTCTATATGGAAATGCTGGAGGCGGGTTTTTCGCGCGTCGGCGAATTCCACTATCTGCACCACGATATCGATGGCCGCGCTTATGCCGATATTGCCGAAATGGCGCAGCGGATCGTCTCGGCCGCTTCCCAGACAGGGATCGGCTTGACACTTCTCCCGGTTTTTTACGCCCATTCGACCTTCGGCGGCGCGGCACCGAACGAAGATCAGCGCAGGTTCATCAATAATATCGAGAGCTTCGAGCGGTTGCTCGAGGGTTGCCGTTCTGCAGTCAAGGATTTGCCGGATGGCCGCGTTGGCGTCGCGCCGCACAGCCTGCGGGCGGTGACGCCGGACGAGCTGTCCGCCGTCGTCGCGATGGCAAAGGACGGGCCGATCCACATCCATGTGGCCGAGCAGGTCAAGGAAGTGGAGGATTGCATTGCCTGGTCCGGGGCGCGGCCGGTCGAATGGTTGCTCGACAATGCCGGGCTCGATGGCCGCTGGTGCCTCATCCATGCGACCCACATGACCGATGATGAAACTCGCTGGATGGCTGAGAGCAAGGCGATTGCCGGCCTTTGCCCGATCACCGAGGCCAATCTCGGCGACGGCACGTTCAATGCGGTCGTCTTCGGCGAAGCGGGCGGCAAGTTCGGCATCGGTTCGGATTCCAACGTGCTGATCGGTCTTCCGGATGAACTGCGCCAGCTTGAATATTCGCAGCGCCTGGCCCACCGCTCCCGCAACGTTCTGGCTGCTCCCGGCCAATCGACCGGACGCGCGCTGTTTGACGGGGCTATCGACGGTGGCGGAATTGCGCTGGCCTCAAAGACCGGGATCGCCGCTGGCAATCCGGCCGATTTCGTCACCCTACGGGCGCCGGATGGGGATCTTGCCGAAGACGCGGTGCTGGATTCCTGGCTGTTTGCCAATGGCACGAAGCCGGACAATGTCTGGGTGGCGGGCCGCAAGCAGGTCGAAGGCGGTCGCCATCACAGGCGTGATGAGATATCGGCCAAATTCCGCAGCGTCATGCGCGAACTGTTGGCCTGAAGGTTCCGGTTCGCTACCACGTCTTTTCCAGACAAGCGGCGCTGAAAAGTTTCTGCTAGGACCGAACGGGATGTGTTGAAGGTGAGAACGTGGTGAAATTGCAGGATATCGATCAGGCCGTTGATGGGTCACTTGCCGAAAGTGCAGGCGACCTGTCGCTGCATCAGCGCATCCTCGGCGATATCGAGGACCGCATTCTGTCTGGCGAATGGCAGCCCGGTTTCCGCATTCCCTTCGAAGTCGATCTGGCCGACCAATATAAATGTTCGCGAATGACCGTGAACAAGGCGCTGACGCAACTGGCAAAAACCGGGTTGATCGAGCGACGGCGCAAGTCCGGCAGTTATGTCACGCAGCCGCGGGCGCAATCGGCGGTGCTGGAAATTCGCGACATCAAGCTGGAAGTCCAGTCGCTCGGCCTTGCCTATGGCTACCGCCTGCTGAGCAAAACCCGCCGCCGCAGTACCACTGATGACAAACACAGGCTCGGTCTAAACGCTACAGCTTCAATTCTGGAGGTGAACTGCACGCATTTCGGCGGCACAAGGCCGTTTTGCTTCGAGCAACGCCTGATCAATCTGACGGCTGTGCCGGATGCGGCAGCGGAAACCTTCGATGTCGAGGCGCCGGGGCCCTGGCTTTTGAACCGCGTGCCCTGGAGTGCTGCCGAACACACGATCCGGGCCATCGCTGCCGATGAGGTAATTGCAACGGCCCTGGCAGTTCCGAGCGGAACGCCGTGCCTGACAGTCGAGCGTCGGACATCGAGCAACGGCTCCTATGTCACCCACGTTCGCCTGATCTATCCGGGTGAGCGGCACGCGCTCATTGCCAATTTCACCCCATCGCAACCCAAATAGACAGAATGAAAAAGGGCAGCGCCGGATAGCCAGCGCCGCCCCCTTCCATTGGTATCTTACTTCTTTGGCTTTGCGCCGGAGAGCTTGGGAACTTCCTTCTGGGTCGTCGCGGCGAAAGGGGTTGCTGTCTTGACAGCTTCCTTGTCCTTCTTCGGCTTCCTGACTTCCTTGTTGCTCTTTGCCTGTCCCTTGGCCATGTGCTGTCCTTCCTCGTTCGATCTATGGAGGGTGAGCACGGCGGCTCTACCCTTTGGCGTCTTCCAGATTATCTTCCGTCGTTACCCGTTCGTAGGTCTCGCCTTCGGTGCGAATCCGATATTGCGGCGAACCATCCCGGATGGGCAATGTTGCGAGAATGCGAAAAATCGTTTCGTCGCGCAATGACAAACCGACGGTACTTTTCATCCGGACCTTTTGTCCGATGGAAAAGCGGTGCAGCCGGGACTTGGGCTGTCCTCTGGGCGGGGCGGAGTTGGTAGGCATGGCCGTTCTCCTTGACGTCAAAAATGGAAATGAAAAAAGCGGAGCCTGGCCCCGTCTTGGTCATATCCGCTTTTTTCAAAGAGCGTCTGCCGGGTCGGGAGTTGCCAGTCCATCCGTGGTCAATTCCTGCCGAGTGCCGGCCGGAAACGTTCATATCGCGTATAATAGACGTGCCCGAGCCCCATGGCGATACCAGGGGCGGGACAATCGAAAATTTGGATTGAGATTGGCGGGCCGGGATCACCCGGCACCGCGAGTAGCCAAGCTTTGGCCAAAGAACGATTACGGATGAGGTTAGCGTCAAGCCGTTGCCGTTATCTGCTCATTTGCCTGTACTGGCATCAACGCCAAATTCGAGGCTCATCTGGATTAGTTCATCCCAGAGGCTTCCGGCAAAACCGCGCAGCACAAGAAGCTCAAAGCTTTCCGGTCCCGTCCGGGAAATCAGCGCCGAGATATGGCCGATCAGGGTCATCGCCGAATGGCCAACCGGGAAATTCGAAAGAGCGAGATCGACCGCCGTACCCTTGGCAAGGACCGCTTCGATGGACATGCCGCTGATGCCGATCCGGACGCGGCCGTGGCCTTGATCGGAAATGGACGCCTTACCATCCATAAGCGGTGTCTTGCCGAGAATCTCCGCTGCGGAGAGGGGAGCATCGCCGATGACGAACCATTGTCCGGGGCCATAGGGCCGCACGGCATGCGGGGTGCCATCGCCAATTCGCGGGATCAGGTCTGTCAGATCGCCGCTTCCGCGGGAGCTGAGAACGTGCAGCACGTGACCTTCCGGCAGAGCCGTCAGCGTGATCCGGCTGTTGGTTGACGGTGCGCCATACGAACCGGACTTGGCATCGGCAAGGGCAGGGCGGTGGAGGAGCGCAAAATCAGCCATGGAGCTTTCCGTTTTCCGGATCGAAGAACACCGGGCTGCACAGCACGGCTTTGGTATATTCGTTTTTCAGGTCATTCCAGACAGTCACATGCTCGCCGTGGCGCTTCGGGCCGTGCTTGACCAGAGCCAGGCCGATGGTCGAACCAAGGTTGGGCGAGTAGCAGCTGGAGGAGACGTAGCCTTGGTCGTTTTCAAGCGAAGGGACAGCGCCGTCGGAGAGGATATGCGAACCTGTCTTGAAGGTGGTTGCCGGATCGAGCGGCTTCACACCGACCAGCGAGAGCCGGTCATCCGCTATCAAACCTTCCCGTGACAGCATCGCTTTGCCGATGAAGTCAGGTTTAGCCGCCGATACCATTTTTGCAAAGCCGAGGTCCGACGGGATGACGGTGCCGTTGATTTCGGAATGGGTGACATGGCCCTTCTCGATGCGCATGACGCCCAGCGCCTCGACGCCATAGGGGCAGATGCCGTGCGGCGCGCCTGCGTCCATGATCGCGTCGGCGATCGCTTCGCCGTAGCCGGCAGGAACCGCAAGCTCGTAGGCCAGTTCGCCGGAAAACGAGATGCGGAACAGCCGGCCGGTCAGCGCGCCGCCGCAGAGTGAAACTTCTTTGGCGCCGAGGAACGGGAAGGCCGCATCGGACATGTCATCGTCCACCAGCGTTTGCAGGATCATCCGGGATTTCGGTCCGGCAACGGCGATCTGCGCCCATTGATCGGTCGAGGAGGAGAACTGAACGTCGAGATCGGGCCATAGCGCCTGAGCACAGAATTCCAGATGGTTCATCACGCCTGCCGCGTAGGCCGTGGTCGTTGTCATGAAGAAATGGGTTTCGCCCAGACGGCTGGTCGTGCCGTCGTCATAGATCATCCCGTCTTCGCGCAGCATCAGGCCGTAACGCGCCTTGCCGATCGGCAGCTTCAGGAAAGCGTTGCAATAGATCCGGTTGAGGAATTCGGCGGCCTCCTTGCCGAAAATCTCGATCTTGCCGAGGGTGGAGACATCGCAGATGCCGGCATTCTTGCGGACATTCAGCACTTCGCGATCTACGCTTTCACGCCATGTCGTTTCGCCTGACTTCGGGAACCAGGAGGAGCGGTACCAGAGGCCCGTTTCGACGAAGACTGCGCCATTCTTCTTGGCCCAGTCATGCAGCGGCGACTTGCGCACCGGCTGGAAGTGTTTGCCCTTGGAAGCGCCGGTCAGCGCACCGAAGGAGAGCGGCGTGTAGAACGGCCGGAACGTCGTCGTGCCGACATCGGCAGGCGAGACTTTTCGTGCTTCGGCCAGAATGCCGATGGCGTTGATATTCGACAGTTTGCCCTGATCGGTTGCCATGCCATTGGTCGTGTAGCGCTTGGCAAGCTCGACATGGCCATAACCTTCGCTGACCGCGAGGCCGAGGTCCTTGAGGTGCACGTCGTTCTGATAATCGACAAAGGCCTTGCCCTTCGAGCCACGAACCCGCCAGAGCGGCCTGGAAACGCTTGCCGTATCGGCCGCCGCAGCGAAGGCGGCGGTGGCGTTGGATATATCGAGCGCCTGCAGGACTGAGGCGGCTTTCGCGGCACCGTCTGCAAGGCAGGCTTCGATACTGCCAATGCCGGCGGCGGCGCCCGCGACGATCAAGCCCTCCTGCATTTCCGGAGCGAGGAACGCGGCCTTGGCATCCGACCAGACCGGTTTTGCGCCGCGATGGCAGGCGAGATGAATGATCGGGCTCCAGCCGCCGGACATGCCGAGTGCGTCTGCGGAGATGGTTTCCGGGCGGCCGTTGTTGAGGACCGTCACGCCCTTGACGTGTTTGCC
This sequence comes from Pararhizobium sp. PWRC1-1, assembly GCF_049897905.1. Lineage (NCBI taxonomy): Bacteria > Pseudomonadati > Pseudomonadota > Alphaproteobacteria > Hyphomicrobiales > Rhizobiaceae > Pararhizobium > Pararhizobium sp. PWRC1-1. Next base: position 149,035 of record NZ_JAFCXE010000013.1, on the reverse strand, counting down.
ACCATTGGCATCGACAACCACGGCGCCTGCGAGGATACGCGCTTTGCCGGACCATGTATGGGCGGCGTCAGGACGGCTATCGACGATAGCTGCGACGTCAAGACCGGCCGCTTCCAGATCGGCAGCTGTCGCATAACCCGAGGCATCGTTGGTGAAGATGACTGTGCTCTTTCCGGGCGCGATGGCCTGGCGGTTGAGATAGGAGCGCATGGCTCCGGCCATCATCACGCCGGGAATATCGTTGCCGCCGAACACCAGCGGACGCTCTTCAGCGCCAGAGGCGAGTATCGCCTGTTTGGCGGCGATGCGCCAGATGCGCTCGACCGGACGGTTCGGGTTTACCGTGGAGGTGTTCTTCTGCACGCTTTCGACAGCGCCGAAGACATTGCCGTCGTACCAGCCGAAGACAGTCGTCCGGGAGAAAATACGGACATTGGGCATGTCAGAAAGTTCAGCCAGCGTCTGTGCCAGCAGATCGGTGGCGGATTTGCCGCCGATGGGTGCCGTCTCGGAGAGCAGAGACCCACCGGGTTCAAACCCTTCGTCCGCAAGGATGACACGGGCACCGGCACGGCCTGCCGTCAGGGCAGCAGCGAGACCAGAGGGGCCAGCGCCAATCACCAGCAGGTCGCAATGCGCCCAGCATTTTTCGTAGGCATCGGGATCGGGCTGGTAGGTTGCACGGCCAAGGCCTGCTGCCTTGCGGATGATCGGCTCATAGACTCTTTCCCAGAAGGCTGCCGGCCACATGAAGGTCTTGTAGTAGAAGCCGGCGCCGAGGAAGGGCGAGAGCAGGCTGTTGACGGCGCCGAGGTCGAAATCGACCGAGGGCCAGCGATTCTGGCTTTTTGCCGTGAGACCACTGTAAAGCTCGACCAAAGTGGCGCGGGTATTGGCTTCCGTGCGTCCGCCTTCGCCGATCGTCACCAGTGCATTCGGTTCGGCTGCACCGGCCGTCAGAATGCCGCGCGGGCGATGATACTTGAAGCTGCGGCCTACCAGCTGGCGGCCGTTGGCGAGAAGTGCCGAGGCCAGCGTGTCGCCGGCAAAGCCCTGCATCGGCTTGCCGTCGAAGCTGAAATCGAGTGGCTTGGCGCGGTCGATGCGGCCGCCCTTGGAAAGACGGTAGGAACTCATGCGATCTCTCCCTCAGCGCTGGCATCGGTGACCGTGTAGATTGCATGGGTCATCGTATCGCGCTCGACCACCAGCCAGCGGCGGCAGCCGGATGTGTGATGCCAATGTTCCTTGTGGCGTCCGCGCGGATTGTCGCGCAGATAGACGTAAGCGTACCAGGCATCCTCACCGGCATCCGGTGCCGGGCGGGTGATGCCCGCGTCGCCGCGAACGGTGAATTCTTCCTTGGGGCGCGGCCCGCAATGGGGGCAGGCGATCAGGCTGGCCATATGAGGTCCTCAATGCAGATTGGGTTGCGAGCCGACGCCCTTTTCATCGATCATCCGGCCGCGCGCGAAGCGGTCGAGCCGGAAGGCGCGACCGGTCTCATGCGGTTCGTTCTTGGCGATCAGATGGGCATAGCAGAAGCCGGAGGCGGGCGTGGCCTTGAAGCCGCCGTAACACCAGCCGGCGTTCAGGTAGAGATTGTCGATATGCGTGCGGTCGATGATCGGCGAGCCGTCCATGCTCATGTCCATCACCCCACCCCAGGAGCGCAGCACCCGGACGCGCGACAAAGCCGGGATCATTGCAACGCCAGCTTCTGCGACATGTTCGACGGTCGCCAGATTGCCGCGCTGGGCATAGGAATTGTAGCCATCGATGTCGCCGCCGAACACGAGACCGCCCTTGTCCGACTGCGACACGTAGAAATGTCCGGCGCCGAAGGTGACGACATTGTCGATGAAGGGTTTCAGCCCCTCGGAGACGAAGGCCTGCAGCACATGGCTTTCGATCGGCAGTTTCATACCGGCCATGTCGGCGACGGTGGTGGAATTGCCTGCCGCTGCCAGCGCCAGCTTGCCGCAACCGATAAAGCCCTGGCTGGTTTCGACACCCACGACGCTGCCGTTTTCGCGGCGAATGCCAGTGACCTCGCAATTCTGGATGATATCGACGCCGCGACTGTCGGCGCCACGGGCATAGCCCCAGGCCACGGCGTCATGGCGCACCGTACCGCCGCGTTTCTGCATCAGTGCGCCCTGGATCGGGAAGCGGGCATTGTCGAAATCGAGGAAGGGCAGCATCTGGCGCACCGCGTTGCGGTCGAGCAGGTCGGCATCGACGCCGTGCAGCCGCATGGCATTGCCGCGCCGTGTATAGGCGTCGCGCTGTGCGTCTGAGTGAAAGAGATTGAGCACGCCGCGCTGCGAAACCATGGCGTTGAAGTTGAAATCCTGTTCCAGCCCTTCCCAGAGCTTCATCGACAGTTCGTAGAACGGGTTGTTGCCCTCAAGCAGATAATTGGAACGAATGATCGTCGTGTTGCGGCCGACATTGCCGGAGCCGATATAGTTCTTTTCCAAGACGGCCACACTGGTAACGCCGAATTCCTTGGCGAGATAATAGGCTGTGGCCAGGCCATGTCCGCCGCCACCGATGATGATAACGTCATAGTGGTTCTTCGGGACAGGGCTGCGCCATGCTGGCTTCCAGTTCTTGTCGCCGCGCAGGGCATTCAGAAAAACGGCAAAGGCAGAGTAGCGCATGGCAGTGGGATCCCGGTGAACCGGGCCGATCATGACAGGATTGCATTTCGGCACTTGCAGAAAAGAGACGTTTTAAACCATAATTAGGACATGGTGTCAGATGATCTGAAAAACGTCCAGAAGATCGGCTTTATCCTCATCCCGGGATTTGCATTGATGTCCTATGCCTCGGCGGTGGAACCGCTACGCGCCGCCAATTTGCTGGCGGGCCGGGATATTTATGCCCTGTCGGCGCATGTTGTCGACGGGGCTGCCGGGTTGACCTCTTCGGGCATTCCCGTGCCCGCCACGCCGCTTCCGGGCAGAGGCTCAGGGTTCCATACGGTCTTCGTCTGCGCCGGCGGTACGCCAGTCGACTGGAATATACCGGCGGTGCTTGCCTGCCTGCGCCAGCTTGCCCGCGACGGCGTGCGTATCGGCGGCATTTCCGGTGGTCCTTATCTGATGGCGGCGGCGGGATTGCTGGAGGATCGCGACTTCACTATTCACTGGGAACACGCGCCGGCGCTGATGGAAGCTTTTCCGGGCCTTGCTCCCCGTCAGGCGCGCTATGTCCTTGACGGCAATCGCATTACCTGCGGCGGCGGTGTGGCACCGCTCGACATGATGCATGCACTGATTTCCGAACGGATGGGATCGGATTTCGCGCGCCGGGTTAGCGACTGGTATCTGCATACCCATGTGGAAAGCTCGGGCGCGCCCCAGCGTGCCTCCCTAGCCGAGCGCTACGGTGTCAATCATCCGGGCCTTCTCACAGTGTTGGAGAAGATGGAGGCGACGATCGAGGCGCCGCTCGATCGACAGACGATGGCGGCCTTGGCGGGCTTGTCGCCGCGCCATTTGGACCGGCTGTTTTCCAGCCAGATGAGGTCGTCCTTTCTTCTCGAATACCGCAAACTGCGGCTCGATCATGCCCGGCGTCTGTTGCAACAAAGCCCGCTGTCGATCTCGGAAATCGCCTTTGCCACTGGCTTTTCCAGCGCAGGCCATTTCTCCCGCAGCTATCGTGCCGCATTCGGCGAGCCGCCGCGTTCCCAGCGACAAAATGGCAGTGCAGGATCCCGCTGACCGATATTCTTCCCGGTTGAGAAAATTTCACTCTCAGGATAGATTGATGGTCTTGCAATCGGGGGTAGCGCCACATGGCGAAGAAGCAGCCAGTCATCGATATCGGCCGTGTGACGGATGACGAGAAGCCGGCGCTGACGGCTGCCTTCCTGCAGGATCCGCACGCGCTGCGCGAACCGAAGGAAAACAATCTCGAAATCGCCATCGGTCACGAGGTTCGCGCCTTTCGCAAGAAGCTCGGCATCACCGTCACCGACCTTGCCACCGCCACCGGCATTTCGCTCGGCATGCTGTCGAAAATCGAGAATGGCAATATCTCGCCGTCGCTGACGACGCTTCAGTCCCTGTCACGTGCGCTGGGCGTTCCGGTCACGGCGTTCTTCCGCCGCTATGAGGAGCCGCGCAACGCCGTGTTCGTCAAGGCCGGTGAAGGCGTCGAGCTGGAGCGGCGCGGAACGCGCGCGGGCCATCAATACAATCTGCTCGGTCATATCGACAACAACACGGCCGGCGTGGTCGTCGAGCCTTATCTGATTACGCTGACGGCGGATTCCGACACGTTCCCGGCTTTCCAGCACGAAGGCATGGAGTTTCTCTACATGCTGGAAGGCGAAGTGGTCTACCGCCACAGCGACCGGCTTTTCACCATGCAGCCGGGCGACAGCCTGTTCTTCGACGCCGATGCGCGTCACGGCCCGGAGGAACTGGTGAAGCTGCCGATCCGCTACCTGTCGATCATCTCCTATCCGCAAACGCGGAGCAATATCTGAGGACTTTTCAGACCGGAATATTGCCTGATAAGAAAATAAGTTTCTTCACAGTTGAAATCCAAAACGGCAGCTGATATCCATCTTTTCACCAACGAAACGAAGGATTGTCCCCATGTGCGGAATTGTCGGATTGTTTTTGAAGGACAAGAGCCTGGAGCCGCAATTGGGTGCCATGCTGTCCGATATGCTGGTCATCATGACCGACCGCGGACCTGATAGCGCCGGCATCGCCATCTATGGTGCGCCCTCGGAAGGCCGCGCGAAGCTCACTGTTCAATCGGCTGACCCGAAGCACGATTTTGCCGGTCTTGACGCGCTGCTGAAGCCCGTCGATTCCAGCGTTACCGTAGAATTGAAAAGTACGCATGCGGTGATCGAAACCGATGCTGCCAAGGCTGCGGCTGTGCGCGAGCTGCTCGCCCAGGACCGGGTCGGCATCCGGGTCATGGGCTCGGGCGATAGCGTCGAGATCTATAAGGAAGTCGGTCTGCCGAAGGATGTAGTCTCCCGCTTCGGCATTCGTGCCATGGGCGGCACGCACGGTATCGGCCATACCCGCATGGCAACGGAATCGGCGGTTACCACGCTTGGCGCTCATCCATTCTCGACCGGTGCCGACCAGTGCCTAGTGCATAACGGCTCGCTCTCCAATCACAACAACTTGCGCCGGGAACTGGTGCGCGAAGGCATGACGTTCGAGACGCAGAACGACTCGGAAGTCGCAGCCGCCTATCTCACGGCCGAGATGGCCAAGGGCAAGGATCTGGGGCAGGCGTTGACCAGCGCGCTCGACGATCTCGACGGCTTCTTCACCTTCGTCGTCGGCACCAAGTCTGGCTTTGGCGTGGTGCGCGACCCGATCGCCTGCAAGCCGGCCGTGATGGCCGAAACCGATCAGTACATTGCGTTCGGTTCCGAATACCGTGCGCTCGTCAACCTGCCGGGCATCGAGAATGCCCGCGTCTGGGAGCCCGAGCCTGCGACTGTCTATTTCTGGGATCATGAGAAGGCGGCGTAAACATGGACCTCAGCGTAAAACGAGAAAGTCTGGAAGCGATGCGCGTATTCGACCTTGCCACAACGCCATTGCGCGAACTGAACAGCGCGCTTCACACCATCGCGCCCGGCGCCAATGACAGCAATTTTGAAGTCGTCAATCCGCGCGGCAGTCATGCGGTCGCTGTCGGTATCGACCAGCCGGTTACCGTCGAGGTGCGCGGCAGCGTCGGTTATTACTGTGCCGGCATGAACGATGGTGGTGCCGTCACCGTTCATGGTTCCGCAGGCCCGGGTGTCGCTGAAAACATGATGTCGGGAACGGTTGTCATCGAAGGCGATGCCAGCCAGTATGCCGGGGCGACAGGCCGCGGCGGTCTGCTGGTCATCAAGGGCAATGCCGCCTCGCGTTGCGGTATCTCGATGAAGGGCATCGATATCGTTGTCCAGGGCAATATCGGCCACATGTCGGCCTTCATGGGCCAGTCCGGTCATCTGGTGGTGCTCGGCAATGCCGGCGATGCGCTGGGGGATTCGCTCTATGAGGCCAAGCTGTTCGTGCGCGGCGAGGTGAAAAGCCTCGGCGCCGATTGCATCCAGAAGGAGCTGCGCCCAGAGCATATCGAAAAGCTTGCCGAGTTGCTGGAGAAGGCAGGCATTACCGACGTCAAGCCGCAGGAATTCAAGCGCTACGGCTCGGCCCGCACCCTCTACAATTTTAACATTGATAACGCTGATGCGTACTAAGGCAGGGAACCGTTCATGAGCTATCACAACCCCTATACCCCGCCGCGCAAGTCAGCGACCTTCGACGACTATACGCTTGCCGAAATCCGCCGTGCGGCTGCCACCGGCATCTACGATATTCGCGGTGCCGGCACCAAGCGCAAGGTTCCGCATTTCGACGACCTGTTGTTTCTCGGTGCTTCGATCTCGCGTTACCCGCTCGAAGGCTATCGCGAGAAATGCGATACATCCGTCGTGCTCGGTGCGCGCCACGCCAAGAAGCCGATCGTGCTGAAGACCCCGATTACCATTGCCGGCATGAGCTTCGGTGCACTCTCGGGCAATGCCAAGGAAGCGCTCGGCCGTGGGGCGACGATCGCCGGGACATCGACCACCACCGGTGACGGTGGCATGACGGACGAGGAGCGCGGCCACAGCCAAACGCTGGTCTACCAGTATCTGCCGTCGCGCTATGGCATGAACCCCAAGGATCTGCGCCGCGCCGATGCAATCGAGATCGTTGTCGGTCAGGGTGCCAAGCCCGGCGGCGGCGGCATGTTGCTCGGCCAGAAGATTTCCGATCGCGTCGCCAATATGCGCAACCTGCCAAAGGGCATCGACCAGCGCTCGGCCTGCCGCCACCCAGACTGGACCGGTCCGGACGATCTGGAAATCAAGATCATGGAATTGCGCGAAATCACCGATTGGGAAAAACCGATCTACGTGAAGGTCGGCGGCGCGCGTCCTTATTATGATACGGCCCTCGCCGTGAAGGCCGGTGCCGATGTGGTCGTGCTCGACGGCATGCAGGGCGGTACGGCGGCAACGCAGGACGTGTTCATCGAGAATGTCGGTATGCCGACGCTCGCCTGTATCCGCCCTGCCGTTCAGGCGCTGCAGGATCTTGGCATGCACCGCAAGGTGCAGCTGATCATCTCCGGCGGTATCCGCTCAGGGGCCGACGTCGCCAAGGCTTTGGCGCTCGGTGCTGACGCTGTTGCCATCGGCACGGCAGCACTGGTTGCCATCGGCGATAACGATCCGCACTGGGAAGAAGAATACCAGAAGCTCGGAACGACAGCCGGTGCCTATGACGACTGGCACGAAGGCAAGGACCCGGCCGGCATTACCACGCAGGACCCGGAGCTTTCCAAGCGCCTCGATCCTGTCGCTGCCGGGCGCCGTCTTGCCAACTATCTCAAGGTGATGACGCTCGAAGCTCAGACGATTGCCAGGGCCTGCGGCAAGAACCATCTGCACAATCTGGAGCCGGAAGACCTCGTCGCACTGACGCTTGAGGCTTCCGCCATGGCGCAGGTGCCGCTCGCCGGCACCAGCTGGATCCCAGGCAAGGGAGGCTTCTGACCCAAACATAGCTTAGGCCGTTGCACGATCTTCAAAGATAGGCAGCGGCCTTTTTACGAAAAAGTGTCTGAATAATCCAAAGGGGAACACAGTGACACTCGATCTTGCTAGCTTTGCCAAAGACCGTGGCATCAAATATTTCATGATCAGCTATACCGACCTGTTCGGCGGCCAACGGGCGAAGCTCGTCCCGACTGAGGCGATTGCCGACATGCAGAAGAACGGCGCGGGTTTTGCCGGTTTTGCCACCTGGCTCGACCTGACGCCCGCCCATCCGGATCTGTTCGCGCTTCCGGATGCATCCTCCGTCATCCAACTCCCTTGGAAGAAGGACGTTGCCTGGGTTGCTGCCGACTGCGTCATGGAAGACCAGCCGGTAGACCAGGCGCCGCGCGTCATGCTGAAACGGCTGGTCGCTGAAGCTGCCAAGGAAGGCCTTCGCGTCAAGACCGGCGTCGAGCCGGAATTCTTCCTGATCTCGCCGGATGGAGGCAAAATTTCCGACGAGTTCGATACCGCCGAAAAGCCCTGCTACGACCAGCAGGCCGTCATGCGCCGCTATGACGTGATCGCCGAAATCTGCGACTATATGCTCGAACTCGGCTGGAAGCCCTACCAGAACGACCATGAGGATGCGAATGGCCAGTTCGAGATGAACTGGGAATATGACGACGTGCTGCAGACGGCCGACAAGCACTCGTTCTTCAAGTTCATGGTGAAAACGGTCGCCGAGAAACACGGCCTTCGCGCCACCTTCATGCCCAAGCCCTTCAAGGGGCTGACCGGCAATGGTTGCCATGCCCATATCTCCGTCTGGGATCTGGAAGGCAAGACCAATGCCTTTGCCGACAAGGAAATGCCGTTTGGTCTTTCGGCGCAGGGCAGGACCTTCCTCGGTGGTATCATGCAGCACGCGTCGGCACTTGCTGCGGTCACCAATCCGACGGTCAACTCCTACAAGCGCATCAACGCGCCACGTACCATTTCCGGTGCGACCTGGGCGCCGAATACGGTCACGTGGACCGGCAACAACCGCACGCACATGGTCCGCGTTCCAGGCCCCGGCCGGTTCGAGTTGCGTTTGCCGGATGGTGCGGTCAATCCGTACCTGCTGCAGGCGATCATCATCGCTGCAGGCTTGAACGGCATCCGCAAAAACGCCGATCCGGGCCGTCACTGGGACATCGACATGTACAAGGAAGGCCACACCGTTACCGGCGCACCGCTGCTGCCCTTGAACCTGCTCGATGCGCTGAGGGAATACGACAAGGACGAAGAACTTAAGGCCACGCTTGGCCAGAGTTTCTCCAGCGCCTACCTGAAGCTCAAGCACCGGGAGTGGAATGCCTACGCATCGCATTTCACCGACTGGGAGCGGCAGACGACGCTCGATATCTGAGCGTTAGGCCACGTTCCAACACCAGAAGAGACGGCGTGGCCTGTTCCTGCTATCCGATGTCGCTAAACGGATGGACGGGCAGGCCGACGCCGCGCTAGCTTCCGTTCCACGATGCTGGGCCGGGAGGGCCAGCCAAGACCCAAAGCGAGAGACTGAAACCGATGAAGAGCTACGTTCTGACCGTATCGTGCAAATCCACCCGTGGCATCGTCGCGGCGATCACCGGCTATCTGGCCGACGAGGGCTGTTACATCACCGACAGCTCGCAGTTCGATGATATGGAGACCGGCCTGTTCTTCATGCGCCTGACCTTCATCAGCCAGGAAGGTGCTACGCTCGACACGCTGAAGGCCGGGTTTGAGGCGGTAAAGACCCGCTTTGGCATGGAAGCCGATATTCTCGACAGCGAGCATCGAATGAAGGTGCTTTTGATGGTGTCGCGCTTTGGTCATTGCCTGAACGACTTGCTCTATCGCTGGAAGATCGGCGCGTTGCCGATCGAGATCGTCGGTGTCGTCTCCAACCATTTCGAATACCAGAAGGTCGTCGTCAATCATGACATCCCGTTCCATCATATTCCGGTGACCAAGGCCAACAAGCCGCAGGCCGAAGCCCGGATCACGGATGTGGTCGAACAGACCGGCACGGAACTGATCGTGCTGGCCCGCTACATGCAGATCCTGTCGGACCAGATGTGCCAGAAGATGTCGGGCAAGATCATCAACATCCACCACTCGTTCCTGCCGTCGTTCAAGGGTGCCAATCCCTACAAGCAGGCCTATGAGCGCGGCGTGAAACTGATCGGTGCGACGGCACATTACGTCACTGCCGATCTCGACGAAGGCCCGATCATCGAGCAGGACATTGCCCGCATCACCCATGCACAGTCGGCCGAAGATTATGTCTCGATCGGCCGCGATGTCGAAAGCCAGGTTCTGGCGCGCGCCGTGCACGCCCATATCCACCACCGCACCTTCATCAACGGCAACCGCACCGTCGTCTTCCCGGCAAGCCCGGGAAGCTATGCGTCGGAGCGCATGGGCTGAACCTCAGCCTCCCATCGCATTTCTTCGCATCCCCGAAAGCCCTGTGCGTTCGGGGATGTTTCATATCTGGAGATGTGTGGTGCGGTTTAAACCGGCGGTGCAATCTCGATCGGTGTGCCGTCCGAAAAGCGGCTGAAGCGAAACGGGGTGGGATCGACGATCGGCGTGGTCCCCATGACCAGATCGGCAGTGAGGTGGCCGGCGCCCGGACCGATACCGAAGCCGTGGCCCGAAAACCCTGTCGCGATAACCAGGCCGGGAAGGCTGTCGAGAGTGGAAATGACCGGGACCGCGTCCGGTGTAACATCGATCAGGCCGGCCCAGATCTGCTCCACCTTCGCGTCACGCAGGACCGGCAGGGCTTCGGTGGCCGCCCGCAGCGCGTTCAAGGCGGATCTGCCATCCGGATTCGGGTCGAGAATACGATGCCGTTCGAATGCGCCGGGCCGGTCGAGGGGAACCGCGGAAATTTCGAACAGTTCCTGAAAGCTTCGGGCGCTGAGGCCGAGTTGCACCGCGTCGCCCTCGGCTTTCCTGGCGGCCTGGAAATCGCGGAAGAAGGCAAAACTGTCCGGCACCAGCGCATGCATATTGATGCCGCCGTTGGCGATGGTGTAGCCGCCGTCCAGCCGTTTCCGGTAGGCATAGGTCGCGGTGGCGCCTGCGCCATCCGGCCCCCGGTTCACCGCGCTGGTGCGCAGCACCGAGTTGCGCACTTTCAGTTGCGGCAGCCGGACATCGAGCCCTTTGCAGAACAGCCGCGACCAGGCGCCGCCGGCAAGCACCACTGCTGAAGTCTCGATACGGCCTTTTTCGGTGATCACGGCGCTGATGCGGCCCGCGCTTTTTTCGATGCCGCGCACGGCGCAGCCTGTCAGGATGCGGGCACCGGCCCGGCGCGCGCCCATTGCAATCGCCGGCAGTGCCTTTTGCGGCTCGGCCCGGGCATCGCTGGGCGTGTAGAGCGCGCCCTTGTATCGCCGCCCGGCGCCCAGCATCACGGCAGCTGTTTCGTCGGGGCCGATCTGGCGGGTGTCGAGGTCATGGGCTTGGGCAAGCTTCAGCCAGACATCGCGGTTGGCGATATCCGTTTCGGTCTCGGAGATATAGACAATACCCGAGCGGTGAAACCCGGTGTGTCCGCCGACGCGCGCATCCAGCCCGTCCCAGATTTTCAAGGCTTCGATGGCGAGTGGAATTTCGCGCCGGTCGCGGCCCATGACCCGGACCCAGCCCCAGTTGCGGCTGGACTGTTCGCCGCCGAGAACGCCTTTTTCGCAGAGCACGACGTCAACGCCGCGCTCGGCAAGGAACAGCGCCGTGCTCACCCCGATAATGCCGCCGCCGATGATGACGACGTCGGCTTTTTTGGGCAAGGCGTAGTCAGTTTCACTGTGGTCGAGGGGTGGGCCGGGCATGGGGAGGGTTCCGCGCGTCGAAGGAGGAGATCTCCGATGTGCACGGTAAATTGCCGTTGTTCAAGTCGCAAAGATTGGCCGGTGTTAGGCCTGCGTCCTGCGGTCAGGCGGGCAGTGAAAAAGCGTCGCTCTCACCTTCGACAAGGTCTTCTGGCCAAACTTTCCTGAGTTCCGCATCCGGATAGAAATGGTTGAAGGCTGGCATGGTGGCGAGCAATGCTTCAGCCAACGCGATGCCGAGATCGCGGCGCGATAGCGTAAAACCGGTCAGGCTTGGCGACAGGAAATGCGATTGCGGGCTCTGTCGGCCGATGATGGCGATATCGCGTCCGGGCTTGAGGCCGGCTTCGCTCATGCCGCGATAGAAGCCGATGGCAATCGTCTCGTTGACCAAAAGGATTGCGGTTGGCCGGTCTTTCATGGCCAGCAGTTGCTGGGCGACGTGATAGCCGCCCGCTTCGTTCGGTTTCGAACTGAAGACGAGATCGGGATCGAGCGTCAATCCGTGCGCTGCAAGGGCTCTGGCGCTTTGATCGACGAAGAGATGACCAAGGTTGATGTCGTCATGCGGCCGCGTCACGGCGATGCGCCGGTGACCTTTGGCCACCAGCCGGTCGATCGAGGTCTGCGCCATGCCTTCGAAGTCGAGATCGAGCCAGGGCTGGCCGACATCCGTCAGGCTGCGTCCCAAAGTAACAAACGGGATCTTGCGTTTGGCGAGAAATTCGAAGCGCGGATCGTGCCGCTGCGTGGCTGACAAAATGAGACCGTCGGCAAAACCGCGGGCGACGACACGGCGAAGATAGTCGTCCGGGTCTTCTTCCGACGAGCAGAGCAGGGCGACCAGATCAAGGCGATGGCGGGCAAAGACGGTCTGGACGCCATCGAACACACTCATGAAGAACGTATCACCCTGACCTGTGATCTCGGTGCCGGTCTGCATCATGAAGCCGATGATGTTGGTCGTGCCCTGGCGCAGGCTGCGGCCGGACTGGTTGGGCACATAGCCGAGTTCGGCGGCGGCTTCGAGAACCTTGCGGCGCGTTTCCTCATTGACATCGGGCCGCCCGTTCAAAGCGCGGGAGACAGTGCCGATGGAAATATCGAGATGTTGTGCAAGCCTGCGTATGCCCGTCATTTCAGCTGCTTTCAACGCGTGATTCCGGTGATCCGATGTCCATCTATTGACACGTTTCAAAAATCGTTCATAGTTCCGTAAACGTTTACGGCGGCCGAAAAGGAGCGAAAACCGTAGACTTGGAGGAGGAGAATTCCAATTTGCGTGCAGTTCTGTGCGGGTGCGGAGCCATGGCCAAAGGCTGGCTCAAGGCGATCGCCGAAAACCCTGAAATTCGCTCGGCGGTTGATGTCGTCGGGCTCGTCGACGTCAATCCGGCGGCGGCAAAAGCGCTGGCCGCTGAATTCGGTCTCACGGATGCCGTCATCGGTTCCGACCTTGCCGACGTCCTGGCAAAGACCTCTGCCGATATCGTTTTCGATGTCGTCATCCCGTCCGCGCGTGGCGATGTGGTGGGAACGGCGCTCGCCCATGGCTGCCACGTGCTCAGCGAAAAGCCGATGGCGGCGTCGATCGAGGCTGGCCGCACACTGATTGCCCAGGCCGAGGCCGCCGGGAAAATCCATGCGATCGTCCAGAACCGCCGGTTCATTTCGGGCATTCGCCGCATCCGCCGTCTGGTGGAGAGCGGTGCGCTCGGCGAATTGACGGCCATTCATTGCGATTTCTTCATCGGCGCGCATTTCGGCGGGTTCCGCGAGGAGATGGACAATGTGCTGCTGCTCGACATGGCGATCCACACGTTCGACGCTGCCCGCTTCGTGGCGGACAAAGTGCCGGTGGCAGTCTACTGCCACGAAAGCAACCCGCGCGGCTCCTGGTATGCGCATGGCGCCGCCGCCAATGCGATCTTTGAATTTTCCGACGACGTGACCTTCACCTATCGCGGTTCCTGGTGCGCCGAAGGGGCCAATACCAGCTGGGAAAGCCAGTGGCGGATCATCGGCACCAAGGGCACCTTGCTCTGGGATGGTGCGGACGATTTCAAGACCGGCGTAGTTGCGGGAACCGAAGGGTTCTTTCGTCCGATCGAAGCTATCGACGTGCCGCAGCCGGCAGACGAGGCACAGACCCACGGTCATGCCAGCGTCATAGCAGATTTTCTGAACGCCATCCAATCCGGCGCCAAGCCGGAGACGGTCAGCAACGACAATATCAACAGCCTTGCCATGGTGTTTGCGGCGATCGAGAGCGCCCGCATCCGGCAGCGCGTGACCTTATGAAGAACAGGACAGTTTGATGAGCAATCCGGCAAAAGCCATCCGCATCGGCACCATGATCAGCGCATCCGCAGGCAAGGCGGCCGAGCGTATCGGCAAGGTGGCAGACATGGGCTTTGAAAGCTTCGAACCCTTCTTCTGGCAGACAACCAATGGCCAGAACCTCGCCGAACTCGGCAAGCGCTGCGTCGAGGCGATCGGTGATCGCGACATCACCATTTCGACGCTCGGCATGTTCGGCAATCCGCTGGAGACCACCGATATCGATCGCGATACGCTGCAGGGCTGGAAGGACTGCATCGACAACGCCCACCATTTCGGCGCCACCTGCGTTGCGGGCTTCACCGGCCGCATCCGCAACAAGCCGCTGACGGACAGCCTGCCGCGCTACAAGGAAGTCTGGAGCGAGCTTGCCAAGCGCGCCGCCGACAAGGGTGTGAAGATCGCATTCGAGAATTGCGCCATGGACGGCAACTGGGCAACCGGCGACTGGAACATCGCCCACAACCCGGATGCGTGGGAACTGATCTTCAACGAAACGCCGGATGACAATATCGGGCTCGAATGGGAGCCGTGCCACCAGATGGTCTATCTCATCGACCCGCTGCCGCAGATCCGCAAATGGGCAAGCAAGATCTTCCACGTGCACGGCAAGGACGCGACGATCCGCTGGGACGTCATCCGCGAGCACGGTATTTTCGGCAAGGAAAAGTTCGTGTTCATGCGCACGCCGGGTTTTGGCGATACCAACTGGACGGACGTGATTTCCGAGTTGCGGCTTGCCGGCTGGTCCGGCTCGATCGATATCGAGGGCTGGCACGATCCGGTCTATCGCGATGCGCTTGAAATGACCGGCCAGGTTCATGGCCTCAATTATCTGAAAACTTGCCGGGGCGGCGATTTCGTCGTTGATCCCGCCTGAGTGGCCAGGCTGCCTGACCGATCAGGCGGCTTGATTGGGACTGAAATGAACTGAAGAAGGCCGGCATGGAGGATGACGGCCGACAGGATAACCACAAGGAGGAAAATTATGGGTATTCGCAAATATGCAGTCATTGGTGCGTTGGCGCTTGCAGGCGTGTCGATGTTGGGTCTTTCCGCCAAAGCGGAAGATGTGAAGCTGACAGTCTGGTCGCTTGACCGTGACATTCAACCGGCGCCGCATCTGGTGGCCGATTTCAACAAGCTCAACAACGGCATCCAGATCGAGTACCGCCAGATCCAGTTCGACGATGTGGTCAGCGAGGCGATGCGCGCCTATTCGACCGGTCAGGCGCCGGATATCATCGCCATCGACAATCCGGAGCATGCACTGTTTTCATCGCGCGGCGCCTTCCTCGATCTCACCGACATGATCTCGAAATCGACGGTGATCAAGCCGGAGAACTACTTCCCCGGGCCGCTGAAATCGGTCGAGTGGGATGGCAAATATTACGGCGTGCCGAAGGCGACGAACACGATCGCGCTCTACTACAACAAGGATATGTTCAAGGCGAAGGGTCTCGACCCGAACAAGCCGCCGCAGACCTGGGATGAGCTTGTCGGGGATGCGCGCAAGCTGACCGATCCGGCGGCCAACGTCTATGGCCTGGCCTTCTCCGCCAAGGCGAGCGAGGAAGGCACCTTCCAGTTCCTGCCCTGGGCGCAGATGGGTGGCGGCAGCTACGAAAACATCAATTCCGAAGGTGCGGTGAAGGCGCTGACGGTCTGGAAAACGATCATGGATGAGAAGCTTGCCTCGCCGGATACGCTGACCCGGGGCCAGTGGGATTCGACCGGTACCTTCAATTCCGGCAATGCCGCCATGGCAATCTCCGGTCCGTGGGAACTCGACCGCATGACGCAGGAGGCAAAATTCGACTGGGGCGTGACGCTGCTGCCGGTGCCGCAGGACGGTGCCGAACGCTCTTCGGCCATGGGCGATTTCAACTGGGCGATCTTCGCTTCGACCAAACATCCGGAGGAAGCATTCAAGGCACTCGAATTCTTCGCCTCGCAGGATGATAAGATGTTCAAGAACTACGGCCAGCTTCCGGCCCGTTCCGACATCTCCATCCCGGAAACCGGTCAGGCGCTCAAGGATGCCGGCCTCAAGGTGTTCCTCGAACAACTGAAATACGCCAAGCCGCGCGGTCCGCATCCGGAATGGCCAAAGATCTCCAAGGCGATCCAGGATGCCATCCAGGCAGCGCTGACCGGCCAGTCGAGCCCGAAGGACGCGCTTGATCAGGCGGCCGAAAAGATCAAAGCTGTTCTGGGCTGAGCTTGCTTTCTCTCTTCTCCCCAGCGGGGAGAAGATGCCCAATGGGCAGATGAGGAGCGGCAGCGACGCTTGCTTTCGCGAAAGCCATAAGCAAACGGCTGCGCGGGCCGCCCCCTCATCCGGCCCTTCGGGCCACCTTCTCCCCGCTGGGGAGAAGGGAAAATAGCCGATGGCCTGCGCCATCATCATTTCCTCCCGGAAGGGGTTGTCTTGCGCGCCAATGCGTCAGGCAACCCCGTTCGGAGCATCGGAGGCCCTATGAAGCGGCTGCTTTCCAGCATCCGGGATGGCAACGGTTTCGATATCGTGCTCGTCGCCTTTCCACTCGGTTTTCTATTCCTGATGGCGGGTCTGCCGCTGCTCTACAATATCCTGATGAGCTTTCAGGAAGTCGACATGTTCAGCCTCGGCACGTTGCTGCGGCCCTTCGTCGGTTTCAAGAATTATCGGGACCTGTTTGCCCAGCCGGAGACATGGCCGATCCTTGGCAATACGGCGATCTTCGTGATCGGTTCGATTGCCGGCCAGTTCCTGATCGGCTTCGGGCTGGCGCTGTTCTTCTGGGTGAATTTTCCGGGTGCTTCGTGGCTGCGCGGCCTGTTCCTGGTATCCTGGGTAATGCCCGGCCTCGTCGTCGGCGCCATCTGGAACTGGATACTGTCGGGCGATTTCGGGGTGCTGAACTTCATGCTGAGGGAAACCGGCATCATCTCAGGCAATATCTTCTGGCGCTCCGACCCGAACTATTCGCTCTATGCCGTCATCATGGCCAATGTCTGGTTGGGCACGGCCTTCAACATGATCCTCCTGTCCGTTGGTCTGGCGAGCATTCCCGGTGATCTCTATGAGGCCGCCGAACTCGACGGCGCCAATGCCTGGCAGCGCTTCTGGACGATCACCCTGCCGATGATGCGCTCGACCATCGGCGCGATCATTTCGCTCGGCCTGATCTTCACCCTGCAGCAATTCGACCTCTTTGCCGCAATCACATCGGGCGGACCGAACAATTCGTCCAACGTCACGCAATACTGGGCCTGGGACCTGTCGTTTAGGCAATATGACTTTGCCAAGGGCGCGACGATTTCCGTCATCATGATCGTCTTCGTGATGTTTGCCTCGGTCGTCTATGTCCGCTCTACACGTCATGAGGTGCGCGGATGAGCGACACCAACCGCAACCGCCTAATGCTGGTGATCGCCCTTATCATGGCGGCAATCTATCTGTTTCCACTTTACTGGATGTATATCACCGCGCTGAAAAGCGGCTCGGAGATGTTTGCCACACCACCGAGTTTCTGGCCATCGGAGCCGCAATGGGGCACCTACACCTTTGTCTGGGAAAGCCGGGGCATGGGCCGCTATCTGTGGAACTCGCTGATCATCGCCTTCGGCTCGGTCACCCTGATCACCGTTCTCGGCGTCGGCTGCGCCTATGTGCTGGCGCGCTATCGCAATGTCTGGGTTGATATCGGGCTGTTCCTGATCCTGATGCTGCAGGTTCTGCCGGCATCGCTGATGATCACGCCGATCTTCGTCGGTTTCTCGCAGCTGGGCATGCTGAACTACCCGCGTCTGGCCGTGATCATCGCCATTGCCGCCAAAAGCATGCCGTTCTTCGTCGTTCTTGTCCGCGCCACCTTCATGGCGGTGCCGCAGGAACTGGAAGAGGCAGCACTGGTCGATGGCAATTCGCGCGTGGGCGCCTTCTTCAACATCGTGCTGCCGCTTGCCCGCAACGGCATTCTCGTCAGTGCCATCCTGATCTTCATGCAGGCCTTTGGCGAATTCGTCTATTCGAAATCGATCATCCAGGCGGTGGAACTGCAGCCCGCCAGTGTCGGTCTCAACTCGTTCATGGGGCCGAACACCAATGAATGGAACAATATCATGGCCTATGCCACGATCTACGTGACCCCCATTCTCGCCATTTTCGTGCTGTTGCAGCGGCGCATCGTCTCCGGCCTTACTTCGGGAGCCATCAAATGACCAAGCAGATCGAGCTCTCGGGCGTCAACAAATATTACGGCGCCTTCCATGCACTGAAAAACATCGAGCTCAGCATCGAGAAGGGCAGCTTCGTCGCGCTCGTCGGTCCCTCCGGCTGCGGCAAGTCCACGCTGCTGCGCTCGCTCGCAGGGCTTGAAAGCATCTCAACGGGTGACCTGAAGATTGCCGGCGAGCTGATGAACAATGTGCCGCCGCGCAAGCGCGACATCGCCATGGTGTTTCAATCCTATGCGCTCTATCCGCATATGACGGTGGAGCAGAACCTCACCTACAGCCTGCGCATTCGCGGTGTTCCGAAGGCGCAAGCCAGGAAGGCGGCGGAGGAAGTGGCGGCGACCACCGGGCTGTCGCAGCTTCTCGGCCGCTATCCGCGCGAACTGTCGGGCGGCCAGCGCCAGCGTGTTGCCATGAGCCGGGCGATCATTCGTCATCCGAAGGCCTTCCTGTTCGATGAGCCGTTGTCCAACCTCGATGCCGCGCTGCGTGTCCATATGCGCAAGGAAATCCGCACCCTGCATGACCGGCTGGGTGCGACATCCGTCTACGTGACCCATGACCAGATCGAGGCGATGACCATGGCCGACCACGTCGTGGTCATGAAGGATGGCGTCATCGAGCAGCAGGGCGCGCCGCTCGACCTATACGACCGGCCAGCCAACAGGTTTGTCGCCGGTTTCATCGGCTCACCGGCGATGAATTTCGTGCCCGCCGTGGTCGGGGAGGACGGCCGTTCTCTGGCGGTCGATGTCGGAGAAAAGCAGACCATCGTTCTTGACCGGCAATTGCAGCCCGGCCGCAAGGTAACGGCGGGGCTGAGGCCCGAGCATCTGCATTTCGTCGAGCCGGGGCAGGGCGTTTTCCGCCTGCCGGTCGGCATCGTCGAAAGCACCGGCTCGGCGACGTACATAACAACATCGACTGCTGCGGAGGTGACGATCGTCGAAACCTCGCGCCGGCAGGTTCGGACAGGAGATGTCATCGATGTATCGATCCGTCCGGCCGATGTGCATGTGTTCGATGTCGAGACCGGATTGCGGGTTTGAAGGCGGCAGCCACTCTGGAGTGAAGGCGGCGCTATACATCGGCAGGCGGGCGCGATAATCTTTTATCGATCCAGCCAGGGCACGTAGAACCGCATGACACAGATAGATCACAGCAGTCTCCACCCCGTTTTGCGGGTCGATTTCCCCCATGCCGAACGGTTGGGCCGAGGCAAGATCGAGTTGCTCGAGCATATCCGCGAAACCGGATCGATCTCGGCTGCGGGCCGTGCCATGGATATGTCCTACCGGCGGGCCTGGCTTTTGGTGAGCGCGCTCAATAGCATGTTCAGGCAGGAGGCTGTGGAATCGCAGCGTGGTGGAAAACAGGGCGGCGGTGCGGTTTTGACGCCCTTCGGTGAGGCGTTGATCCGTCAGTTCCGCGCGATGGAGGAGAAGGCACAGGCGGCGCTGGCATCCGAACTGGCCTGGTTGCAGGACAATCTCAGCGCAAGCGCGCCGGAGATCAGAGATCCAGAGCCACGCTCTTGATAATGGCATGAACCGGCTTGCCGGTATGCAGTCCGAGCAGGTCGCGCGACAGCGCCGTTACCCGCGAAACGATCGTCACGTCACCGCAATCCAGCCGAACATCGACCATGCCTTGCGCCGGTTCCCCGATCTCGATGATCGTTGCGGGCAGAATGTTGAGCGCGCTCAGCCCTTCCGGCCGGCTGGTTGCCAGCATGACGTCGCGAGCGGCGATTTGCAGCCGCACGCTCTTGCCGATGGCAGCATGCAGGTCCGGCACACGGATTTCAGCCTTTCCTGCACGGATGACGGTGATTTGATGTTCTGCGTCCGTCGCCTCGACTATGCCGTCGATCACCACGCCGGCTTCCCGCCGGCTGATGGTCGAGGAGGGTTGGCTGAGGATGGTTGCTGCGTCACCTGACGCGCTGACGCGGCCGTTTTCCAGAATGATGACCTTTGTCGCCAGCCGGGCGACCTCGGCGACCGAGTGGCTGACATAGATGATCGGAATATCCGCCTCGTCGCGCAATCGCTCCAGATAGGGCAGGATCTCCGCCTTGCGTTCCTCGTCGAGCGCGGCCATGGGCTCGTCCATCAGCAGAAGGCGCGGATTAGACAACAGCGCCCTGCCAATGGCGATACGCTGCTTTTCGCCGCCGGAGAGATTAGCCGGTGCGCGGTCCAGCAGGGCGCCGACGCCGAGCAGATCGACGATCCGGTCGAAATCCGCTCCGCCATGGCTGCGCCGGGCAAACCATCGGCCATAGCCGAGATTGCGCCGGACGCTCAGATGCGGAAAGAGGCGGGATTCCTGAAAGACATAACCGAAGCGGCGTTTGTGCGCGGGCACGAAAACACGGTTGTCACCGTCGAAAAGCACGTCGCCGTTGAAGGTCAGAGACCCGCTCCCGGGCCGCATCAGCCCGGCGATGATGTTGATCAGCGAGGTCTTGCCGGAGCCCGAGCGACCGAAGAGGGCGGTCACTCCCTTGTCCGCCGAGAATGCCGCTTCGACGGAAAACGCGCCAAGCCTGTGGCGGATATCGACCTCAAGGCTCATGCCGCGTCAACCTTCTTCGCTGCGAGATTTGCGAGAATTTCCGACACCATCAGGGCAGCCATGGAAATGACGATGGAAATGAGGGTCAGGCGAAATGCACCCGCATCGCCACCGGGAACCTGGGTAAAGGTATAGATCGCCGAAGACAGTGTCTGGGTTTCTCCGGGAATATTGGAGACGAAGGTGATCGTCGCACCGAATTCGCCCATCGCCTTGGCAAAAGCGAGGACCATGCCGGCGATGACGCCCGGCAGCACGAGTGGCAGCGTGACGGTGAGGAAGACCCAAATTGGTCCAGCGCCTAGTGTCGATGCCGCCTGTTCCAGCCGGCGGTCCACAGCCTCGATCGACAGGCGGATGCTGCGCACCATCAACGGAAAAGCCATCACCGCGCAGGCAAGAGCAGCGCCGGTCCAGCGGAAGGAAAAGACTATGCCGGTATATTCGGCGAGAAACGCACCGATCGGGCCGCGTTTGCCGAACAGAACCAGAAGAAGAAAGCCGGTAACGACCGGTGGCAGGATCAGGGGAAGATGAACCAGGCCATTGAGGATGGATTTCCCCCAGAAACGCCCGCGTGCCAGAAGCATGGCAATGCCGATGGCAAACGGCAGGCTGACGATCATGGCGACGAAGGATACGCGCAGGCTGAGGCGGATCGCCGTCCATTCCGCGTCGCTTAAAGCCAACCAATCCAAATGCCTATGCTCCGTCCCCAGCGGTCAAACGATATGCGCTCCATCCATTGGCGGATAGAGCGCATCGTTGTCTTATTTCGGGTAGTTTTATTTCAGGCCAACTTACTTCAGGATCGTGAAGCCCTGGGCTTCGAATAGAGCGGCCGCCTTGGCAGACTTGACGAAGCCGACATAGGCGGCGGCGTCCGGATTCTTGCTGTCGGCGGTAATTGCAATCGGGTAGACGATCGGTGGATGGCTGTCTTCCGGGAAGGTGCCGGCAATCGTCACGCCTTTGTCGGCGGCCGCATCCGTCTGGTAGACGATGCCGTAGGGCGCTTCGCCTTTGGAAACCAGTAGAAGCGCTGCACGGACGTTTTCAGCGCCGGCGACATTCTTTTCGACCGACGACCAGATGCCGAGCTTTTCAAGCGCCGTCTTGCCGTATTTGCCGGCCGGAACGGAATCGACGGCGCCCATGGCGAGCTTTTCGTCGCCGAGCAGGGCCTTCAGATCAAGCCCCTGCTTGATATCGACCGGGGCAGCATCCTTTTTGCCGGTGACCAGCACGATACGGTTGCCGAGCAGGTTGGCGCGGGTATGATCCTTGATCAGCTTCTTTTCAGCGACGTAGTCCATCCAGGCAAGGTCAGCTGAAATGAAAACGTCGGCCGGTGCGCCGGATTCGATCTGCTTGGCGAGTGCCGAGCTTGCCGCGTAGGAAACGGTGGTTTCCTTGCCGGCTTCCTTCTGCCATTCGGCATTGACGGCATCGAGCGCGTTCTTGAGGCTTGCCGCGGCAAAGACCGTGACCTTTTCGGCAGCGGCGGCAGGCTGGACGAGCGACGTGCCGCCGATCCAGAGTGCAACGGCGGCAGTTCCGAGAAATTTCAGCAAGGTTCGACGTTCAGTGCGCATGCGGTCCCCCATTGGTTTCGAGATATCCCTTTAGATATAACGGTATAATTCGATTGGCCAGCGTTATATTGATCAAAATATATTGAAACTCATTCGTCTCAACCTGCGCCGTGCTGCTTGCCATCGACGGGGCTGACGTTAAATTCGGCGGCACAGGATTGACCGGAATGAACAGGGTAGGGAATGCCATGGAATCGACTGTGAAGATCGAGGAGAGCTGGAAGGCGGCTTTGAACGCGGAATTCTCCAGCCCTTACATGGCCGAGTTGAAAAAATTCCTGGTAGAGGAGAGGAACGAGGGAAAGCAGATTTTCCCCAAGGGGCCGGAGTATTTTCGCGCCCTCGACCTGACGCCGCTCAACAAAGTGCGCGTCGTTATCCTCGGTCAGGACCCCTATCACGGCGAGGGGCAGGCGCATGGGTTATCGTTCAGCGTCAAACCCGGCTTGCGTTCGCCGCCATCGCTGGTGAACATCTACAAGGAGTTGCAAAGCGATCTCGGTATCCCGCCCGCCCGTCACGGTTTCCTGGAAAGCTGGGCGCGGCAGGGCGTCTTGTTGCTCAACAGCGTGCTGACGGTCGAACGGGCGATGGCGGCATCACACCAGGGCAAGGGCTGGGAAAAATTCACCGATGCGATCATCCGGGCTGTCAACGATCAGGAGCATCCGGTCGTCTTCATCCTCTGGGGAGCCTATGCGCAGAAGAAGGCGTCTTTCGTCGACCAGTCGCGCCATCTGGTGATCCGCTCGCCGCACCCGTCGCCGCTTTCGGCCCATAACGGTTTTTTCGGCACCAAACCCTTTTCCAAGGCCAATGACTTTCTCGTCTCGAAAGGACGCGAACCGATCGACTGGGCTCTGCCCGCCAATCCGGAGATGCTGGCTTAGGTCAACGTCTGGGAGGATGGTGGTTCGGGTTTCTTGGCATTCCGCCGGGCAACGACGCTTTCGCGCCAGACGGTGAAAATACCGGCGCAGACGACGATCACCGAGCCAAGGATCATGTTGAGGTTCAGCGTCTCGCCGAAGATCGAGACGCCGATGATCGAGGCGAAAACCAGCTGGAGATAGGTCAGCGGTTGAACCTCGGACGCGTCCAGAAGTTCATAGGCCTTGATCAGGAAGAAATGGCTGGTCGTTCCGGTGATGCACAGAAGCAGCATCCAGGCCCAGTCCTGCGGCGCGAGCGTCGTCCAGTAGAAAGGTCCGACAAGGGTGATCGCAACAGCACCGGCAACGCCGGTGTAGAAAAAGCTCGTCATCGCGCCGTCGTCGCGGCTGACCAGCCGTGTCGAGATGACGTAGATCGCAAAGATCAGCGCCGAGGAGATCGGGATCAGGAAATTGATGTCGAAGCTGCTGTCGTCGGGTTTCAAAATCAGCAACACGCCCAGCAACCCGACGATGATCGCCGTCCAGCGCCGCCAGCCAACGCGCTCGCCGAGCAGCGGCATGGAAAGAAGCGCCACGAACAGTGGACCGGAGGAGAAAATCGCCTGCGAATGGGCAAGACCGACCCTTGAGAAAGAAATGATGACGATAACGATCTGTGCGACCAGCAGGATGCCGCGCAGAATCTGCAGGATCGGGCGTTTCGTCCTTGCCGTGACGGATAAGCCGCCGCGCGAACGGGCTGCCAGGGCGATGGCGAACGCGGCAAAGGCCCAATAGCGGATCATTGTTATGAAGACCGGAGGGTAGAGGCCGCCCAGATGCTTGGAGATCGCGTCCTGTATCGAGAAGATGACAAGGGCAAGTAGGACGAAGATGTAGCCGGTTCGCTTCGAGGTCATGACATCGGTCATACACCGGCTGTGCCGGAGCCTGCCACGCGATTTTGGCGATGCAGTACGGATTGTTTTACATCGGCGTTTTCCAGCAACACGGCGGTGTCGATCACCGCCGTGTTGCCTGATGGGATCAATCCTCCCGGAATGTATGCTGAATCTGTTCAGTCAGCGGCTTGGCGAGATACGAGATTACGGTGCGGTCGCCGATCTTGATGAAGACCTCGGCCGGCATGCCCGGGTAGAGGGTAAGCCCCTTCAGGCCCGCCAGACTTTCCGTTTTCGGCTTGATGCGTAGCGGGTAATAGCTCGAGCCTGTCCGCTGGTCCGTAACCAGGTCAGGTGCGACGGTGACGACTTCCGCGTCGACGATCGGGGTGGTGCGTTGGTTGAAGGCGCTAAAGCGGATTTCCACCGGCTGGCCGACACGGATCTGGTCAATGTCATGGGTGGCGATCTTGGCTTCGACAGTCAGGCCGTCCGAGCCGGGGACCACAACCATCAGTACTTCGCCCGGATTGATGACACCGTTCACAGTATGGACAGCCAGCTGATAGATCCGGCCGTCCAGTGGCGCACGGATATCCAGGCGCTTCAACTGGTCAATGGCGGCGACCCGGCGGTCCTCGTATTCGGCGATCTTTGCCTCGACGTCCGTCAATTCCTTGGCGTTTTCGGTGCGGCGGTCCTCGTCTAGCTGTAGTATCTGCAGATCGACTTCGCTCGACTTTCCGGCGGACTGGGCGCGTGCGGCGAGACGGGCGCCACGGTCGCCGTCGAGTTGAGCCCGGTCACGTTTCAACTCAACCACTCGCTGCATTGGAATGAGACCCTTGCCGTAGAGCTTTTCGAGCCCTTTGAGCTCTTCATTGATGAGCTTCACCGCGTCCTCGATCGCAGCCAGCTGGACGGTCAGCCCCTTTGTCTCGTCGGCAAGCTGGTCCTTGCGTGACGCAAGCTGGGCTTTCATGCCAACAAGCGCGTTTTTCCGGCTGACGAACAGCGTGCGTTCGCTCTCCTCAAGGACACTGCCGGGAGTACTCGTGCCCGACGTCAATTCGTCCAGATTCTCCGGGATCTTGAAATCGTCGGCCCCCAGTTGCTCCGCCAGCAGACGGGCTTTGCGGGCATAGAGCTGCGCCAGCGTATTGCGGACGATCGACATGTTGGCACGCACGGTGGTGCCGTCGAGCTTGATCAGGATCTGGCCCGCCGTGACGGTGTCGCCTTCCTTGACCAGCACTTCGCCAACGATGCCACCGGTCAGGTGCTGGATCTTCTTGACGTTGTTCTCGACGACGACTGTGCCACTCGCGACGATCGCGCTCGACAGTTCGGTGGTCATTGCCCAGCCGCCGACCCCGACGATCAGCGCAAACGCCAGGACCGATACGGCGGTGATGTGCCGGCCAAGCGAGCGGCGCGAGGTTACGGGCTTTGTTACGATATCGTTCACGATGCGGAATCCTGTCCTTCACTCACGATTTTCAGCGAGGCTGTTTTGGCTATTTGAGGCTGCTGGCTTTCCTTGCGCAGGATCTGCGCGAGGATTTCGTCCTTCGGCCCGAAGGCCTGCATGCGGCCCTCGTTCATCATCAAAACCATGTTGGCAGCGGCAAGTGCGCTTGGCCGGTGAGCGATGACGATGACGATACCGCCGCGCGCGCGCACGCTCATGATCGCTTCGCTGAGGGCTCGTTCGCCCTCCGCGTCGAGATTGGAATTGGGCTCGTCGAGGACGACGAGGAACGGTTCATCGTAAAGAGCGCGAGCAAGGGCCAGGCGTTGGCGCTGACCAGCCGACAAGGCCGTGCCGCCTTCGCCGATCTCTGTCTCATAGCCGTTCGGCAGTTTGAGAATGAGATTGTGGACACGCGCTGCCCGAGCCGCTGAGACGATGGCATCCGGCGAGGCGTTTTCGATGAAGCGGGCGATATTCTGCGCCACCGTGCCGGCGAAAAGTTCGACGTCCTGTGGCAGGTAGCCGATGGAGCGGCCGAGCCGGTCACTGTCCCATTGGTCGAGTGCCGCACCATCAAGGCGTACTGCCCCGCGAAATGAGGGCCAGATGCCGATCAAGGCACGTGCGAGCGAGGATTTACCCGAGGCGCTCGGGCCGATAACACCAAGCGCCGTACCGGCGGATATGGTGAAATTGACTTCTGCAAAGGTCAGGCGCTGTGCGCCGGGGGGGCCGCCGGCCAGATTTTCAACGCTGAGCTTCTCTTTCGGTACTGCCAGTTCCATTGGCGCGTCGCGTTCCGGCAGGGCCTGCAGCAAATCCTTTAGCCGCTGCCAGCTCTGACGGCAGGAAACAAACCCGCGCCAGTTGCCGATGGCCAGTTCCACCGGGGCCAGCGCCCGCGCCGTCAGGATGGAGCCGGCAATAATGATGCCAGGAGATGCCATTCCTTCGATGACGAGGACCGCGCCTGTTGCCAGAACTGCAGACTGCAGCGCCATTCTAAACACCTTGGACAAGGCACCATAACCGTTGCCGACGTCGGAGGTTGTGCGGTTATGTTCCCGATAAGTGTCGTTACGATGTTCCCAGAGCTGCGACATCCGGCCCATCATGCCCATGGCCTGCATGACTTCGGCATTGCGTTGCGAGGCTTGAGCAAAGGCGTTGCGCTGGTTGCCTGCCTCGGATGCTCTCTTTGACGGGCCTTCCGTGCCGCGATTGGTCAGGAAGGTCAGGATGATGAGAATAATCGAACCGACGATCGCAACGACGCCGATCAACGGATGGAACAGGAAGCAGATGCCGATGTAGAAGGGGAGCCACGGCAGATCGAAGAATGCGGCTGGGCCGCTGCCCGACAGGAATGAGCGAACCTGGTCGAAGTCCCGCAACGCCTGCAGGCCATCGCCCTGGGTGCGCAATTTCAACGGTGCCTGAACCACTGCTCGATATATACGCGCGCTCATGGCTTCATCGAGTGCGCCGGCAACGCGCACGAGCATGCGGCCGCGCATCATTTCGAAAGCGCCCTGGAATGCATAAAGCAGCAGTGCGAGCAGGCAAAGCGCAATGAGCGTGGGGATGCTTCTGCTCGGAATAACCCGGTCATAGACTTCAAGCATGAAGAAGGAGCCGGTGAGATAGAGGATATTGACCAGCGCACTGGCGACAAAGATACCGATGAAGCCTGCCTTGCAGTTCCACAGCGCCTCGCCTGGGTCGGATGCGCTGACTTTATTTTTCGAATGATTCGTCACTGTTGAGGTCCTTACGAGGCGCTTTGCGTCTCAAATGGAATGCACAATGCGCGACTATCTCTCTGAAGTCGCATTCCCGGGAAACATGTCACCTGGGGGGCATAAATGGAGCGTCGCCAACGGGCGGCTATCGGCGCCTATGTAAATGAATTTTCGCTAATGTAAACGAATTTGTCGTCGTTAGAGGGACAGAAATTGATTCATAGCATAGTTTTCGAGTCGCTTGGTGAAAGTATTTTTGCTTTCTAAACAATTACTTAGATTTTTCCAAACTCCCTGTCGCCTTGCGCTCCACAGAGCAATCGGACAAAGACGGTAAATCTTCGAAAAGGCTGAAAAATGAGAAATATCCTGATCGTCGGCATCGGTACCGGTAATCCCGAGCATCTCACCGTTCAGGCAATCAATGCTCTGAATGCAGCGGCCGTCCTGTTCATTCCGACCAAGGGCGAAGCGAAGGCTCAGCTAGCCGAAATCCGCCGTGATATCGTCTCGCGCCATGTCACGAGACGGGACAACCGGGTCGTGGAATTCGAGGTTCCCGTTCGCCAGATTGCGGGGCGCTCTTATTCGCAGAGCGTCGATGAGTGGCACGCCGCGATTGCAGCAACCTACGAACGTCTTCTGCTTGAAGTGCTTGAGGAGGGGGAGACCGGCGCCTTTCTCGTCTGGGGTGATCCTATGCTCTATGACAGCACCATCCGGATCATTGAGCGTGTTCGGGCGTTGGAGACGGTGCAATTCGACTATTCGGTCATTCCCGGCATTACCAGCATTCAGGCGCTTGCCGCCAGCCACAGGATCCCGCTCAATCTCGTTGGCAAGCCCGTGGAGATCACCACTGGCCGGCGCCTGTCCGAAAGCTTTCCGCAGAAAAGCGAGACGGCCGTCGTCATGCTTGATGGCGAGCAGGCGTTTATGAAGATCGAGGATCCGGACGCGCGGATCTACTGGGGCGCCTATCTTGGTACCGAGCAGGAGATCATCATTTCAGGACGCCTTGCCGACGTGAAGGAGGATATCCTCAAAACCCGGGCGGCGGCGCGGGCACAGCATGGCTGGATCATGGATATCTACCTTCTGCAGAAGGGTGCGGATTTCGAAGAATAGCGGCGAAAGCGGTGCTTCGTTTTGACTTGGTACACGGCATGGCGGCCGGTTTGTCTGTGTTGTAGAGTGCTGTTGTCACGGGCAAATGGTGGCCTGGGACTTTGGATTTGCTTTTTTAAGACTGGAGATGGCTAGCTGCCTGTCATGACGTTCTGTGCCGCACCATCCGATAGATCAATGCAAGCCACGCAGATCGCGCCGATGCGCCGCGGTGCGTGTCCATCATTGTCAACGCCGATGATGACGGGCGACGGTCTTTTGGTGCGCTTGCGGCCCAAAAAATCGGGGTTTGCGCTCGCGGAACTGACGGCGATAGCCGATGCGGCTGCTTTGTGTGGAAACGGCATCCTCGAGATCACGGCGCGCGGCAATCTGCAAATCCGTGGCTTGACCGCGCAGACCGTCCCGCTTCTGTCCCAAAAAGTCGCCGAGGCTGGGATAGCGATCGCAGAGGGGCTAGCGATTGAAACGCCGCCGCTGGCCGGACTGGATCCAACTGAAATTGCCGATGCTGTTTCCGCTGCTGAGCGGTTGCGTGATGCTGTGGCTGCACATCAGCCGCCTTTGGCCCTGGCGCCGAAGCTATCGGTCGTCATCGATGGCGGCGGCCAGTTGAATCTGGGTGCAGTCACCGCCGATATTCGGTTGCGCGCGGTTCGGACCAATGGACAAGTGCTTTGGCTGTTGTCTCTTGCCGGTACGGAAACGACGGCAAGGCGGATTGCGGCGCTGGAAGAAGCGGCTGTCGTCCCGGCAGTGATGGATATTCTCAAAAACCTTGCTGCGATCGGCAGGGACGCCCGCGCCCGTGATATCGTCGGTGCGGTTGCAACCCGCTGGGCAACGACACTCAATCTCGACGAGATCGCGCCCATGGTGCCCGCACCGAACGCTGCCGGTATTCATGATCTTGGGAAAGGTTGCTCTGTTCTCGGCATCGGCCTGCCATTCGGACAAATCCACGCGCTGGGTGTTGGCACATTGCTCGAAGCGCTCGAAATACTGGGGGCGACGGAAATCCGGCTGGCGCCCGGCCATGCGCTGATGGTGCTGGGTATTGCGCCTGACCGGATCGGTGCGGCGCAGGCTTTGGCTCTCGGTCATGGCCTGCGGGCCGTTCCGCGGGATCCGCGAAATCACATCGCTGCCTGCGCTGGTCTTGGCGCCTGCGCCTCGGCGCGGATCGATACGCGAGCCGTGGCGCAAATGGTTGTCGATACCGCACCGGCGCTGCTCGACGGATCGCTGACGGTGCATGTTTCCGGCTGCGCCAAGGGCTGCGCCAAGCCATCTGCCTCGGCTCTGACGATCACGGCTGCGCCAACAGGCTACGGACTTGTCGTAAATGGCCCAGCATCGGCAGTGCCAACCGCTTATATCGAAGAAAACAACATAAGAACCGCGCTTGAACACCTCGACAAGCTGGTGTCTGAGCGGAAACAGGGTGGCGAATCGGCCCGATCCTGCCTTACACGGCTCGGAGCGGATGGGATCACAGCCGCGGTTCAACAGGGATAGAGATGCCTGATTACGATTATATCCGGGATGGCGATGCCATCTACGAACGCTCGTTTGCCATCATTCGCAGCGAAACAAATCTGTCCCGGTTTTCCGAGGAAGAGGCAGATCTCGCCGTTCGCATGGTGCACGCCTGCGGGCTGGTGGATGCCGCGCAATATTTCGAGTTCTCTCCCGGCTTCGTCCCGGCTGCCCGCCAGGCCCTGAAGAACGGCGCGCCGATCTTCTGCGATGCCTTCATGGTCTCCCATGGCATCACCCGCGCCCGCCTGCCGGCCGATAATGACGTGATCTGCACCTTGCGCGAACCGCAGACGGCGGACATCGCTCGCGAGATCGGCAATACCCGCTCTGCCGCTGCCTTGAAACTGTGGGTCGAGCGTCTCTCCGGATCGGTTGTTGCCATCGGCAATGCGCCGACGGCACTGTTCTTCCTGCTGGAACTGCTGCGCGACGGCGCGCCAAAGCCGGCGGCGATCATCGGCATGCCGGTCGGCTTCGTCGGTGCGGCGGAATCAAAGGATGCGCTGGCCGAAAATTCCTATGGCGTGCCCTATGCCATCGTGCGCGGCCGTCTTGGCGGTAGCGCGATGACGGCAGCTGCGGTCAATTCGCTGGCGAGGCCGGGCCTGTGAGCGCCGCCTCGACTGGCCGGCTGATTGGGGTCGGCACTGGGCCCGGCGATCCGGAGCTTCTGACCCTCAAGGCCATCAAGGCGCTGGCGGCGGCCGACGTGCTCGCCTATTTCGCTAAGGAAGGCAGGCGCGGCAACGGACGCGCGGTTGTCGATGGGCTGCTGAAGCCCGGTCTGCTCGAATTGCCACTTTATTATCCGGTCACTGTCGAGATCGACAAGGACCACGACGACTACAAGAGCCAGATCACCGGCTTCTACGATGCGTCGGCAGCGGCTGTTGCCGAACATCTCAATGCAGGCAAGACGGTCGCCATCCTCAGCGAAGGCGATCCGATGTTCTACGGCTCCTACATGCATCTGCATGTGCGGCTTGCGGGGCGTTACCCGGTCGAGGTCATTCCGGGCATCACCGCCATGTCCGGCTGCTGGTCGCTCGCCGGCCTACCGATCGTGCAGGGGGACGATGTGCTTTCCGTGCTGCCGGGCACGATGGGTGAAGATCAGCTGACCCGCCGCCTCGGCGATACCGAGGCAGCCGTGATCATGAAGGTTGGCCGCAATCTGCCGAAGATTCGCCGGGCGTTGACGGCCGCTGGAAAACTTGGCCAGGCCGTTTATGTCGAGCGCGGCACGATGGCGAATTCCGCGATGATCCCGCTGGCTGAAAAAGCCGACGACGTCGCACCTTATTTTTCGCTGGTGCTGGTTCCCGGCTGGAGCGGCAGGCCATGAGCGGCACGCTTTATGTGATCGGCACAGGTCCGGGCGGTCCACAGCAGATGACGCCCGAGGCCCTCGACGCGGTCTCGAAGTCGACCGATTTTCTCGGCTACGGCCCCTATCTCGACCGGCTGTCGCTCCGCCCGGATCAGAACCGTATTGCGTCGGACAATCGCGAGGAACTCGACCGGGCGCAGGCGGCCATTATTCGTGCCGTCTCGGGCACCGATGTCTGCGTCGTCTCCGGCGGCGATCCCGGCGTCTTTGCCATGGCCGCCGCCGTCTGCGAGGCGATCGACAACGGGCCGGGCGAATGGCGCACGATTGATCTCGTCATCGTGCCGGGGGTCACCGCCATGCTCGCCGTTGCTGCCCGCATCGGCGCTCCGCTCGGCCATGATTTCTGTGCCATCTCGCTGTCGGACAATCTGAAGCCCTGGGATGTGATTACCCGCCGTTTGAAGCTGGTGGCGCAAGCAGGCCTGGTGATTGCACTCTATAATCCGATCAGCAAGGCGCGGCCCTGGCAGCTCGGCGAAGCGTTCGATATCCTGCGTACCGTGCTGCCGGCGGAAACGCCGGTAATCTTCGGCCGCGCGGCTGGCCGTCCCGACGAACGCATGCTGGTCATGCCGCTCGGGCAGGCGGACGCACAAAAGGCGGATATGGCGACCTGCGTGATCATCGGCTCGCCGGAGACCCGGGTCATCCCGCGTCCGGGCAAACCCGATCTGGTTTATACGCCGCGTTTCATCTCCGGGGAGAAATGGTGATCGACAAGGCCGAGCGCGTCATTGACAGTTTCAACCGTGCGGACATCGTCCGGTTGCTGGCGCTCAACCATGACCACCGCGATGCCGAGAGTACGGGCCGCAGTGATCTTGCCATAGGTGGCGGTTCCACCACTGTTCTTGGCGACGATGACCTCGATCCGGTTGTCGATCAGAAGTTCCCGTTCAGCGGCTTCCTCGAAGGGGCCGGTCGCCAGCATATAGCGCGCATGGGGTACGCCGAGCTGCGGCATGACGGGATCGACGCTGCGGATCAGATACTGGTGCTGGGGCGCGGTTTCGAAATGGAAAGCTTCCTGTCTGCCGATGGCGAGGAAAACGCGTTTCGGCGCGGCGCCGAGAGCCTCGACTGCGTCTGGGACAGAGCGAACACGGGTCCAGCGATCGCCGGGTTCCGGTTTCCACGCGGCGCGGCGCAGAGCAAAAAGCGGAATTCGGGTGCGGCCTGCCGCGATCGCCGCATTATGCGAGATGCGTGCCGCAAAGGGATGGGTGGAATCGATCAAAAGATCGAAATTTTCAGCCTTCAGAAACTTGGCAAGTCCGTCGCTGCCACCGAAGCCACCGCTGCGGGTGGGAACAGGCTGGGCCATGGGCTCTGCCGTGCGTCCGGCGAGCGAAAGCAGGCTGTCGCAATCGTTGCGTTCAGCCAGCGCAGTAGCCAGTTGTCGCGCTTCGGTCGTGCCGCCAAGGATCAGGATACGGTGTTTGCCCATGGGTGACGATCAGGCCTCTTCTAACGGCAACATTCTGCCCTGGCTGACAATCGTCGGCCTTGGTGAAGACGGTTTAACCGGTCTCGGAGACGAGGCCAAGCGCTGCATCGCCAGTGCCTCGGTGGTTTTTGGCGGGGCCCGCCATCTCGAGCTTGCCGCACCAGTGATTGCCGGCCAGTGCCATCAATGGCTGAGCCCGTTCGAACGTTCAGTAGAGGCCGTGGTTGCGCTGCGCGGAACGCCAGTCGTGGTGCTGGCGTCCGGGGACCCCTTCTTCTTCGGCGTCGGGGTGACGCTTGCGCGGCAGATCGCTCGCTCGGAAATGCGTGTCCTTCCCGCTCCGTCCTCGTTCAGCCTGGCGGCATCCCGCCTCGGTTGGGCGCTGCAGGATACGGTAATCGTGTCCCTGCATGGCCGCCCGCTCGATCTGATCCTGCCGCATTTGCATCCGGGTTCGCGCATACTGGCGCTGACATCGGATGTGCGTGGTCCGTGCCAGCTTGCGGAACTGCTTGCCGCGAGCGGGTTCGGGCAATCCCGGCTGACGGTGCTAGAGGCGCTGGGCGGCGCTCAGGAGCGCGTCACGTCGCACATCGCCGCGGAATTTTCGCTGACGGGTCTCAACCCGCTGAACATCTGCGCGGTCGAGGTCGTGGCTGAAATGGGCGCGCGTATTCTGCCGCTGGCATCCGGCCTCAATGACGGGTTGTTCGAGCATGATGGTCAGATTACCAAGCGTGAGGTTCGCGCGCTGACGCTGTCAGCGCTGGCGCCGCGACGGGGTGAACTGCTTTGGGATGTCGGCGCGGGTTCCGGATCGATCGGGATCGAGTGGATGCTGTGCGATCCGGCAATGCATGCGATTGCCATCGAAGGTTCTGCAGATCGCGCCGCACGCATCAAGCGGAACGCGGCGAATTTCGGTGTGCCGGGTTTGACTGTCGTCCATGGTACAGCGCCCGAAGCCCTTGCCGGGTTGCCATCTCCGGACGCGATCTTTGTCGGTGGTGGTGGCAGCGAAGAGGGCGTGATGGCCGCGGCGATCGCCGCTTTGAAAACCGGTGGCCGGTTGGTCGCCAATGCCGTCACGACGCAGATGGAGGCGGTGCTTCTGCAGCATCAGGCACGGCTTGGCGGATCGCTGATCCGTATCGACATCGCCCGGGCATCTCCCGTCGGCGCCATGACCGGATGGCGTCCCGCAATGCCGGTGACACAATGGTCATGGGTCAAGCCATGATGCAGGTAATTCAAAAGGACAGAGCATGACCGTTCATTTCATCGGAGCAGGCCCAGGTGCTGCAGATCTGATCACCGTGCGCGGCCGCGATCTCATCGCCCGCTGCCCGGTCTGCCTCTATGCCGGTTCGATCGTCTCGCCGGATCTGCTGCAATATTGCCCGGAAGGTGCGCGCATCGTCGATACGGCGCCGATGTCGCTTGACGAGATCGAGGCTGAATATGTGAAGGCTGCCGCGGCCGGGCATGATGTTGCGCGGTTGCATTCGGGTGACCTTTCGGTCTGGAGTGCCGTTGCCGAGCAGATCCGCCGGCTTGAGAAGCATGGGCTTGATTACACGATGACGCCCGGCGTGCCGGCGTTTGCCGCCGCTGCCGCAACGCTTGGCCGGGAACTCACCATCCCTGCCGTCGCCCAGAGCCTTGTGCTGACGCGCGTTTCCGGCCGGGCATCGCCCATGCCGAATGCCGAGACGCTGGCCGGGTTTGGTGCCACCGGTGCGACGCTCGCCATCCATCTGGCGATCCATGCGCTGGCACAGGTCGTTGAGGAGTTGACGCCGCTCTACGGTGCGGATTGCCCGGTGGCGATTGTCGTCAAGGCATCCTGGCCGGATGAGCGGGTTATCCGCGGTACACTCGCCGATATCGAGGCAAAGGTGGCGGCCGATCCGATCGAACGGACGGCCCTCATCTTTGTCGGCCGCACGCTGGGTGCCACCGATTTCCGCGAGAGTTCGCTTTATGATGCGGCCTACCAGCGGCGGTTTCGCGGTCGCGACGGGCTGTAGAAAGTCTCAGATATCCATGCCTGATGTGTCCGGCTGCTCGCCGGTTGCCTTGTGCGGCACGTCGTTCTTGCCTTCGATCCGGTCGCGGTAGAGCGCGGATTGGCCGAGCAGCATCAGGGTCACCGGCGTCGTCAGGATGACGAAGACGATGATCAGGATTTCGTGGAGGATCCAGCGGTTCTGCAGCACGGCGAAGGTGATCATCGAGGCGACGCAGATCAGGATGGTGCCGGCGCTGGCGCCGAGCGTTGGTGCATGCAGGCGGCCATAGAAGGTCTTCAGCCGGATCAGCCCTATCGAGCCGATCAGTGTGATAGCCGATCCAAGGAGAAGAAGGATGCAAACCGGGATCGCTGCCCAGGTTGGAAGGTCGGTCAGATGGCTCATTCGATCACCTCGCCGCGCATCAGGAATTTGGCAAAGGCGATCGACGAGACGAAGCCGAGCAGGGCGATGATCAGCGCCGCTTCGAAGTAGATCGAATTGGCTGTGCGGATCCCGAATGTCAGAAGCAGCAGCATGGCAGCCATATAGAGCGCATCAAGCCCGAGGATACGATCCTGCGCCCTTGGTCCGCGGACCATCCGGAAGAGTGCGCAGCCCATGGCCAGGCCGAGCAGAATCTGAGAGGCCAGGATCGACCAGATGATGAAGAGTTCGTTCATTCGAATATCTCCTTCAACGGGGTTTCGTAGCGGCGTTTGATCAGGTCGGACCACACTGCACCGTTCTCTAGGTCCAGCACGTGGATCAAGAGAACGCCGGTCTGGCGGTCGAATTCGAGCCAGGCGGTTCCCGGTGTCGCCGTCAGGATGCAGGCAAGCAGCGCCAGCGCATTCTCGTCGCGCAGGCTGATGTCGATTGCCACGAAGCCGGAATTCACCGACCGTTTTCCGGCGCGCAGTATCACCCCCATCACGGCGATGTTGGAGCGGACGACATCGACGGCCACATGTCCGGCCAGAACGGCGATCACGCCAAAATTCTTCAGCCGCGTCTTGTCGGGCTGGAGATTGACCATGGCCCAGGCAAACGCGATGCCGAGCATCGAGCCGAGTACGATCTGACCGGGCGACAGCGACTGGTTGATCAACAGCCACAACATCAGCAAGGCCAGCGATAGCAGCGGATAGGGGAACCAGTAGCGCATGGCCTATTCCCCCACCGCTGGGCCGGCACGCGGAGCCGACATCACGCGTCCGATATAGTTCTGCGGTTCCCCCAGCGATTTCGCCGTCGCATCCATGTAGCGCATGACCGGACCCGCCTGGAAGCTCAGGAAGACGCAGGCCGTCAGCAGCAGCAGAACGGGTGTGATCTCGATCAGGAAGACGCGCGGTATGGTGCCTTCGATCGATGTCCAGAAAGTGCGGATGCCGACGCGGTTCATGGCGATCATGGCCGCAAGGCCGGACAGGATGAGCAGGGCAGTATAGGCCCATTCGGCGCCGGAGACCGGAGCATCGCCGCCGAAGCTGCCGGGATTGAACAGTCCGTGCAGCATGGCGAATTTCGCCAGAAACCCGGAGAGCGGCGGCAGGCCGGATAACAGGATGGCGCAGGCGCAGAAGCACAGGCCAAGCACGGCCATGGTGCCGGGCACGGCGACGCCGCCCTCCTTTTCCTCCTCGTTTTCGTCGACATCGCCATAGGCTTCCATCGTCACCGCCAGAACGTCGGCGCCGGCATCGCGGGCGCGCTCCACCAGTTCGATCAGCAGGAAGAAGGCACAGATCGTCAGTGTCGAGCTGACGAGATAAAACAGCGCGCCGCCGATAACCGCGCCATTGCCAAGGCCGATCGCCGCCATCAGCGTGCCGGAGGAGACCAGCACGCAATAGCCGGCAAGCCGGCCCATGGCCTGCGAGGCCAATACGCCGATCGCGCCGAAACCGACGGTGAGCAGGCCGCCATAGAGCAGGACGGCCTGCCCGAAGCCGAGAGAGGCGCCTGCATCTGCGCCGAACAGCAGCATGGAGAGCCGCAGAAGGATGTAGACGCCGACCTTGGTGAGGATGGCAAAGATCGCGGCGACCGGCGGGGTTGCTGCCGAATACGTCGCGGGTAGCCAGAAGCCGAGCGGCCACATGCCGGCCTTGACGAGGAAAGCGATGCCAAGAAGGGCAGCACCCGCTTCCATCAGCATCCGGCTTTCCGGACCGATCGTGGAGATGCGCATGGCAAGATCGGCCATGTTCAGCGTGCCGGTCGCGCCGTAGATCAGGCTGACGCCGATCAGGAACAGCGAGGAGGCTGCGAGGTTGACAGCGATATAGTGCAGGCCTGCCTTGACCCGCATCGGGCCGGAGCCGTGCAGCAACAGTCCGTAGGATGCAGCCAGCATCATTTCGAAGAAGACGAACAGGTTGAACAGGTCGCCGGTCAGGAAGGCGCCGTTGAGACCCGCCAGCATCAGCTGGAACAGCGAATGGAAATGATAGCCCACCCGATGCCATTTCGCCATCGAGAACACCTGCGTCGCCATCGCCAGCAGCCCTGTCAGTACCAGCATCAGCGCCGAAAGGCGGTCAAGCACCAGAACGATGCCGAAGGGTGCCGGCCAGTTTCCAAGCAGATAGACGCTGGCACCCGTTTCGCCTTCTCCCGAGGAGGTTGCCATCTGCATCAGCAGAACGCTGATGATGAAAACCACCACGGTCGATGTGAAGGCGATCACGCCCTTCAGCGTCCGGTTTCGTTCGTCGACGGGAATGAGGGCTGCTGCCGTAATGATCGGCAGCAGGATCGGCAGGATGATCAGGTGATGGAGCCAGTTCATGCCGCGCTACTCCCTGCCGTCCACATGGTCGGTGCCGGTAAAGCCGCGAGAAGCGAGAAGAACGACGAGAAACAGCGCCGTCATGGCAAAGCCGATGACGATGGCAGTCAATACCAGCGCCTGGGGAATGGGATCGGTGTGGGTCAAAAGTCCGCCGGCGCCACCGGGTTCAAGCACCGGCGGCGCGTTGACCCTGAGCCGGCCCATGCCGAAGATGAAAAGATTGACGGCATAGGAGAGCAGCGACAGGCCGATGATGACCTGGTAGGTGCGCGGCCGGAAAAGAAGCCAGACGCCGGAGGCGGTCAAGACGCCGATGCCTGCGGAGAGAACCAGTTCCATTATGCGTTCTCCTTCGCAGCCAGCTTCGCGGCCCGGATCAGGGCGCGTGGTGCGCGCACCGACTGGTGGGCAAGGGCGATCAGGATCAGCACGGTGGCACCGAGAACCAGCGAGAATACGCCAAGATCGAATAGGATCGCGCTCGCCAGCGGAATCTTGCCGAGG
This sequence comes from Pararhizobium sp. PWRC1-1, assembly GCF_049897905.1. Taxonomy (NCBI): domain Bacteria; kingdom Pseudomonadati; phylum Pseudomonadota; class Alphaproteobacteria; order Hyphomicrobiales; family Rhizobiaceae; genus Pararhizobium; species Pararhizobium sp. PWRC1-1. The sequence goes on along the minus strand of NZ_JAFCXE010000013.1, from coordinate 111,026 downwards.
ATCGGCAGGGATAAGTATTGCGCATGCGAGGTCAGGAACGGATAGCCGAACACCCAGGACCCAAGGCCGGTTGCGGTGGCGACGATGAGGCCGATCGCCATCCAGCGCAGCGGATGGATACGCAGCCGTTCCTCGACCCAGCGCGTGCCGCCCGCCATATATTGCAGGATGAAGGCGATCGACATGGCGATGCCGGCTGCGAAGCCGCCGCCCGGTAAATCGTGGCCGCGGAAAAACAGGAAGGCTGCCAGCATGCCGATGACCGGGAACATCCAACGCATGATAACGGAGGGTACCAGCAGGTATTCAGCGATGCTGTCGCCCTTCTTGCGGTCCGGATGATCGTCATCGAAGGCGTTCTGGACGCGCTGCTGCTCCGGCGTTTCAAGGCTCTCGGTGGCGGGGCGGAAGCGGAGGAGAAGCGCAAACACGGTCAGGGCGACGATGCAGAGAACCGCAATCTCGCCGAGCGTATCGAAGCCGCGGAAATCAACGAGGATGACGTTGACGACATTGGTGCCGCCGCCTTCGGTATAGGCACGCTCGAGGAAATAGCTCGAAATCGTTTCCGGCATTTCCCGGCTCATGACCGTGTAGGAGATGAGCATCATACCGAGGCCAGCGAAGACTGCCGTTGCGAGATCGCGCAGGCGGCGCAGGCGCGTGGAGATGGTCATCATTTCCGGATCATCGGGATCTTCGATCCGCTTCGGCAGCCAGCGCAGGCCGAGCAGGATGAGAACCGTCGTGACGATCTCGACGAGCAATTGCGTAGCGGCAAGATCAGGTGCCGAAAGCCAGACAAAGGTGACGCAGGTGACAAGGCCGGCACCGCCAAGCAACACGAGCGCGGCGAGCCTATGGAATTTCGCCTGATAGGCGGCGCCGACGGCACAGACCATACCGACCAGCCACAGCAGCGCGAAGGCTGGATCGATGTTGCGCAGCACGATATTGGCCGGTTTGAAACCCTGCGAGAGCAGTGTGACGGCTCCTGCGAGAAGTGCCACGGCGACTAAAACCCGCATTTGTGGCTGCAACCGGCGGGTGCCGGCGCGCATCTCGATCGACCGTGCCCATTTCCACGACAGGGTCACCAGCACGCGCTCGAAGATGCGTTGGCCTTCCAGGCGGCGGAAGAAGGGCGGCCCTTCGATGCTGGTGGCGAGGTAGGGGCGCATGATGAAAAACAGCCCGATGCCGCCAACCAGCGCGATCAGGCTCATGAACAGCGGCAGGTTCCAGCCGTGCCAGACGGCAAGGCTATAGACCGGTGTCGCGTCGCCGAGCACCGATTGGACGGCGGTGTGCAGGAAGGGGCCGATGGTCCAGGCCGGGATGACGCCGACGACGAGGCAGGAGAAGACCAGGAAATAGATCGGCGCCAGCATCCAGTGCGGCGGCTCATGGGGTATCTTGGGCAAATCCTGCGGCGGCGGGCCGAAGAAGACGCTGTAGATGAAACGCAGCGAATAGGTGACGGCAAACATGCTGGCGAGTGTGGCGACATAGGGCGTGATCGTGTCGAGCAGATTGTATTTGTGGGTTTCGATCGCCTCGGCAAAGAACATTTCCTTCGAGAGGAAGCCGTTCAAGAGCGGCACGCCCGCCATGGAGGCACTGGCAACCATCGCCAGCGTCGCGGTGATCGGCATGTATTTGAACAGGCCGCTGAGCTTGCGCATGTCGCGGGTGCCGGTTTCATGATCGATGATCCCGGCGGCCATGAACAATGAGGCCTTGAAGGTGGCGTGGTTCATGGTGTGGAAGATCGCCGCGACCGCAGCCAGCGGGCTTCCGAGACTGAGCAGAACCGTGATGAGGCCGAGATGGCTGATCGTCGAATAGGCGAGCAGCCCCTTCAGGTCCTGCTGGAAGATCGCGAAATAGGCGCCGAGCAAAAGGGTGCTGAGGCCGGCAAGCCCGACGATCCAGAACCACTGGTCCGTGCCCGCCATGACGGGCCAGAGCCGGATCAGCAGAAACACGCCGGCTTTGACGAGGGTGGCGGAATGCAGGTAGGCCGATACCGGCGTTGGCGCGGCCATGGCATGCGGCAGCCAGAAATGGAACGGGAACTGCGCGCTCTTGGTCAGGGCTCCAAGCAGGATTAGGATGAGCACGGTCGTATAGAGCGGGTCGTTGCGGATCAGGTCGCCGGACGAGAGCACGACATCGAGATCGTAGCTGCCGACGATATGGCCGATCAGCATCAGGCCGACGAACATGCACAGGCCCCCGGTGCCTGTGACCGTCAAGGCCATGCGGGCGCCGTCGCGGGCATTGGCATTGTGGTGCCAGTAACCGATCAAAAGGAAGGAGATGATGCTGGTCAGTTCCCAGAAGATCGCCAGGAGAATCAGATTGCCGGAGAGCACGACGCCGAGCATGGCGCCCATGAAGGCGAGAAACAGCGCGAAGAAGCGCGGCACGGGGTCGTTTGCCGACATGTAGTAGCGTGCGTAGATGACGACGAGCAGGCCGATCGCGGTGACCAGGCTTGCAAACATCCAGGCGAATCCGTCCATGCGCAGCGAGAAATTCAGTCCCAGCTCCGGAAGCCAGTTGATATCGTAGCGGAGCACTTTGTCTGCGGCGACGATCGGGTAGAGGCCGGCCGATGTGGCCAGGCAGAACAGGGCGATCGAGCCTGAAAGCCAGGCGCTGGCCGTGCCCTTGTGCGCCGGAATGCAGATTGCAACAAGGCTCCCTGCGAAAGGCGCAAGAACCAGAATCAGAAGCAATGTCGCTGCGATCTCTATGTGCCCGTTTCCTTAAATCTTTCCCTAATGACAGGACCGCGAGGGGTCCGTGAGTGCTGCAGCATTTGTGCGCCGCGGCGGTGCCCGAAGCGCACCGCGAAACGGAGCAAGAGCACATTGTTTTTATGTCTGCTTTCGGCTGCCATGCCAACCCGCAACGGCGATAAAATTGACCGCCTGCGGCAATTCGTTGCCAGGCGTGCCGCGAAATCGCAGTTTGATGGCGGATCGTCACGTGCGCCGGTCAATCTGTGTTTGGAAACATCAAGATGTGATTTTTGTAACGAAGTGTAGGATCGGTGTGACGGGAAATATTTCGACACTGAAAACGGCTGGTGGCAGCGGCCGTGGCGCGTGCGTTTTGTCCTGCTGCTGATATAAACACCGCATGGATACAATACCGCACATTCTTGTCGTCGATGATGATCCGGAGATCCGCCGGCTGCTTGGAAAATATCTCGACGGCCAAGGCTTCCGCATCAGCCTAGCCGGGAGCAAGGGCGAGTGCGAGGCCAAGCTGGCCGAGTTGAAGATCGATCTGCTGGTTCTCGACGTCATGCTGCCGGATGGTTCCGGGCTCGATCTCTGCCGTTCCTTGCGGGGCAGGATGCCGCAGCTGTCGATCATCCTTTTGACGGCACTGAAGGAAGATGTCGACCGGATCATCGGGCTTGAATTCGGTGCCGATGATTATCTCGGAAAACCGTTCAACCCGCGCGAACTGTCTGCCCGCATCCGCGCCGTGCTGCGCCGTGGTCGCGCCGAACCGCCGGCGGCCGGCAGCCGGCAATATGTCTTTGCCAATTATGTCGCCGATATAGAAAGCCGCACCTTACTTGCGCCCGACGGCAGCGCAGTCGATCTGACCGGCGGGGAGTTCGAACTGCTGGTGGTGTTTCTCCAGCGTCCGGGCCGTGTTCTGTCTCGCGATTCGCTGCTTGACCTGACACAGGGGCGGACCGCCGATCCTTTCGACCGGTCGATTGATATTCTTGTCAGCCGCCTGCGCCGTAAGCTCGGTGATGCGAGTGTGTTTGCGCTGCTGAAGACAGTGCGAAACAAGGGTTATCAGTTGGCGGTTCCTGTCGAACGGAGCAATTAGATGCTGTCGCTTCGCACGCGGTTCACGGCGCTGCTGATCATCTCGGTCGTTCTGGTTCTGGTGATTGCCGCAGTCGTTACGGCTTGGCTTCTGCGAAAACCGCCGGAAGTGATGTATGATCGCGTTCTTGCAGAAAAGGCCGAGTTCGCGCTGCTTCTGCTGCGCGCCGATCCCTTGGCAGCGCAGACTCTGCATATTGAAATCCAGGACAAGCCAGAGAAGGACCGCATCGATCAGGACCGGACCGATAATATTCTCGCGGAGGGCCGGCGCCAAGGTTACACGGCCGATGTCGTCGTCTTGAAGAGTTTCAATCCGCACCGCTGGGATATCGCCGTTCGGCTGGATGATGGCCGCTGGGCCTATCTGGATTTTCCCGAACCAGGCCCGTTTCCTTATCTGCCGCTTGCGGCCTATCTGGGGCTTGTTGCTATCGGCATGACCGGCATTTCGATCTATGCCAGCAACGTGATGATGCGGCCGTTGCGCATTCTTGACGAAACGATCGCGATGATTCGCCCCGACGGTATCATCCCCGAATTGCCCGAGACGGGGCCGGTGGAGGTTCGAACGACAGCCAAGACCATCAACCGGCTTGCGACACGCCTCAACGCGGCCGTCGCCAGCCGAATGAGAATGATCGCAGCGGCTGGTCACGACATGCGCACCCCGATGACCCGCATGCGGCTTCGTGCGGAATTTGTCAGCGATGGCGATGACCGCCAATCCTGGTTGAAGGACCTCGATGAGCTCGATCACATCGCCGACAGTGCCATCCGGCTGGTGCGCGAAGAGGTGAGCCTGGCAGCCCAGGAACGGGTGCCGCTGGATGTGGTCCTTTGTGCCATCACCGACGAAGCACAGGAGACCAATCTACCCGTCGAGCGTGGCTTGGTCGTACCGGTTCTGGTCAAAGGATCGCCGTTCGCTTTGAAACGGGCTCTGCGCAATCTGGTAGTGAATGCCGCGACCCATGGCGGTGGTGCGCGTGTTTCGCTTGCAAACTATGGAACCGAAGCCATCTTGACCATTGTGGACAGCGGCCCCGGCATCCCGCCAAATCTGCTTGGCCGTGTTTTCGAACCGTTTTTCCGCGTTGATCAAGCCCGCCGGCAACTGGTGGCGGGCGCCGGCCTCGGGCTGGCCATTTCCCGCGAGATCATCGAAAACCACGGCGGGACGATCACCATCGTCAACCGCCGGGAAGGCGGTCTGTTGCAGACTGTACGCCTGCCGCTTGTGCTGCCGACCAGGATTGATCAAGCATAATTGAAACTTGCTGTCCGCCTGAAAGCCCGGCGGTTTCATGTTGGCGTATTCATGACTGCCGGGAATGGCGGTGTGCGCTCACGTCAGAATTTGCAGAAACCGAAAGGGCGAACTGGCTATAAACGCGCCGGCACAGAATACGACAAAGCCAGGTGCGATTGCACCCGTCACGCCATGATGCTCCCAGCCATACATTGTGCCGATCGTTGTTCCCATGGTCACGACGGTGAATGCGCATAGACAATGAATAACGATTTCAGGTGTTCTGTTTTTCCCCGACGGGACAGTTTGTCCTCACGTCCCCGGGCAAATAAAAATGTGCGGCCGATCGAAATCAGCCGCACATAATTGTTGTCTCAGGTCGCCGCGAGAGGCGGTGTCTTCGACTTATTGACCGATGGCTTCGATGCCTGCGCCGCCGCCGATGGCAACGTTCAGAGAAACGTAGTTGTTGGCCAGATTGCGAATGCCGGCTGCGAGAGCGATACGGGAGTTGGCAAGGTTGCGCTCCGCGTCCAGCACGTCGAGCAGCGATGTCGCGCCGCCCTTGTAGCTTTCGCGCGCCAAGCTCAATGCCTCTTCGTAGGAATTGACCACTTTGCGCAGGGCTGCGACTGTCTGGTAGTTGTTGCGAAGTGCAACGAGGGCGTTTTCAACTTCTTCGATGCCCTGAAGAACGGTCTGCTTCCAGCTCAGGTACTGCTGTTGCGCACCGGACTTGGCGATATCAACATTGGCCTTCAGGCGTCCACCATTGAAGATCGGGATGTTCAGGCTTGGACCGAATGACCAGGCGCCGAGACCGCCGGTCGCAGCAGAGGCAGCAATGCGCGAACCGTCAATGTTGCCGCTGAGGGTCAGGCTTGGATAAAGCTGGGCTTCTGCGACGCCGATCTGAGCGGTAGCGGCGGCGAGCAAACGTTCTGCCCTGCGGATATCGGGGCGGTTGCGCACCAGGTCGGCAGGAATGCCGATCTTGGTATTGTAGCGCGGCGAAGGCTGGGAACCACCGTTTCTCAGGCCCGCGGTAACGGTTGTTGCCGGCAGGCCGAGCAGGGTAGCGATACGGTTTGCTGCCTGGTTGAAGCCTGTCTGGTAGCCCGGGAGTTCTGCGAGCGTGGTGTTGACGAGGCCTTCAGCCTGGACGACGTCGAGACTCGATGCCGCACCGGCCGCCTTGATGTCGTTCGTCAGCTTGAGCGTTTCCCGGCGCGAAGCAAGGCTCTTCTGCTGCAGCGCGTAGGCTTCCTGATTGTAACGCGCCTCGATATACGAGTTCGTCAGGTCGGACAAATAGGCCAAGCGGGCGACGTTGACGTCGGCATAGGCGGCATCAAGCGAGGCATTGGCAGATTCCCTGGCGCGGGCATATTGGCCGAACAGATCGATCAACCATGATGCATCGCCACCACCGCCGGCCGTTTTTGTTTCGGTGTGGCCGCCTCCAAGGTAAGAACCATCCTGTCCGGCAACGCTCGCCGAACTATTCCCGCTAATTTGAGGCAGGCCGCCCGAGCCTGCGACAATCACGTTTGCGCGAGCTTCGACAACGCGTTCAATCGATTGCTGGACGTTAAGGTTTTCGCCGAGGCCTTGGCCAACGAGGCCGTTCAGTTTCTTGTCGCGGAAGGCTTCCCACCATGGATTAAGCGCGACATTGTCTGACTCTGCCTTGCCGCCTTGCGAGAATTTCGACGGCAGATCGGCGGTCGGAGATTTATAATCCGGGCCGACGACGCAACCGGAGAGAAGCGCGAGGCTCAAGGGAAGCAGCACTTTTACAATTTTCATCTGGGTCCCCATCCGGCCCGAGCGGGTCGGTAACAAACGATTCATACTTTTCGTCTTTAACATTTTCCGCGCCGCATGCGAGGGAACAATTGCAAAGATGGCCCCGAAATGGACTTTCCCCAGCTTTGGTGTTTCCTAAGTGCCACGGCTTGGACGTTCCAGCGGTGATTTCAAGGGCGCCTTACAAAAAGAATCACCCGTGCGAATCACTGTACTTCAAGCAGTGTGCCCGCTTGAATGTTAACAATTAACTGCCCCATTAAAGGGTCTACATGTCTGGGGTTTGTCAACCCGGTGTCGAATTGTTTCTGGCGTGCATGGCTGCGGCGGCTGTATCTGAGAAATCTGGTGATGACCGGCGAAGCAAAGCGCGTCACGCTTGAAGGGAGGCGTCATGCCCTTGTGATGCGCCGCGGCGCTCCCTTGGGTCAGGCCGCCAGCCATCGCCGTTCGCGCACAAAATTAGCAAGGTCTGTCGCGCTCATCGGCCGGGCAAAGGCATAGCCCTGCAAGCCATGGCAGCCCAGCTCCTTCAGGATGCGGGCATGCTCCATGGTTTCGACGCCCTCGGCGATGACGTCAATGCCGAGCGAAATGCCGATATCGATGATGGAGGCAACCAGTTGGCGCTGTTTGGCCGAGGTCAGGATCGGGATGACCAGCTGTCTGTCGATCTTGAGGCGGCGTGGGGTGAGTTTCAAGAGGCTGACGATGGATGCATATCCGGTGCCGAAGTCATCGATTTCGATATCGATCCCGAGACTTTTGATCTGCTCTACATTGGAAAGCACGGTCATGTCGCTTTCGTCAAATGAGATCGATTCCAGCAGCTCAAATGATACCTTGCCCTTTGGAATGACCATCCGGCTGAGGCGGTCCATCAGCTTTTCATCATGCAGGCGGTGGTAGGAAATATTCACCGAGACTTTCGGGATGTCGATTCCCATCGCTTCCCACCGTATTGACTGGAATAGGGCCTGTTCAAGAATCCTCTGGTCGATCTCGGCAAGAACGTTGATATCTTCCGCCGTCTTCAGGAATGCGTCGGGTGCCAGCAGTCCTTTGGTCGGATGATCCCAGCGTGCCAGCGCCTCTACTCCGATGATATTGAGCGTAACGGGACAAAACTGCGGCTGGAAATGGGCGATGAACTCATTCTGCTCCAGACCGCGCAAGATTTCATCCGCCGTCTGCTTTGTCTTGAAGACCGCAGTCTTCAGAGAGTGCGTGAAGACCTCATGCCGGTTGCGGCCACGGCGCTTTGCCTCATAAAGGGCGATGTCGGCGTTGACGAGGACCTGGGTCAACTCCTCTTCCGGACCTGTTTGATGTGCAATGCCGATGCTGACGCCGATCCGGCACTCCTGTTCCTTGTATTTGACCGGCACGCTCATCGCATCGATGATCCGCTGGGCGCGGGCTGCATCATCTTCGGCCACGCCGCCATTGCGGGAGATGATGACGAATTCGTCTCCGCCGATGCGGCCGACGAAGTCGCTCTCTCCCGTATTGGCACGCAGGATCTGGGCGGCATGCCTGAGGATTTCATCACCGGCTGCATGGCCGAGCGTATCGTTGATTTCCTTGAAACGGTCGAGGTCCATATGGAATATGCTGGCAAGGCCATGCGTCGCCGCGCTGGTGCGCTTTTCCGCCAGGATTTCGTCAAGATACCGCCGGTTGGGCAGAGCCGTCAGCGGGTCGTGCAGGGCGTTGAATTCCATCCGGTGCCGGGCGGCCTCCAGTTCGGTGCTGTGCGCCTCGGCTTGCCCCCTGGCGGCTTCCAGGCTTTCGTTCTTTTCCACATCGGCCGTCACGTCCCAGTTGACGCCAACGATCTTTTCCAGGCCTCCTGCGCCGATATATTTCGAACCGACGGCGCGGATATGCCGGGTCCGGTTTCGCGAAAGCCGAATGCGGAATTGCGAAATGTAGCTTCCGCCATGCAGCAGGGCGTTGCTGAACTCCTGTTCGGCTCTTTCCAAATCCTCCGGATGCAGCGCATCGCGCCAATTCTCATAGACTTCGCTCGCGCCCTTGCGCAGGCCGTAGAGCTCTTTCATGCGCTCATCCCACAGCAGTTTACCGGACGAAACATCCAGCTCCCAGATACCGATCTGCGATGCATCAAGCGCGATCTTCAGGCGATGGGATAGTTCCTGCAACTGGTCCTTGTTGTGTTCAAGCACTTGAATGTTACGTTTGCGCTCACCGATCAGCCGTCCACTGACGAACATCGGGATGACGATGAAAAGCCCGCCGAGCAGGATGATACTGCGGATCATCCAGGCATTGGGCGGTGTGTCGATCCATCCGCCCTTTGGCACGGCGCTGATCACCCAGGCGCCACCCGGCAGGAAGACGCTGACCTCGACAGGATCGGCGGACTTCACCCGGTTGTCGCCGTAAAACAGCGCGCCCTCTTCGCCCAGGCCGTCAAGACCGGAAATTGCGACGTCGATGTCAAGTATCGGAGAGAGAAGGCCGCTGTCCTGATAGAGGCGCTCCACGTCAATGACGGCGGAGACGACGCCCCAGAACCGGTTCGAGTCCCCGCCGTTAGGCAGGGAAACCGGGAACCGTCCGACAAGGCCGGTCCCGCCCTGCACCAGTTTCAAAGGTCCCGCCAGGACGAGTTTCCCAAGTTCGCGAACTCGCAACGCGGCAGCGCGCTGTTCCTTGTTGTTGCGATAATTAAGTCCAAGGACCTTTTCGTTGCCGTTGAGCGGATAGACGAGAGAGACGATCAGGTCGGGAGCGGCCGCGATGCTGCGCAGCCGGGACCGTTCGTTGAAGATGTTACGCGCCAGATCGGAGAAGCGCTTCTGGTTCATACCCGGTTCGGTCGCAATGGCGGCGATCAGGCCGCGAACGAGCTGTATGTCACCGTTGATATTGGCTTCGAGTTTTGAGCGGATCGGATTGAGCTCCGCGACGACGGACGCGCGCATCTTGGCGGCGTAAACCGCGCGGTTCTGCTGTTCGGCAAATATACCCGCCGAAATCACGACAATCAGCGCGACATAGGTCGGCAGATAGTTCGGTCTGAGGAACCGAAATATTGTAAATTTTGCCGGTAGGCGCGACAGTGCGGAAAACACGAAATCTCCAATGCCGATCTTTTACTCGACAACTCTTGGTCCGCATTCTGGCAAAGTCGTCTTAACAAGACATGCTTCGGGAACCTGATAAATTAGGTAGGCCTATGTTGATTTTTTCTTTTGCGGCAGACCTTTTCGATCGGTTTCAGCAAGTTCCTTCAGTTCCTTTTCCGACATGGACTTCTCCATGCTTCTGGAGGCGCTTTTCAATTCAGATTTTTTCGTTTCGCCACGTTTTGCCGACAGTGCTGCGCCGGCCGCCTTTTGCTGAGCTTGGGATTTTGCAGGCATGGCCTTTCTCCTTCATCTGGATGCTGCTTCTAAACCACCGGCCCTTGCATTGGTTCCCGTGTCCCGCCGGAATTGGCGTCCGGTTGGCCGATCATCGCCAGCAGCGTCCCCAGCCGGTCGGCATCCCGTGGCAGCTTGTCTGTCCGCAATCGCGATATGCGCGGAAAACGCATGGCGACACCGGATTTATGCCGGTTGGAGAAGTTGATGCCTTCAAAGGAAACTTCGACGACGAAACCGTGATCAGCTTCGGCCCGGATCGAACGCACGGGGCCGAAACGCTCGATGGTGTTGTTGCGCACATAGCGATCCAAGACCTCAAGTTCCGCATCGGTAAAGCCGAAATAGGCCTTGCCGACCGGCACCAGCACGTCTTTGCCATCGCTTTCCGTCCAGACCCCGAAGGTGAAGTCGGAATAGTAGCTCGATCGCTTGCCGTGGCCGCGCTGGGCATACATCAGTACTGCATCGACATTGTAGGGTTCGCGCTTCCACTTGAACCAGGGGCCTTTCGAGCGGCCGGATGTATAGGGTGAATCCAGCCGTTTCAGCATGATGCCCTCGATGACGGGGTCCGGGGGATCCGCACGCAGACGGTCCAGTTCCTCCCAGCTGGAAAAAGGGACCAGCGGAGAGAGATCGAAATGTGATGGTGCCGCCTTTTCGATCAGGGCGGAAAGCGCATCGCGCCGTGTCAGGAAGTTTTCCGCGCGCATGTCGCGCCCGCCGGAAAACAACAGGTCGTAGCCGCGAATGAAGGCTGGATATTCTTCCAGCATCTTTTTTGTCACTGACTTGCGGTTCAGCCGCTGTTGCAGATCGGAAAACGTGCGGGTGGCCTGGTTGGAACGCATCGTACCGCCGATCAGCAGTTCGCCGTCAATGATGCCTTCAAAATCGGCTGCCTCAAGGATATCGGGAAAGGCGCCGGAAATATCGTCGCCGCTGCGTGAATACAGCCGCCGCGTGCCGGCCCGATTGGCCAGCTGGACGCGAATGCCGTCCCATTTCCATTCGGCGGCAAAATCCTTCGGATCGAGTGACGCGAGATCATTGTCGCCGACCGGCGTTGCCAGCATCACCGCATGAAATACTGCGGGCATATCCAGTTCGGGCTTGTCCGCCTTTCCGTCCAGCCATTGGAACAGCGAAACATAGGGCGGCGACAGACCGTGCCAGAGTGTTTCGATCTCGGTGATATCGACATTGCCCATGTCGGCAAGCGCCTGTTTCACCAGACGTGCGGAAACGCCGATGCGCAGACCGCCGGTGACGAGCTTGAGGAAGGCAAACCGGCTCGACCCTTCGAGCTGATCGAGCAGATCACGCACGAGGCCATGGACGTTGGCCCGCCCGGCCGTTTCCAGCTGGTGCATGATGGTCCCTAGCGACAGATCGCCGGACGCTAGTTTGCCTGTGGCTGCTGGTTCCCAGACAAGCGAGATGGTTTCGGCGAGGTCGCCGACATAATCGTAGGAGTAACGGAACAGGACCTCATCCATACGCTCCAGCACCAGTTGCCTCAGCACGTTCGGCTTCACGGTCTTGAGCGTCAGCGTGCCGGCGACGGCGGCCAGCGCATAGCCGCGGTCCGGGTCGGGTGCTGTGCGAAAGTAATCCGCCATAAGCTTGATCTTGGCATTGCGCTGCGGGGTGAGGACCAGCCGGTCGAGCAGTTCGGCGAAGGCGCGCATCGCTATTCTCCCTCGTCGTCGTAGCCGACAAGATGCAGCGGCCGTGCGGCGATCCCCTGCAGCTCGCACCAGCGGACCAAAGCCTCTTCGCGGCCGTGCGTGACCCAGACCTCACCTGGCTTGATCTCGTTGATCGTTTCGATGAGTTCGGGCCAGTCGCAGTGATCCGAGATAATTATCGGCAATTCGACGCCGCGCTGCTTGGCGCGCTGGCGCACCAGCATCCAGCCGGACGCGAAGATGGGAATGGGATCGGGAAAGCGCCTGGCCCATTTGTCGGCAAAGGCTGAAGGCGGACCGACGACCACGGCACCGGCGAAGGATTGTTTGTCTTTCGCATCAACCGTGGCGGGCCGGAGATCACCCAGTTCGATACCTTCGCTTTCATAGTAGTCGCAGAGCCTTGCCAAGGCGCCGTGGATGAAGATCGGCGCGTCGTATCCGGCTTCACGCATCAGGGCGATGATCCGCTGGGCTTTGCCAAGGGCATAGGCACCGACCAGATGGGCGCGCTCGGGGAATTGCTTGAGCGAGGTCAAGAGCTTGGCGATCTCGCCGCGATCGTCCGGATGGTGAAACACCGGCAGGCCGAATGTCGCCTCGGTGATGAAGACATCGCAGGGCACCGGCTCAAAGGAGAGACAGGTCGGATCGCGGCGGCGCTTGTAGTCGCCCGAGACGACGATGCGCATGCCCGGGGCTTCCACAGCGATCTGCGCGGAGCCGAGCACATGGCCGGCCGGATGAAAGCTGACGGTGACGTCGCCGATCGCCGTACGAGTGCCGAGTACGGCCTCCTGCGTGCTGACGCAGAATGCGTCGCCATAACGAATACGCATGATGTCGAGCGTTTCGCGCGTTGCCATCACATGCGTATGGCCAGCGCGCGCATGATCGGCGTGTCCATGGGTGATCAACGCCCGTTCGACGGGCAGGACAGGATCGATATAGAAGCCGCCCTTCTCGCAAAAGAGACCCTTGGGCGTCGGGTAGAGCAGCGTTTCCGGTTTCATGGAAATGAAGATAGCTGGCAATTGCACAACTGCCAGCTATCACGACGAATTTTTACCGGCTCAGGCCGCCGGGTTGTGGCCCAGCGTCTTCGAAATCAGCTCGAGAACGCCCTCGGAATCCACGTCGATGCAGATGTTCTGGCTGGGCAGGTTGTCCCAGTCGCTCGGCGGGAAGATATGATCGTCGGCCTTCTGGATGGTCTGGCCATCGGCAATGCCACCGCAGACGACGCGGATCGCGCCGCTGCGCAACGTGAAGAACTCCGGAGCGACGACATAAACACAGGCGCAGCTGTCATGCACGACCATGCCGTCATCGACATGCTGCTCGTAGAAGTCGATATAGAACTGTGAAATGTCCGACAGAAGCTTTGCCCGCTTGCCGCCGGCAGCGACGATCGCTTCCAGCCTGCCACGGGTCATCACCGTCTTTTCGGTGACATCGAGGCCAACAACGACGACCGGCCAGGGGGCGGTCAGCACCGCATCGGCAGCTTCCGGGTCGCCGTGAATATTGGCTTCGGCGGCCGGCGTGATGTTGCCACGCATGTCGAAGGCGCCGCCCATGATGACGACGTCCTTGACCAGCACGGCGATGTCCGGATCGTCCCGAAGCGCGAGCGCCAGATTAGTCATGCGGCCAACGGCGACGATGGTCACTTCACCCGGATTTTCGCGGACGGTGTCGATGATGAAGCGATGGGCCGGCCGGGGATCGCAGGCGAGGTCGACAGTTTCGGGAACGCCGATATTGCCGAGACCGTCATCGCCGTGGATGAACGTTGGCCAGCCGACATGGGCACGCGACGGGTCGAGCGTCTCGCCAAGTCCCTTGGCAACGGGAGCCGCGATATCCCATTGCTGCTTCAGATAGAGTGCGTTGCGCGTCGTGGTCTCGATCGAGGCGTTGCCGAAAACGGAGGTGATGCCGATCAGGTCAATATCCGGGTGGTTGTGCAGAAACAGCAGGGCCATCGCGTCATCGACGCCGGGGTCCGTATCAAAAATTACCTTATGCATGATGTGTTCTTTTCGTTGATTGGAAGCCAGCTGCAGCTTGCTGGAAGGCGCAACGTCCGGTGTTGCGTCACTTTTAGCGGCGCGGCGGCCAAGAGCAACCCATTTTCCGGACCCATTGCGGGCAGAGTGCCAAAACAGGGCAAATCCGTCTTCCGCCGCGAAAAAGCACCGGCAGGCTTAAACTTTCCGAAACGTCGCCGCGATAGGGTGGAGGCTCAATCAAGAGGCGGGGTCGTTCCCGCATCCGCGCAGGGCGCGGCGGGGCCAGGAGTTGAAGCTGATGACGGAGCAGCACACGTGAAGTCGGTCTTTAAAAAGATACGTCTCCCCCGCAAGGTGATGTTCCTCATTACCGGCATTCTTGTGCTGTCCGGCGCGTCCGGCGCCTATGCTGTCTATTCCGGCAAGGAAACCTTTCTCGGCATGGTTGGGCCGCAAAAGCCCTCAATTTCGGGGCTTGCCTGCATCACGATCGAGACGCTGAAGATGCGCCGCAACGGTCAGCGCTGGATCCGCAAATATGTAAGCACGGAAGCTGCCGGGGGCGTCGATCGCGTCCGCACTGCGTTGCGCATTGCCGGCCTGCTAGCCAAGGAAGAGCAGGCCGATCTCTATCAGGTCGTCGTGCTTGATGCGGCTGGACCATCGGACCGTGCCGGCCGTCGCGGCGCTGCCATCGGTGCCCAGGTGCTGTATGCGCCCAATCCGTCCAAGCTGCCGGGAATGAGCACGCCCTTCGTTGCCCGCTATACGGACGCCAAGGCAAATAGCGTCGGCCTCTTCTATGGACGCGAAGCCGTTCTCTCGACGGATGACATCAAGACCACGCTGACGGCGATGGATGACAAGTCGGATTGTTTCGATCCGGTTGCCGCCGCTGCAGCGGCAGAACCGGGAGCTGCTGGATCAAAGAGCGGCGCCCATGGCGAAGCACCGGCTGCAGCCGGTCACGGAGAAGGCGCGGAAAGTGGCGAGGCGCCTGCTGGGCATAGCGAACCTGCCGGGAATGGCGAAGAAGCAGCTCCGCCTGAACATGGCACCGAGGCTGCAATGGAGCAGAGCACGGCAAATCCTGAGGAAAAGGGTTTCTTCGGCTCCATGCTGGCCATGGTTTTGGGTGGCGGCAGCGAAAAACCGTCGAGCACTTCCGCCGAGCCCGAAACGGAAAATCCCGCCGAGAGCCCCCTGGAAAAACCAGAGGGGCACTGACGGGGACGTGTAACTATGGTTCGTCCTGATCAGACGATGGCGTTGCCGGCGGTGACGGCGAGAACCACGAAAATCAGGAAGATGATCACGGCGATGGCGAACAGCACGCGCGCGATCGTCGCGGTTGCGGCCGAAACGCCGGAAAAGCCGAGAAAACCGGTAATCAGCGAGATAACCAGGAAAATAAGCGCCCATTTCAGCATGGAAGGGTTCCTTTCAGATTCTGCGGACATAGACGCGCAGGATCCTGAAAAGTTCCATTGGCTGATGGGAACGCGCCATCCGGTTTAAAGAATGGCGCGTCCGTAGCGTAGGATCAGTCCGCCTTATTGCGGCGGGCCGGGAAGAGGATGATGTCGCGGATCGACGGCGCATTGGTGAGCAGCATGATCAGGCGGTCGACACCGATGCCTAAGCCCCCGGCGGGGGGCATGCCTTGGTCGATCGCATCAAGGAATTCGTCGTCCAACTGCTTGTCCTTCTCGCCGCGGGCATGCGCTTGCTCGAGCTGTTCGACCATGCGCTTGCGCTGCTCTTCCGGATCGTTGAGTTCCGAGAAGGCGTTGCCTAATTCCCAGGCGTTGCAATAGGTTTCGAAACGTTCGACCAGCCGCGGTTCGCCCGGCACTTCCTTGGCAAAGGGCGAGATGTCCTTCGGGAAATGCGTCACATGGCTTGGCTGGATCAGCGTGCCCTCGACCTTTTCTTCAAAGATGAAGGCCAGGCATTCGCCCCAGGTCCAGTCCTTCTCTACTGCAAAGCCTGCAGCCTTGGCGGCGGTGCGGGCTTCTTCGTCGGTCTTCATGGCGATGAAGTCGAGGCCGGTCGCTTCCTTGACGGCGTCGGGCATGGGCACGCGCTTGAACGGACCCTTGAAGGAGATTTCCTTGTCGCCGAACATGAATTCGGTGGTGCCGTGGATCGACAGTGCGAGTGTCGAGAACAGGCGTTCGACGAGGTCCATGATGTCCTCGTAGTCGGCATAGGCCCAGTAGCATTCCATCATGGTGAATTCGGGATTGTGCCGGGTGGAGACGCCTTCGTTGCGGAAGTTGCGGTTGATCTCGAACACCTTGTCGGTGAGGCCCGAAACCAGCGTGCGCTTCAAGAACAGTTCCGGCGCGATGCGCAGGTACATGTCGAGCTTCAGCGTGTTGTGATGCGTCTTGAAGGGCTCGGCGGTGGCGCCGCCATAGACCGAATGCAGCATCGGCGTTTCGACTTCCATGAAGCCGTCGTCTTCCATGAAGCGGCGGATGCCGGAAACGATCTTCGATCGCTGCTGAAAACGGAGCTTGGAGTCCTCGTTGGTCATGATGTCGAGATGGCGCTTGCGGTAGCGCTGCTCGATGTCGGATAGGCCATGCCACTTCTCCGGCATCGGCAGCAGCGATTTGGTCAGCATTGTGATTTCTTGCGCGTTGATCGACAGTTCGCCACGCTTGGTGCGGCGGACCACGCCAGTGACACCGATGATGTCGCCGATATCGATCAGCGGCAGCAGCGCGCGGGCGTCTTCCGGTGTCGTATCCTTGTGGGAAAAGATCTGGATCTTGCCGCCGGCATCATGGATGTCCATGAACATGCCGGAGTTGCGCGAGGAGTAGACGCGTCCGGCCACCGTGACGACATCGTCCGTCACCACATCCGCTTCCAGGCTTTCGTATTTGCTGGCCAGTTCCGCATTGGTGATGGTGCGGTGGAAATGCGCCGGATAGACGTCGCCGATCTTTTCGCGCAGCATTTTCAGCTTCTGGGCGCGCACTTCGGTGACGTCGGAGGAGAGGGCGGTTTCGGTCTTGTTGTCAGACATTGTCGCGTTCCGTGTTACGGTTTGCGGCCTCCGTCATTCCTGTGCTCGTCACAGGAATCCAGTGCGCCCAGGTCCTTGGGCGCGAGAGACCTAAAGTATTCGTTCACGGCGCAGACGCGCCGTGGCTGGATTCCTGTGACAGGCACAGGAATGACGGAGAAAAAATATTGCCGTCACATCCTGCGTGTCTCGCCGCCGAAAGCGGCGACGTTATTTCGAGCCAGCCATCGAGGCCGCAACCTGGCCGGCGACCTTCAGGCGCTGGCGCACGACCGAGCGGCCGAGGATGGCCATCGAGTCAAACAGTGGCAGCGAGCGGGTCGAGCCGGAGACGGCCACGAACAGCGGCGCGACGATGACCTTGAGCTTCTTGCCCATGCGGTCTGCGATGGCGCGCAACTCCGCCTCGATCGACTCGACGTTCCATTCGAGGATCTTTTCCAAGTCCGGCTGGACCGTGTTGAATATCTCGACCAGTTCTTCCGGGCTCGATTTGACCTTGGCGAAGGATGCGGCGTCAAGTGCGAGATCGGACTTGAACAGGAAGCCTGCCAGATCCGGCAGTTCGCCGAGCTTGGAGATGCGCGACTGCGAGAGCTTGAGGCCCTGCTTGATCCGGTCGTTTTCCATCGCCCAGGCAAGAACGCGGGCGGCGAACTCGTCTTCGCTCAAACCTTCGCGCAGCCAGCGGCCGTTCAGCCAGTCAAGCTTCTGCACATCGAAGATCGCGCCGGCCTTGGACAGGTTGGCGGGATCGAATTTCTCCGCCAGCCGCTCCATGGTCAGCATTTCCTCGCCTTCGGCAATCTGCACGAAGAACAGACCGAGGAAGTTCATCAGCGCTTCCGGCAGGTAGCCGAGGGCCGAGTAATAGGAGATCGAGGTCGGGTTCTTGCGCTTCGACAGCTTTGACTTGTCGTGATTGCGCATCAGCGAGAGATGCATGAACACCGGCGGCTCAAGGCCGAGATACTGGTAGATCAGGATGTGCTTCGGCACCGAGGACAGCCATTCCTCGCCGCGCGCCACATGGCTGATCTTCATCAGATGGTCGTCGACGACGTTGGCCATATGATAGGTCGGCATGCCGTCGGCCTTCAGCAGAACCTGCATATCGACAGCATCCCACGGGATATCGACTTCGCCATAGACCCCATCGACGAACTTGCAGGAGCCTTCGGTCGGGATTTTCATGCGCACGACGGTCGGTTCGCCGGCGGCCATGCGTGTCGTGACTTCCTCTGCCGACAGCGTCAGGCACCGGCCGTCATATTTCGGCGGCTTGCCGGCGGCGCGCTGCGCTTCCCGCATTTCGGCCAGCCGTTCTGGCGTGCAGAAGCAGCGGAAGCCGTGACCGTTGGAAACGATCTTTTCGACGAAGGGGAGGTAGGTGTCCTTACGGTCGCTCTGGCGGTAGGGGCCGTAGGGACCGCCGATATCCGGGCCTTCCGACCATTCCAGACCGCACCATTTCAGCGCGTCCAGAACCTTGGTCTCGAATTCCGGCGTCGAACGGGTGGCGTCGGTATCTTCGATGCGCAGGATGAACTCGCCACCCATTTTCTGCGCGAAGAGATAGTTGAACAACGCAATATATGCGGTGCCGACATGGGGTTCGCCGGTGGGGGAAGGTGCAATGCGCACCCGGACTGGTCTGTCTGTCATGATCCTGGCCCGTGCTTTACGTGCTTTCGGCCTTCCGCCGGAAAGGAGACGTCCGGATGTGAAGGCGCATGCTTTTAAGGGAAGGAAATGCCCGATCGATGCCTGAAATGGCGTAAAATACCGGAAATTCCATATAGTTCGCGTGAGACCATATTCAAAAGGGCGCGTCAAGGAAAACTGCGTTTCCGGCAGTGGCAACGGTTCTCGAAAAGGCAGTTGACAAATTCACTGGCTCAATCTATTTAACCTTGAAGTTAATTAACTTATCGGTTTAATAAAGATGACCCAGGATCAACTCAGCACAACTCTTTCGGCGCTCGCCGATCCGACGCGGCGGGCGATTTTGGCGCGGCTGGCCTTGGGCGAGGCATCGGTCAACGAACTGGCCGAGCCTTTCGCAATGAGCCTGCCTGCCGTTTCCAAGCACCTGAAAGTGCTGGAGAAGGCGGGATTGATCAGCCGGGGCCGGGAGGCGCAGTGGCGCCCCTGCAAACTGGAGGCGGGCCCGTTGAAGGACCTCAACGCCTGGCTCGATAACTACCGGCAGTTTTGGGAGGAGAGTTTCGACAAGCTCGACCTCTATCTGCAAAAACTTCAAAATGGAGATGGAAATGAACGCGAGAGCTGACGTTGTCCCGGCTGACAAGGCCAACCTTGTCCTGGCCCGGACATTCAATGCCCCGGCGGCGTTGGTCTACAAAGTCTGGACCGACCCGTATCATCTCGCACAGTGGTGGGGGCCGCACAACTTTACCAATCCGGTCTGCGAGGTCGATCTCAGGCCCGGCGGCGTTATTCGCATTCACATGAAGGGGCCAGACGGTCAGATGTATCCGTCGAACGGCACCTTCAAGGAAATCGTCGAGAACGAGCGTCTGGTCTTTACCAGCACCTATGACGGCGAAGACGGCGTCCCCATGCTCGAAGCGCTGAATACGGTGACGTTCACCGAGAAGGAGGGCAAGACCGAGGTGACCCTGCATGCACAGGTGCTCAGAGCAACCGAAGCCGTGTTGCCTGCGCTCGACGGCATGCAAGAAGGCTGGAGCCAGAGCCTCGAAAAGCTCGCGGACGTCATCGCCACCGTCGCCAATGCCTGAAATTTTATCGAACCGAAATTCCCCTGAAGTGCGCGTCAGCCTCTTCAGGGGCACTTATTCCCATACTCAACAGGAACCCGAATATGCTGAAAATTCTTCTGATTATCCTTGCCGTCATCGTCGTGCTGCTGCTCGGCGTCGTCGTTTTTGCCTCGACAAAACCCGATACGTTCCATGTCGAACGCAGCGCAACCATCAATGCCCCGCCTGAAAAGATCTTCCCGCTGATCAATGACTTCAACCAGTGGCAGGCCTGGTCACCCTACGAAAAGAAGGATCCTGCCATGAAGCGCACGTTTGATGGTGCGACCAGCGGCCAGGGCGCTGTCTACAATTGGGACGGCAACAAGGATGTCGGCGCCGGCCGCATGGAAATCACCGAAGCGACGCCGTCCTCCAAGGTGCAGATCAAGCTCGATTTCGTCCGTCCCTTTGAAGGACACAACGTCGCCACGTTCACGCTGTCGCCCGCGACACAAGGCACGACGGTGACCTGGGCGATGGATGGACCGAGCCCGCTGATTGCCAAGGTAATGGGGCTGTTCTTCAATATGGATACGATGATCGGCGGCGATTTTGCCCAGGGGCTCGAAAATCTGAAGGCTCTTGCCGAAAAGTAGGACGCGAAAATCGGGAACCAAACCTGGCCAGAACCGTTTTCTTCCTGAGGAGTGCGGGGCTGTGCCAACCGGACCCGAGGGAGATGGAGAACGCGGAGATTTTTCCGGTTTCTCTTCGCGGCCAACGAAACGGCAGGCGAGCTTCTTACCCCTTCGGCTTCGTATCCTCACTATACGCAAATGTCGAATTGCCCCCGGGACAACGGTCCCGGGGCTTTTTGCTGTTCGCTCGTGAGCCACAAACAAAAAAGGAGCGCAGCCGGTCGGTTGCGCTCCCAATTCACTCTATAACCAGACCACAGTCCGACTAGTGTTTCGCGGCCTTGTCGCGCTGCCGTTTGCGGCGCGACAGCATGTTGAGCACCTCAACCAGCGCCGAGAAGGCCATGGCGGCATAGACGTAACCCTTCGGCACGTGGATGCCCATGCCTTCGGCGATCAGCGTCGTGCCGATCATCAACAGGAAGCCGAGCGCCAGCATGACGATGGTCGGGTTCTTCTCGATGAAGCGAGCGAGCGGGCCGGAGGCGACAAGCATGACGGTGACGGCAAAAACGACGGCGATGACCATGATCGGCAGGTGCGGCGTCATGCCAACGGCGGTGATGATGCTGTCGACGGAGAAGACCAGGTCGAGCAGCAGGATCTGGCCGATGGCGGCGCCAAAGCCTGTTGTCACCGAGCTTGCGATGAAATCTTCTTCATGATCGGCCGGATCGACACTGTGATGGATTTCCTTGGTGGCCTTCCAGACGAGGAACAGGCCGCCGGCAATCAGGATCATGTCCTTCCACGAGAAGCCGTGACCGAACGCCTCGAAGACCGGCGTCGTCAGTTGGACGATCCAGGCAATGGTGCCGAGCAACGCAAGACGCATGACCAGCGCCAGGCCGATGCCGATGCGGCGTGCCTTTTCGCGGTGTTCCGGGGGTAGTTTGTTGGTCAGGATCGAAATGAAGATGAGGTTGTCGATGCCGAGCACGACTTCCATCACGATCAGCGTGATCAGGGCAATCCAGGCAGTCGGATCTTGCATCAGGAGCAAAATATCCTGCATCAGGGGCGGTTCCTTCCTCGATATCAAGGTGCATATACGGGAACCCGCGCAGCCGGTTGGCAGCGCGGGTGTAATTGATGTTTCTTATGTAAGTGGAAATGACGGCAAGGCAAGCGCTAGAGGGCGCTCAAATGGGCCGCTATACCGTTAACTCTTCACCGGAAGCCAGATTTCTGTCAGCCCCATGCCGGTTCTCGGGTCGAACCTTTCGTCGTAACGCTCCATCAGGTCCGGGAGCCCGGCGTGGCTGTAGCCGGAGGAAGGCAGCCATTCGGTAAAGATCGCATTGCAGGTTGCCTGGATGCCGGAAATATGGCCGCGATGGGCAAAGATCGTATAGGTCTGGGCGGGAAGCTTCAGGCTTACAAAGCCCTTTGGAAGGTCATCGGTGTCGCGAACCTCTACGGCGGTCATATATTGAAAGCTGCGGTCCTGTCCGTCTTTCTGCGTGCAGATGCCATAGATATCCGATCTGGCCAGAAATACTGCCGTCATGCGCGTTGAACTGCTGCCATTGCGAGGGAATGCCGGCATTGGCGCCGTAATTATAGGTCTGCTGCAGGCCCGCCATCAGCATGGCGGAAGTGCTTTCAAATCGGGGTTCGTCCAGTTTTGGAGGGGGTGCGGTGTTCATCCGGATGGGCTCCATAAGATCGAGATCGCCAATATGCCTGCGATTGCGGACCTCTTCCGGCGTCACGCCGAAATGATCGCGAAAGGCACGGGTGAAGGCTTCATGCGAGCTGTAGCCCGCATCAAGGGCGACTGCGAGAATGCTGGATGCGCCTCCGGCAAGGGAAAGGGCCGCGGCGCTCAAGCGCCGTGCCCTGATGTAGCCACTGATAGAAAAGCCCGTCGTCAGGCCAAAGATACGCGACAGGTGATAGCGGGAAAGCCCCGCCGTCTCCGCAATATCCTCCAGTGAAATATCCCGGGCGTAATGGCTTTCGATAAACCAGAGCGCCTTGCCGATTGCATTCATCCAACCTCCCGTAGCAAACCGGATATGATCTTAGTGCCGATCAGGCAGCTTCACTTGATCGTGGTTGCGCGATTGCCTGTCGCCGGGCCAACAGCCGTCAGGCCGTTGTGGTCTGCCGTGTTCCGTAGGCGGCCATGAAGACACGAACGGCGCCGCTGATGACACGGTCGATCTCCTCCGGCGGCGGTGCAGCCTCCATTGTACCGAACAGGCGATACTTGAAGAATCCGCCGCTGGAGAGATCGAGAAACTGGCCCGCTGCCAGATCGAGATCATCGATCTTCAGGCTGCCGATATCGACCTGGTGCTCCAGGAATTCCTGGAGGAGGGTGCGCAGGTTTTCCGGCCCCTTGAAGAAGCGTTTGCACAGGTTGGGCATGCGATCGCGCACGCCGAGAACGGTGCGCATCGCGTTGATCACCTTTTCATCGGTCATGTGCGTGACGAAGCTGACGCCGAATTTATAAAGGCCGGTTTCGACATCCTCATGGGTGGCCAGCACCGTGCGAATTGTCGCCAGAAAAAGTGCCCGCTCCCTTTCGATCATCGCCGAGAACAGGTCATCCTTGTTCTGGAAGTAGACGTAGATCGTTCCCTTGGAAACGCCTGCTTCCCGCGTTATGTCGTTCATGCTGGCGGCATCGAAGCCCACGCTCATGAACACGCGTTTTGCGCCTTCGATGATCTGCTCACGCTTTGCCGGGTCCTCGCCGGCGGCGCGGCGGCCGGAAAGGGCCTCGCCCGGACAGTCTAGGGTAGCCGTTGTTTCTGCCAATTTTTCGTTTTGTGCGGACATTGTTGTCTCGTCGTTAACTTTTCGAACCGAACGGTTCGATTTGACTTGATATGTGAGTGATTTCACATTAAGTCAATCGAACTGAACGGTTCGGTTCGAATTTCTCACATCAGGGCTGGTAGTGCAATATGTCAGTTTCAAACAAATCCGGTGCTGCCCATGTCCGTTCTGTCGGCGATGACTTCAAGGCGCCGGGCGAACAGATTGAGGCTCCTGAAGCCAAGAGCGTGACGGAACCGGCCGCTGAAGAGCAGGCAGCGCCGCAGGTTGCTGTCGCGGCAGAAAAACCGGCGGCCAAGCGCCGCAATTTGGTGCTTCCCATTATCGTGATCGCCGCGCTCGCCGCTGGTGGCTGGTACGGTTACGAGTGGTGGACCAATGGCCGCTTCATGATCTCGACGGATGATGCCTATATCGAAGGGGATATCGCGTCGATCTCGCCGAAGGTTTCCGGCTATATCGAGAAGGTCAATGTCGTTGCCAACCAGCACGTCAAGGCCGGCGACCCGCTGATCACACTCGACAAGGAAGATTACCGCATTGCTGCCGATCAGGCGCAGGCGCAGATCGATACGGAAAAACTGTCGCTGCAGCGATTCGACGCGCAGATTGCTGGTGCCAAGGCCAGCGTGCAGCAGGCAGAAGCGCAGAAAACCGCCCTTGAGGCGACCGTCCGGGGTGCCGAAACCACGTTCAAGCGTGCCAGCGACCTCCAGTCAAAGGCAGTCGGTACGGTCGCCTCGCTCGATGATGCCACGGTTGCGGTCGATCAAGCCAAGGCAAACCTGATTGGCGGCGATGCACAGATCGCCACGGCGAACGCCAACATCGCCGTTCTGGTTGCCCAGCGCGCCGAGGCCGAAAGCACAATCCGGTCGCTGGAACTTGCCCGCGACAAGGCGCAGCGCGACCTGGGCTTCACTGTTCTCAAGGCGCCTTACGACGGCGTGATCGGCAATCTGGCCGTCCAGGATGGCGACCTTGTTTCGGCTGGTCAGCGCCTGGCGGCTCTGGTGCCGACCGATCAGCTCTATATCGACGCCAACTTCAAGGAAACGCAGATCGCCCATATGGTTCCGGGCTCGAAGGTCAGTATCCATGTGGATGCCTTCGACGAGGCGCCGATCGTTGGCACCGTGCAGTCGATTTCGCCGGCCTCCGGTTCGGTGTTCTCGCTGCTGCCGGCTGAAAACGCCACGGGCAACTTTACCAAGGTGATCCAGCGCGTTCCGGTCCGCATCGTCTTCCCGAAAGAGGTGCTGGACAGCGGCCGCCTTCGCGCCGGCTTGAGTGTCGTGGTTGATGTCGATACCCGCACCGCACCGAAGCAGGAAACCGCTGCGGTCAAATGATCCGTATGCCGCGCCGTTCAAAGCGTGGCCTCAACGGCTAAGAAAAACGTCCCGGGCCGATGCGCCGGGAGCCTGTGATGCACCAGTTTTCATGACCATGATGGCTCCCACGTTCGTCTGAACGCGGTCACGCCAGGAGCAATGCCGATGGCTGCCACTGCAACAGCGGGTACGATGCCGCTTCCTGCCGCCCAAGCGGAAGAGAAGATGGATACGAAACGGCTGATCGCCTTTTTCGCGATGGTCTTCGGCATGTTCATGTCGATCCTCGATATTCAGATCGTCTCGGCCTCGCTGGCCGAAATTCAGGCCGGCCTGTCCGCCGGCTCCGATGAAGTCGCCTGGGTGCAGACGGCCTATCTGATTGCCGAAGTCATCATGATCCCGCTCTCCGGCACGCTCGCCCGGATCGTTTCCACGCGGGTGCTGTTCTCGGTGTCGGCTGCAGGCTTTACGATCGCCAGCGCCCTTGCGGCAACAGCGACCAATATCGACCAAATGATCGTCTACCGGGTGCTGCAAGGCTTCATCGGCGGTGGCATGATTCCATCGGTGTTTGCGGCAGCCTTCACTATTTTTCCGCCCTCCAAGCGCAATATCGTCTCGCCGATCATCGGTCTTGTCGCGACACTGGCACCCACCATCGGCCCGACCGTCGGCGGCTATCTCAGCCATGCCTTTTCGTGGCACTGGCTGTTCCTCGTCAATATTATCCCAGGCATCATCGTTACCATCGTCACCTGGAATTTCATCGATTTCGACAAGCCGGAACTCAGCCTTTTCAAGAAATTCGACTGGTGGGGGCTCTTGTCGATGGCGGTTTTTCTCGGCGCGCTGGAATATGTGCTGGAAGAAGGAAACAAGAATGATTGGTTCAGCGACCAATACATCTTTATCGGTGCGGTCGCATCGGCAATCGGGGCTCTGGTTTTCTTCTATCGAGCGTTCAAGGTCGATTTCCCGATCGTGGATTTAAGGGCCTTCTCCAATCGAAACTTTGCCTTCGGCTCGCTGTTCTCCTTCGTCATGGGCATCGGGCTCTACGGCCTCACCTACATCTACCCGCTCTACCTTGGCCGCATCCGTGGTTACGATTCGCTGATGATCGGCGAGACAATGTTCGTCTCGGGACTTGCGATGTTCTGCACGGCACCGATTGCGGGCAAGCTCTCCACCAAGCTCGATCCGCGCGTGATGATGGCGATCGGCTTTGCAAGCTTTGCGGCCGGCACCTGGCTGATGAGTTCGCTGACGGCCGACTGGGACTTCTATGAGCTTCTGCTGCCGCAGATCCTGCGCGGCTTCGGATTGATGATGTGCATGGTGCCGATCAACAACGTCGCGCTCGGAACTTTGTCACCCGCCCGTATTCGTGGCGCGTCCGGCCTGTTCAACCTGACGCGTAATCTGGGCGGTGCCGTTGGTCTCGCCGCGATCAACACCATTCTGACACAGCGCCAGGAAGAGCATTACGCCCGCCTGCAGGAGCATGTGCAATGGGGCAACCCCGAAGCTATGGACCAGCTGAACAACATGATCGCCAAGTACAATTCGCACGGTCTGGATGGCGCGACTATCGCCATCCAGAAGCTGTCCGGGATCGTCACCCAGCAGGCGATGGTCATGTCGTTCATCGATGTGTTCCTGATCCTCACCGGCCTGTTCGGCGCCTTGGTCTTCTGCGCGTTCCTGATCAAGAAGCCGCAACCTGTGCCAACGGGAGCCGGCGGCGGCGGACACTAGCCGTTAAGGCCGCTGTATATCCGACCTGTACGCCGCGGCTTTCATCCGCCAGAATGCCCTGAAGGCAAAACTTCAGGGCATTCTGCATGACAGGTCATATGTTTACTCGGCTTCCCAGGCGTTCCTTTCTCGCCAATCTTCTGAGCCTCGGTGTCGTGACATCGGTTGGTCCGGCGTTTGCGGCTAACGCCTCAAAGACGGCGTGGCCTCCGATCGATGCGACCTTTCTGTTCAGCGCCGATGTTCACACCTGCCTGATCTCGGGCGGCGTTCTCAGCCCCAATTGTGCGCAGGAGGGTAAGACCGATGCCAATCTTTTGCGGCATGTGGCGGCCTTGAACCGCATCGCGGAGTTTGAGTGGCCAACGCAGATCGGCGGTGTGGCCACTGGGCTTGCGGGAGCGGGCAAGAAAATAGCCAAGCCGCTCGGCCTCGTCATCGGCGGCGACATGACTGACGATGGTGGCGGGCAGGTGAAGGTTCCGGGTGAAGGTCATCAATTGCTGCAATTCTCCAGCCGCTACGAGGAAGGCACCGGTCCGGACCGGGTGCATTTCCCGGTCTATAACGGCCTTGGCAATCACGACCTTGATCAGGACGGTGCGCCGCCGCATCTGGACTGGTATCGCCGCGAGCTGCGCGACTATGTCGAGCTCAATCATCGCCAGACGGTGTTCTACAAGCCGCCGGTGGCGGTCGCCAATTATGATATCGATTCCGACAATTACTCCTGGGACTGGGGCGGTCTGCATCTGGTGCAGTTGCAGCGCTTCGGCGGCGATACCAACAAGGGTGCGATCAGCGGTCTGGATTGGTTGAAGCAGGATCTTGCCAATTCGGCAGCCGACGGCCGGCCAGTCATCCTGTTCCAGCACTATGGCTGGGATCCTTTCTCGCTGGAAAAATGGGATCCGGCCAAGATGACCTTCGACGACGAGGGCTCCGGCCACGCCCATTGGTGGGGTGACGACGAGCGCGCCGCGTTGCTGGCAGCCTTGAAAGGTTACAACGTCGTGGGCCTGTTCCACGGCCACGAGCACGATACGCCGATGATCTACAACCAGGAAAGCCTCGATGTGTTCAAGCCAATCGCCACCTTCAAGGGCGGTTTTGCGGCGGTTCATATCACCAATCACTATATGGATGTGGTCCTTGCCGAGGCGCAGGGAACGGAGGGGAACGTGAATTTCCTCAAGGCTTTCAGTAAGCGATTTTCCTGACCCATAGTGGCTGTGAGCACGCGAAAATACTCGCCGGAAACCTCGACGCCAATTTTCTGATTTACGTACATCAGATTTTCCTCTAAGGCTTTTTCCCGGAGGAAACATGCGCCCGACAGTTCACGATATTGCTGCTGCGGCAGGGGTCAGCCTTGCGACCGTCGACCGCGTCTTGAACCAGCGCGCCGGGGTCCGCACTGTCACGCGCGAAAAGGTCGAGCAGGCGATCGAGCGCATCGGCTATGTCCGTGATGTCGCTGCCGCCAACCTTGCCAAGAGCCGCGTCTATCCCTTCGTTTTCGTCCTGCCCGCCGGCGACAACTCGTTCATGCGTGGGTTAGAGGCTCAGGTGCGCGCTGCGATAGGCCGTTCGCCTGTGGAGCGGACCGACATTTCTATCGTCACTGTCCCCGCGTTCAATGCGGGCGCACTGGTGGCCGCGCTGGATGATGCGCGCGAAAAATTTCCGGCCGGGGTAGCGGTCGTGGCAATCGATTCTCCCGATGTCATTGCCGCTGTTGATCGTCTGCGGGCCGATCGTATTCCCGTCGTCACCTTGGTTTCCGATTTGGCCGGCTCGAAGCGCGATCATTTCGCTGGCGTCGACAACATTGCCGCGGGCCGTACGGCAGCAAGCCTGATGGGACGCTTTCTCGGCGGCCGTTCCGGGCCGGTCGCGGTGCTGGCCGGTTCCATGCTGGTGCGCGATCACCGCGAGCGGCTTGATGGGTTTCGGGCCGTGATGGTGGAAAATTTTCCCGGGCATGTGCTGTTGCCTGTCATCGAAGGGCAGGACGATCCTGCCTTGGTGGAGAGACTTGTCGCTCAGGCGCTTGCAGCCTCGCCGGAAACTGCGGGTATCTACAGCCTTGGTGCCGGCAATCGCGGCCTGATCGCGGCCTTGAAGCGGCGCAGGAATGAGGCTCCGGTCTGTGTCATCGCCCATGAACTGACACAATATACCCGGGCAGCATTGAAAGACGGGCTGATCGAAGCTGTTCTCAATCAGGATGCCGGGCATGAAGTGCGCAGCGCCATTCGCGTGCTGAAGGCCAAGGCCGATGGCGTTGCGGTTCTTGGCGCACAGGAACGGATCCGCCTCGACATTTTCCTCAAGGACAACCTGCCCTTCGAGCAGGGCAGCGAAACAGACCTGCCCTTCGAGCAGGGCAGCAACGCAGAAATGCCCTTCGAGCAGGACAGCAACCAAGCGCCCGAACAGGGCAGGCAAGACTAGGGAGATCATCATGTATCTTGGCATCGACCTTGGCACGTCCGGGGTGAAGGCATTGCTGATCGACGGCGGCCAGCGGGTTATCGGTTCCGCATCCGGCGCCATGGACGTGTCGCGGCCGCATCCGGGCTGGTCGGAGCAGGACCCGGCCCACTGGATCCGCGCAACGGAAGAGGCAATCGCCGGATTGAAGGCCGCTCATCCCAAGGAACTGGCTTCCGTCAAGGGCATCGGTCTCTCCGGCCATATGCACGGCGCGACGCTTCTGGATGACAATGACAAGGTGCTGCGCCCCTGCATTCTCTGGAACGATACGCGCAGCCACAAGCAGGCCTTGGCGCTGGACGCCGATCCGCAGTTCCGGGCCCTGACCGGCAACATTGTCTTTCCGGGTTTCACCGCACCGAAACTTGCCTGGGTGGCCGAAAACGAACCCGACATTTTCGAAAAGGTCGATTGGGTCCTGCTACCGAAGGATTATCTGCGCCTGTGGCTGACCGGTGAACATATTTCCGAAATGTCGGATTCGGCCGGCACCTCCTGGCTTGATACCGGCAAACGCGCCTGGTCGGAAAGCCTGCTCGATGCAACGGGGCTGACCGAAAGCCAAATGCCGTCGTTGATCGAAGGTACGGAGCAGGGCGGTACGCTGAAAGCCGATCTCGCCGCCAAGTGGGGCATGGGTGCAGGCGTCGTCGTTGCCGGCGGGGCAGGGGATAATGCTGCATCGGCCTGCGGCATGGGCACTGTCGGCGAGGGCCATGCCTTTGTATCGCTCGGCACCTCCGGCGTGCTGTTTGCCGCCAATACCAGCTATCTGCCCAATCCGGCCAGTGCCGTGCACGCGTTCTGCCACGCGCTGCCCAACACCTGGCATCAGATGGGCGTCATCCTGTCGGCCACCGATGCGCTCAACTGGCATTCGGAGATTACCGGCAAGAGCGCTGCCGAGCTCACCGCCGAGCTTGGCGACAGCCTCAACGCACCGTCCGGGGTCACTTTCCTGCCATACCTCTCCGGCGAACGCACGCCCTATAATGACGCTGCCATCCGCGGTGTGTTTGCCGGGCTTGCCCACGAAAGCAGCCGCGTGGTTTTGACCCAGGCTGTGCTCGAAGGCGTTTCCTTTGCGCTTCGCGATAGCCTTGAGGCCCTGCGTGTTGCCGGGACCACGCTTTCCCGGGTGACTGCCATCGGCGGCGGTTCGCGCTCGCGCTACTGGCTGAAGTCGATCGCGACGGCCTTGAACCTGCCGGTTGATGTGCCCACCGATGGCGATTTCGGTGCTGCGTTCGGCGCTGCCCGCCTGGGGCTCGTTGCTGCGACAAAGGCTGATCCGCTATCCGTCTTCACCGCCCCGGCAACAGCCGAAACCATCGAGCCCGATGCGGCGCTGCACGGCGCCTATGAAGATGCCTACCAGCGCTATCGCCGCCTCTATCCAGCGATCCGGGCCGCCTACTGATTTCAATCAGCATTTCGAACACCAAGAGGAAACACCAATGAGCACAGGTTTTTTCGGCGATATCGCCAAGATCAAATATGAAGGCCCCGACAGCACCAATCCGCTGGCCTTCCGTCATTACAATCCGGACGAGATCGTCATGGGCAAGCGCATGGAAGATCATCTGCGCTTTGCGGTTGCCTATTGGCACACCTTCGTCTGGCCCGGCGGCGACCCCTTCGGCGGCCAGACATTCGAGCGGCCGTGGTTTGAAGACAGCATGCAGGCAGCCAAGCTGAAGGCCGATGTCGCCTTCGAATTCTTCACGCTGCTCGGCACGCCCTTCTATTGCTTCCATGATGCCGACGTGCGTCCGGAGGGCAAGAATTTTGCCGAGAACACCAGGAACCTCAACGAGATTGTCGATTACTTCGCCAAAAAGCAGTCCGACACCGGCGTCAAGCTGCTGTGGGGTACGGCAAACCTGTTCTCCCACCGCCGCTATATGTCGGGTGCCGCCACCAATCCGGATCCTGATGTTTTTGCCTTTGCTGCGGCAACCGTAAAGACCTGCCTCGATGCGACGCTGAAGCTCGGCGGTGAGAACTATGTGCTTTGGGGCGGCCGCGAGGGCTATGAGACCCTGCTCAACACCAATGTGAAGCAGGAACTCGATCAGCTCGGCCGCTTCGTCAACATGGTCGTCGAATACAAGCACAAGATCGGCTTCAAGGGTGCCATCCTGATCGAGCCGAAGCCGCAGGAGCCGACCAAGCATCAGTACGATTACGACGTTGCGACGGTCTACGGCTTCCTCAAGACCTACGGCCTTGAAAACGAGGTCAAGGTCAACATCGAGCAGGGCCATGCGATCCTCGCCGGCCATTCGTTCGAGCATGAACTGGCGCTTGCCAATGCGTTCGGCATCTTCGGTTCGATCGATATGAACCGAAACGATTACCAGTCCGGCTGGGATACCGACCAGTTCCCCAACAACGTTCCGGAAATGGCGCTGGCCTATTATCAGGTTCTCTCTGGCGGTGGTTTCAAGACCGGCGGCACCAATTTCGATTCGAAGCTGCGCCGCCAGTCGATCGATCCGGCAGACCTCTTGATCGGCCATATCGGCGGCATGGATTGCTGCGCCCGGGGCCTGCGGGCTGCGGCCAAGATGGTCGAGGACAAGGCACTCTCCGGCCCGCTCGACGCACGCTACGCCGGTTGGCAATCGGCCGAGGGCCAGAAGCGCCTGACCAGCATGTCGCTGGAAGAGATCGCGGCCTATGTTGAAAAGACCGACCTCAACCCGCAGCCGAGGTCGGGCAAGCAGGAACTGCTGGAAAACGTTGTCAACCGCTACGTCTAAGCGGGTTTGCTTAGCAGATCGATTGTCAATCAAGGGGCACCGGTGGTGCCCCTTTTTGCGGAAAAGGGTGGCGTTGACACTTCAGGCAAGTTCGGTCAGTTTGTCGCAACTTTGAGAAAAACGACGGAAAAACAGTATTTTATCAATAGATTTCGCTACGCCATCGGCCTTATCCGCAAGACATTCTTAACTATGCGGACCTAGTTCTGAACGCACGCTTTGAACCATCTGCCGGCATGATGCCGATCGCGCAGCGCGCATGCCTTTCCCTGTTTCGATTTAGGATGCTCCAGTATGTCTGCGCCCGTTTCCACGACCAAACACTTGAATGAACGCCTCGATTTCGTCGGGCTTGTCGGCGAAGAGCGCGCTGCCCTCGTGCGGGCAAGGCCTACCATTTCCGCCTCCCTCGATGGAGCGCTCGACAAGTTCTATGCAAAGGCCACCACCACCCCGGAAACGGCGAAGTTCTTTGCCAGCGAAGCGCATGTCAAAAGCGCCAAGACCCGGCAGGTCCGCCATTGGGACCAGATCGCCTCAGGTGAATTCGACGAGAAATATGTCGATGCGGTGACCGCGATCGGCAAGACGCATGCGCGCCTCGGGCTGGAGCCGCGCTGGTACATCGGCGGCTACGCGCTGATCATGGAATCGATCATCAAGGCGGTTGTCGAAAAGCACCTTGACGGTTTCCTCTACAAGAAGAAGGCCAAGGATATCACCATCGAGGTGACGGCCATCATGAAGGCGGCGTTCGTCGACATGGACTATGCCATCTCGGTCTATCTGGATGCGTTGCAGGAGCAGCGGGCAATCGGTGATGCCGAGCGGAAAACACTCTCGACGCAGCAGGACGAGGCGCTGTCGGCGCTTGACCGCTCGTTGACCGGGCTTGCCAATGGCGACCTGACCGCCAAGCTCAGCGCAGCTCTGGCGCCGCAGTTCGACGGCCTGAAAACCAACTTCAACTCAGCACTCGGCACGCTCGACACGGCCCTCGGCTCCATCGTTTTGGCCGCAGACGAAACGTCCGGCAATGCTGGCGAACTGGTGACCGCGGTCGATGATATGGCCCGGCGCACTGAACAGCAGGCTGCGTCGCTTGAACAGACCGCTGCAGCGCTGGAAGAAATCACCACGATTTCCAAGGAAGCGGCCATCCGTACCGAGGAAGCCCGCCGCGTCGTTGGTCATGCCACCGAGGAGGCGCATAAATCCGGCGAGGTGGTCGAGCAGGCCGTCAGCGCCATGAGCGCCATCGAGGAATCATCGCGCAGGATCACCCAGATCATCAGTGTCATCGACCAGATTTCCTTCCAGACCAATCTTCTTGCCCTGAATGCCGGTGTGGAAGCCGCACGCGCCGGCGATGCCGGTAAGGGGTTTGCCGTGGTTGCTCAGGAAGTGCGTGAACTGGCGCAGAAATCCGCCGATGCCGCCAAGGAGATCAAGGGTCTGATCGACAAGTCGTTCGAGGACGTGCTGAGAGGTGTTTCGCTGGTCAATCAGACTGGCGATGCACTGCGGACAATCGGCGAGCAGGTCACCCATATCAACGGCCATATCGATGCCATTGCCGGCTCGGCCCGCGAACAGGCGATCGGCATCACCGAGATCAACACGGCCGTCACCGGCATGGACCAGATGACCCAGCAGAACGCCGCGATGGTCGAACAGACCCACGCTGCGACCCACAATCTGATGCGCGTTAGCACGACTTTGAAGGCTCTTGCCGATCAGTTCACAGTGTCAGGTGGACGGCGTGCACCAGCGCTTGTTCGTCAACGGGGCGAGCGGCGCTACGCCTAAGCGGAATCGGATGGCGAAGCGTTCGGCCGAAAGGTTCAGCGCTTCGCCCATTTG
This sequence comes from Pararhizobium sp. PWRC1-1, assembly GCF_049897905.1. Lineage (NCBI taxonomy): Bacteria > Pseudomonadati > Pseudomonadota > Alphaproteobacteria > Hyphomicrobiales > Rhizobiaceae > Pararhizobium > Pararhizobium sp. PWRC1-1. The sequence continues at coordinate 77,519 of NZ_JAFCXE010000013.1, read as the reverse complement.
AGCGATGGGGCCGCGACAGAGTTGCGGACCACCAGATCGGGACGAAGCAGGATTTCCGTTTCCGGCGGCTGGCCATTGGATAAAAGGTCCAGCAGCAACGCCATCGCATGTTTGCCGATCGCCGTTCGCGGTTGGCGGATGGTGGTCAGCGCTGGCGACATGAAGCTTGCCTGCGGAACATCGTCAAAACCCGTCACGGAAAAATCCCGCGGAATATCGTAGCCGCGCGCACCAAGCCCGATCATCACGCCGATTGCCGTCTGGTCGTTGACGCACATGAAGGCCGTTGGCAGCGTATCGCGCATGAACAGCTGCTCGACCGCCAGCCGTCCGCTTTCGATGGTGCCATCACCTTCAAAGACAATACGCTGATCGGCGCCGACATGGGCCGCGTCCAGTCCGGCCTCATAGCCCATCCGGCGCCGGCTATAGGCAAGCCGGGTGCGGGAATCGCCGATGAAGGCGACCTTGCGATGACCCTCGGCGATCAGCAAATCGATCACCTTGCGGGCACCCTCGGTATCATCGACGCCGACATAGGGAATGCCGCCATTGAAGACCGGCTCGAAGACGCCGACGCTGGGCGGCAGCCTTGCCGTCATCGACTGATGGCCGAATGGCAGGATGCCGGTGAACAGGATCAATCCGGCGGCCTGGTTGGAATTCAGGAATTTCAGATATTCCAGCCCGCGCTGAGCGTCGTTCTGCGTATGGCCGATCAGCACGCCATAACCGTGGGAGCGCGCCTCGTTCTCCAGTCCGACGAGAATATTGGAAAAATTCGGGTCGCCGATATCGGGTGCGACCACCAGAATCATGTTGGAACGGCCGAGCCTGAGGCTGCGCGCCATGGCGTTGGTCGTGTAACCGGTGATGGCAATCGCCTGGCTGACCTTGAGCCGTGTCGAATTGGCGACCTTCTCCGGCATATGGATGGCGCGCGACACTGTCGCGATCGACACTTCCGCGATCCGGGCGACGTCTTCAATGGTTGCCGGCGTGGAATTCGACACTGCGCTCTGCCTTGGTTTTAGTCTCGGCGGGACACTACACAGACTTCCCCTGAGGTCAAAGCCTGCTCGAAGAATTTCTCAGTTATGCCCCGATGTAAACCTTTACATGGCCTATGTAAAGGTTTACATAGCATACAAGCGGATGGGAGCCGCAGGGAGGATTACATGAATTCGCAGACCAGCGGCGCCGGTGACGGCACGGTCGTGCTGTCCGCACGGCGCATCAGCAAGTCGTTCAACGGCGTGCAGGTCCTGTTCAGCGTCGACTTCGATCTCCGTGCCGGCGAAATCCATGCTTTAATGGGTGAAAACGGCGCCGGAAAATCCACGCTCGTCAAGATCCTTTCCGGTTTTGAGCAGCCGACATCCGGCGAAATCATCCTCGATGGACATCCGGTCAAGCTGCCGCCAAACGGTGCGGCCGAAGCGCTTGGCATCGTCATCATCCATCAAGAATTCAATCTCGCCGAACATCTGACCGTCACCGAGAGCCTGTTTCTCGGTCGCGAAATAACCCGTTTCGGTGTGCTTGATCGCAAGTTCATGCGGGGCGAAACGCGGCGTGTTCTCGACCTGCTCGGTTCGCATGTCGATGAGAATGCAATGATCAGTTCGCTGTCGATCGCCGACAAGCAGATGGTCGAGATCGCCAAGGCGATCAGCCGCGATGCCCGCGTCGTGTTCATGGACGAGCCAACCGCTGTTCTCTCCCGCGAGGAAACCAATTTCCTGTTCAAGCAGGTGCGCAAGCTGCGCGACCAGGGCACAAGCTTTGTCTTCGTCTCGCACAAGCTCGATGAAGTCATGGAGCTGACCGACCGGGTAACGGTGCTTCGCGACGGCCAGTGGATCAAGACTTCGCCGACATTAATCCTCGACGGGGAATCGATCGCCCAGCTGATGGTCGGTCGCGAACTCTCGAAGCTTTATCCGGCCAAACGCGAACCCAATGTCGATGAAGAGATCGTGCTCGGCGTCGATGCCCTGTCGACCGGCTATGTCAAGGACGCGACTTTCGAGGTCCGCAAGGGCGAGATCCTCGGTTTCTCCGGCATGATCGGTTCGGGCCGCACGGAACTGATGGAGGCGATTGCCGGGTTGAGGTCGCGCGCCTCCGGCGAGGTGATTATCCGCGGCGAGACGGTTCCATCCGGCGACGTGCACGCTGCCAATCGGCGCGGCCTTGCCTATATGACCAAGGACCGCAAGTCGAAGGGGCTTCTGCTCAATTCACGCATGACCGCGAACCTGACGTTGCAGTCGCTCGAAAATCACGGCAAGCTTGGCTATCTCAGCCCCGCCAGCGAGGCGCAGGCGCTTGAGCGCGCCCGCCGCCGCTTCGATATCCGGGTGCGCGATGGCAATGTCGTGGCCGGCCGCATGTCCGGCGGCAACCAGCAGAAGCTGCTGCTGGCCAAGGTGATGGAAACCGAGCCCGAGATCATCATCATCGACGAGCCCACCCGCGGCATCGATGTCGGCACCAAGCAGCAGATCTATCATTTCATTTCGGCACTGGCGCGCGACGGCCGCTCGATCATTGTTGTTTCGTCGGAAATGCCGGAGGTGATCGGCCTTTGCACCCGCGTCGCGGTGATGCGGGAAGGGCGGATTGTCGGCATGCTGGAGGGCGATGAAATCTCCGAACAGGAGATCATGCGCTATGCGGCCGGACTGAAGAAAAAGGCTGCTGCCTGAGCCGCGCAACCGCGGGGACGGCACTGAAAAACAAACCCCAGGGATAATGGGACGGGAGGTTGAAGTGGACACGAGCGTGAATGAGGAAACCCGGGACGTGCGGCGCCGGAACTGGCGGGATATCGACCTTCGGGCCGTCGCACCGTTTGCGGCTTTGATACTGCTTCTCATCCTTGGGGCGCTCGTCAATCCGAACTTCATCGGATTGAACAACCTCGCCAATGTCGCGACACGCAGCGCCTTCATCGCCATCATCGCGATTGGTGCGACCTTCGTCATCTCCTCCGGCGACCTTGATCTGTCCGTGGGCGCGATGGTGGCCTTCGTCGCCAGTCTGATGATCCTGTTCATGAATTCCGGCGTTATCGCCGATCCCGCCCTGATGCTGACCGCAGCCGTACTGTTCGCCGTGGTCGCCGGGTCCCTGTGCGGTCTGGCGAACGGCCTGATCACCACGGTTGGCCGGATCGAGCCGTTCATTGCAACGCTGGGCACGATGGGCATCTATCGTGGCCTCACCACATGGCTGTCGCAAGGCGGCGCAATCACGTTGAAGGACCCAGCCCTTCAGGAAATATACCGTCCTGCCTATTTCGGCTCGATCCTCGGTGTCCCGGTGCCGATTGCGGTGATCCTGGCGGTGACCTGCGTTGCAGCTTTCATTCTCTATCGCACCCGCTATGGCCGGCATGTCGTTGCCGTTGGCTCGAACGCCGATGTCGCCCGCTATTCCGGCATTCCGGTTAACCGTGTCCGTACGATCGCCTTCGTCATTCAGGGCCTGTGCGTGGCGATCGCGGTTCTCCTCTACGTGCCACGCCTCGGCTCGACCTCGGCAACAACCGGCATCCTTTGGGAACTCCAGGCAATCACCGCCGTCGTCGTGGGCGGTACGGCGCTAAAGGGTGGGGCAGGGCGTGTCTGGGGCACGATCTGCGGCGCCTTCATTCTGGAACTCGTCGGCAACATCATGCTGCTTTCCAATTTCATCAGCGAATATCTGATCGGCGCCATCCAGGGCACGATCATCATTGTTGCGATGCTCGTCCAGCGCTCGTTGGTACGGAAATCGTGAAGTACCGGGTTCAGGGGGTCGCCCGGTCTCAAAGACTGCAAGACCCGCATCACTAGGGAGAGAGAAACATGCGTAAAGGACTATTGGGCGCTGCAGCCGTCGCCATGATGGCGCTGACCGGCGTGGCCCACGCACAGGAAGAAAAGAAGGTCACGATCGGCGTTTCGATTCCGGCCGCCGACCATGGCTGGACCTCGGGCGTGGTGTTCCACGCAGAGCGCGTCGCCAAGCTCTTGATGGCACAGCATCCGGGCCTCAACATCATCGTCAAGACATCGCCGGATCCGGCAAGCCAGGCCAATGCCGTGCAGGACCTTGAAACCCAGGGTATCGACGCGCTGGTCATCCTGCCGTCCGACCCGGATCCGCTGGTCAATGCTATCAAGGAAGTCAAGAGCAAGGGCACGTTCGTCGCCATCGTCGACCGTGCACCGTCGGTCAACGACAACACGGTTCGCGACCTCTATGTTGCCGGCAACAATCCGGCGCTTGGCCAGACAGCCGGCGAATACATCAAGGCAACCACGCCGGACGCCGAAGTCGTCATCATCCGCGGCCTGCCGATCCCGATTGACCAGCAGCGCCAGGACGGCTTCGACAAGGGTATCGAAGGCTCCAACGTCAAGATTCTTGATCGCCAGTTCGGCAACTGGAACCGCGACGATGCCTTCAAGGTCATGCAGGACTACCTGACCAAGTATCCGAAGATTGATGTCGTATGGTGCCAGGACGACGACATGGCTGTCGGCGTGCTGCAGGCCATCGACCAGGCCAAGCGCACCGACATTCAGTATGTCGTGGCCGGCGCCGGTTCGAAGGATATGATCAAGAAGGTCATGGACGGCGACAAGATGATCCCGGTCGATGTGCTCTATCCGCCGGCAATGGTGGGTACTGCGCTCGAAATGACCGTTGCCAACTTCTACGGCCAAGTTCCGGTTCGCGGCGTCTACACGATCGATGCAACGCTCGTCACCAAGGACAATGCCAAGGACTTCTACTTCCCCGATTCACCGTTCTGATCGGCTAGCAGACATACCGGGCGCCCGCGAAAACGGGCGCCCATTTTTATGCCTGAAACTGTCACTGTCTTCGTTTTCGGTTTTTGCGGCACGTACCTCTTGCCGCCGTGCGAAGTCCGTGATTAGGTTCCGGCGCACTGGAATTCTGGCTGTCCCCACCAGCTGCCGTTGTCGGTAAGAGGCGCCTTGCCCGCGATGAACGGCGTGTTAAAACACTTCGGAAACGTTTACGGTCGATAATCAGGGAGGAATCTGACATGAAGACCATCAAGGGCCCGGCGCTCTTCCTCGGACAATTTGCGGGTGATGCCGCCCCCTTCAACTCATGGGATTCGATCACCAAATGGGCGGCCGATTGCGGCTATATCGGCGTTCAGGTTCCAACCTGGGCCAGCCAGCTGATCGACCTGAAAAAGGCAGCTGCTTCGAAAGATTATTGCGACGAGTTTGCCGGCAAGGCGCGCGAAAACGGCATCGAGGTGACTGAGCTTTCGACCCATCTTCAGGGTCAGCTGGTCGCGGTCAATCCGGTCTATGACGAAGCCTTCGATGGTTTTGCTGCACCCGAAGTACGCGGCAATCCGAAGGCGCGCCAGGAATGGGCTGTCGAACAGGTCAAGATGGCGCTGACGGCGTCGAAGCATCTCGGCATCAAGGCGCATGCGACTTTTTCCGGCGCGCTGGCCTGGCCGTTCATGTATCCATGGCCACAGCGCCCGGCCGGTCTGGTGGAAACCGCTTTTGATGAACTGGCCCGCCGCTGGAAGCCGATCCTCGACCACGCCGAAGACTGCGGCGTCGATATCGCCTATGAGATCCATCCGGGCGAGGATCTGCATGACGGGATCACGTTCGAGATGTTCCTCGAGCGCGTCGGCAACCATCCCCGTGCCAACATGCTCTACGATCCCTCGCACTACATCCTGCAGTGCCTGGATTATCTCGACAACATCGATATTTACCACGAGCGCATCAAGATGTTCCACGTCAAGGATGCCGAGTTCAACCCGACGGGGCGCCAGGGCGTCTATGGCGGTTATCAGGGCTGGGTGAACCGGGCCGGGCGCTTCCGCTCGCCGGGTGACGGCCAGGTCGATTTTGGCGCGGTGTTCTCGAAACTGACGGCCCATGATTTTGACGGCTGGGCCGTGGTCGAATGGGAATGCGCGCTGAAGCACCCGGAAGACGGAGCGCGCGAAGGTGCCGAATTTGTCAAACACCACATCATCCGCGTCACCGAAAAAGCCTTTGACGATTTCGCCGATAGCGGAACGGACGACGCGGCCAACCGGCGCATGCTGGGGCTTTGAATTTACACCCTCCCCTTGAGGGGGAGGGTCGGCGCATAGCGCCGGGGTGGGGTGATTTCGCGAAATACAAGCGTCACCCCCACCCGCAGCTTCGCTGCGACCTCCCCCCTCAAGGGGGAGGTGGAAGTCTCCGCAAACTCAAAATCCAAGGGAGAACACGATGGCAATCGAAGGAACCACAGAGGTTCGCGAAAAACGCATCCGCCTCGGCATGGTCGGCGGCGGTTCCGGTGCGTTTATCGGCGCCGTCCACCGCATGGCCGCGCGGCTTGACGATCATTTCGTGCTGGTCGCCGGCGCGCTGTCGTCGACGCCGGAAAAGGCGAAGAATTCCGGCGCCGAACTCGGCCTTGATCCTTTGCGCAGCTATTCCGATTTCAAGGAAATGGCGATCCGCGAGGCCAAGCTGAAAAACGGCATCGAGGCGGTGGCCATCGTTACGCCGAACCATGTGCATTACGAAGCGGCCCGCGAGTTTCTCAAGCGCGGCATCCATGTAATCTGCGACAAGCCTTTGACCTCGACGCTGTCGGATGCCAAGAAGCTGAAGAAGCTGGCCGACGAGAGCGACGCCCTGTTCGTGCTGACGCACAATTACACCGGTTATCCGATGGTCCGTGAGGCCCGCGAGATGATCGAAAATGGCGATATCGGCGCTGTCCGGCTGGTGCAGATGGAGTATCCGCAGGATTGGCTGACCGAGAATATCGAACAATCCGGCCAGAAACAGGCCGCATGGCGCACCGATCCGTCGAAGTCGGGTGCTGGCGGTTCCACTGGTGATATCGGCACGCATGCCTATAATCTTGGGGCCTTCGTTTCCGGCCTTGAACTGGAAGAGCTTGCCGCTGATCTCGACAGCTTCGTCGAAGGCCGGGCGCTGGATGACAATGCTCATGTGATGATGCGCTTCAAGGCAAAGAACGGCCAGCGCGCCAAGGGCCTGCTCTGGTGCAGCCAGGTTGCCCCCGGCCATGAGAACGGTCTGATGGTCCGCGTCTATGGCACCAAAGGCGGTCTCGAATGGACGCAGAAGGACCCGAATTATCTCTGGTATACCCCGTTCGGCGAGCCGAAGCGCCTGATCACCCGCGCCGGCGCCGGCTCCGGCCCCGCCGCCGCCCGTGTTTCCCGCATCCCGTCGGGTCATCCGGAAGGCTATCTCGAAGGCTTTGCTAACATCTACACCGAAGCCGCGCGCGCCATCTTTGCCAAGCGCAAGGGCGTGGCAGTCGATCCGGCTGTCATCTATCCGACAATCGACGATGGCATGAAGGGCATGGTGTTCGTCGATGCCTGCGTGCAGTCGTCAAAACGCAATGGCGCCTGGATCAAGGTTTGATCCGTCCCACATGTTGCTGACATTCGCCTCGCCTGTAAAAGGGCGGGGTGACACGTTCTCTCGATGATTCTGCGGTTGACTTTTGGTCGTTCCGGATTACTGCAACGTTTCAGATTTCCTGACTGACGCGGAGCGGCGCTTGCTCGTTGCCGCGCAATCCGACGAGAGCGATGATGATAGAAGCAAAGAAACTGGCAGAACGCTTCCCCGGTGATTTCATTTTCGGCGTTGCGACCGCCTCCTTCCAGATCGAGGGGGCGACGAAGGCCGATGGCCGCAAGCCGTCCATCTGGGATGCGTTTTCCAACATGCCGGGCAGGGTCTATCAGGGCCACAATGGCGATATCGCCTGCGATCACTATAACCGGCTGAATGAAGACCTTGACCTGATCCAGAGCCTCGGTGTCGAGGCCTATCGTTTCTCAATCGCCTGGCCGCGCATCATTCCAGAAGGTACCGGCCCGATCAACGAGAAGGGGCTGGATTTCTACGATCGCCTCGTCGATGGCCTGAAGCAGCGTAACATCAAGGCCTTCGCGACGCTTTACCATTGGGACCTGCCGCTGGCACTGATGGGCGATGGCGGCTGGACGGCGCGAACGACGGCCTATGCCTACCAGCGCTATGCAAAGACCGTCATTGCCCGGCTGGGTGACCGGCTGGATGCGGTGGCGACCTTCAACGAGCCCTGGTGCTCCGTCTGGCTGAGCCATCTCTACGGCATCCATGCGCCGGGCGAACGCAACATGGATGCAGCGCTGCATGCACTGCATTTCACCAATCTCGCTCATGGCCTTGGCGTTGCCACCGTTCGCGAGCTGCAGCCGAACCTGCCGGTCGGCATCGTCATCAACCCGATGCATGTCTATGCCGGTAGCGATAGCGCTGAAGACAAGGCGGCGGCTGAGCGGGCCTTCGATTTCCACAACGGCGTCTTCTTCGGCCCGATCTTCAAGGGCGAATATCCGGAGAGCTTTCTCTCTGCGCTCGGCCATCGCATGCCGGCCATCGAGGATGGCGACATGGCGACGATCAGCCAGAAGACCGATTGGTGGGGCGTTAACTACTACACGCCGATGCGCGTTTCCCATGATCCGGGAGACGGCGCCGAGTTTCCGGCGACGGTCAATGCCAAGCCGGTCAGCGACGTCAAGACCGATATTGGGTGGGAGGTCTTCCCGCAGGCGCTCGGCGATCTCATCCGCACGGTCAACGACCGCTATGCTTTGCCGGATTGCTACATCACGGAAAATGGCGCGGCCTACAATATGGGCATCGAAAACGGTGTGGTCGATGACCAGCCGCGCCTCGACTATATCGCGGCTCATCTGGCCGTGACAGCCGACCTGATCAAGGAAGGCTATCCGATGAAGGGCTATTTCGCCTGGAGCCTGATGGATAATTTCGAATGGGCCGAAGGCTACAAGATGCGCTTCGGCATCGTCCATGTCGACTACGACACCCAGATCCGCACCATCAAGAAGAGCGGTCACTGGTACAAGGAACTGGCCGAGCAGTTTCCGAAGGGCAATCACAAGGCTGGGTGATGATCGCGGCGCGAGCCGCATCACCGTGAAATCGATGATGCAGCGAGGAACAGGCATCCGCCCCGCCTGGGTGGGGCGTTCAGCTTCCCAGGTGCCGCTCGCCGCGCTTCTTCGCCAGTTCCATCTGCCGCTGCCGCTGCCTGTAGCGCTGGCGGTCTTCCTCTGTGCGGCTGCCGTGGCAGTGGACGCAAGTGACGCCATGTTCGTGATGGGGTGACAGAAGGTCCTGCGGCGTCAGTGGCTGGCGGCAGGCGTGGCAGAGCGTATGCTCGCCTTCCTTCAGGCCGTGCGTCACCGAAACGCGGTCGTCGAAGACGAAGCAGGCGCCATCCCAGAGGCTTTCCTCTTCCGGCATGTCCTCCAGATATTTCAGGATGCCGCCCTTGAGGTGATAGACCTCGTCAAAGCCCTGCTCCTTCATGAAGGCTGTCGCCTTCTCGCAGCGGATGCCTCCGGTGCAGTACATGGCGATCTTCGGCTTGGCGGCCAGATCCGGGTTGTTCTTCACCCAGTCGGGGAATTCGCGAAAACTCTTGGTGTTCGGATCAATAGCACCACGGAACATGCCGATCGCCGTCTCGTAATCGTTGCGGGTGTCGATCACCAGCGTACTCGGATCGGAAATCAGCGCGTTCCAGTCCTTCGGCGCCACATAGGTGCCGACGATCTTGTTGGGGTCGATATCCTCGACGCCCATGGTGACGATTTCCTTCTTCAGCCGCGCCTTCATCCGCAGGAACGGCATCGCCGACGCCCAGCTTTCCTTGTGCTCGAGATTGGTGAATTCGAGCTGGGCGCGCAAAAAAGCGAGCACGGTACGGATGCCATCTTCCGGCCCAGCAATCGTGCCGTTGATGCCTTCATGCGCGAGCAGCAATGTGCCCTTGACGCCATTCTCATCGCAGATCGTCTGCAGCGGTTCGCGAAAGTCGGCGAAGCGCGCGAACGCGGCGAAATGATAAAGCGCCGCCACCAGAAACTGGCCTCTGTCTAACGGGCGAGGGTTTTGAAGCATGTCTGTCATGCGGCGTGAAATACAGCTTTCCGGCCGCGCACGCAATCGGGGTGTGCGGCCGGTGTCGAGGCGTCAGGCGGCTTGCGGCGTGAACACTCGCAGGCGATGGCCGTCCGGATCAGCGCAGGTGAACGTATAATCAGAAGCTGACGAGATCGGCTCCTGCAGGATCGTCACTCCTTTCCTGCGCCACTCATCATGCAGCGCATCGACGCCCTCCCGGCCGGCGACGAAGATCGGAAGCTCTTCGTCGTTGGTGTTTACGGCGGCTGGTAGTTTCTTCCTTTTCGCCAGGCCAAGCTTCAACGCATCGTTCATCAGGACGACTGCATAGGTTGGCGACAGTTCCAGTGGCAGCGCACCGAACATCGCCATGTAGAAAACGGCGCTCTCGGCCGGGCTTTCGACAGGCAGAACAAAATCGGTTTTCATGGCAGTCTCCTCTCGGTGGGTTCGGAGACTTTTTTATCCCGTCCTACTGTCAATTTATGGCAGTATGATCACATGTCCTGCGTGACATTATGAGCACGCCGCCATTCCGCCAAAAGCAGGTCACGACGGCGCGGAATGCGGATGCCTGTCACGGCCATCGTGGTGAACCGGTCGGTGCGGAAATGCCGAAAGTCACTGCGCAGTTCACACCAGGCCGCCAGCACGCGGGTTTCTTCGAAATAGGCAAGCGCGAAAGGCCAGATGCGCCGTGTCGTCGGCTGCCCGTTGACGTCGGCATAGTCGATATCGATCTTCATGCCCAGCCGGATGGCTTCGCGAATGGCAGGAAAATCGATGGTGCCTAGCCGCAGATCGCGCGTGTTGTAGACGAGCAGCGAATTGGTCTCCAGTTCGTGGCGCAGATCGGCGGGCAGCACGGCTGCAATCTTTGCCAGCGCATTGCGGGCGGCATCCTTCAATTCATCGTCGGCCCGGGCCGCCACCCAGCGCGCGCCGAGCACCAGCGCTTCGATCTCCTCTTCGCTGAGCATCATCGGCGGCATCAGGAAACCGGGCTTGAGCACATAGCCGAAGCCGGGCGCGCCCTGGATGTCGGCGCCTTGCGCCTGCAGCGTGGCGATATCGCGGTAAAGCGTGCGGATGCTGATGCCCATACGCTGCGCAAGCGCGCTGCCGCTCACCGGCCGGCGGTAGGTGCGCAAAATCTGGATAAGATCAAGAAGGCGGGTGGAGCGGGACATGGCCGATCATACTGACAGGGATTGGCAGTATCAATGCCGGGAAGGACGGCAGCGTCAGACTGCGTCCTGCCATAGAAGCTTGATCTTGCGGCTTTCTGCTTTCGGGTCGTCGCGAAAAACCGAAGCAGCAATGGTCAGCGCTTGTTCCCGCAGGATTTTCTGCCGGGTGATGACGGCCGAGAGGAGATAGGCGACGTCCTCGCTCTTGCTGAAAAGCTGCGGCTGTTCGTCGACCAGGGAAGCGAGCAGTGCCAGATCGTTGTGATGACCCAGCAGATCGACAACCTTCGTCACCTCGATCCGCTTTGCATGCATTGCCGACGGCCAGAGCCGCTGTAACATGTCCAGATAAAAACGGTAGTCCTGGCTGCGTTTGCGCAGCTCATGAAACAGATGTGCGTCGGTGGTATCCGTGCAGGCCTGCCGCGCTACCACTGCTCTCTCCAGTGCCTTGCGCCAACCCTTGGCGATGCGTTTGGCGCCCTTTTTGCCGCCATCATGAAAGGTGATGCGGGAGAGCGAATCCAGCGCCCGGCCACAGGTTGAGAGCGCCGCCGCCACGCTTTCTTCGAGTTGGTTCCCGTCTGCCGCCCGCTCGTCGCACCGGGCAGTCAGCACCTTGCCGATCCGTTTCAGCGCGGCGCGTTCGTCGGTGTTTTCAGCATGATCGAGTAGATACCTGCTGACCTCCACAAGAGCAGTCGCGTCGCGAGAGGTCGAGAGCGTCCGTGCCATGTTGCGGATGCGGGTATTTTCAGAGCGCCGGAAAGCCGGGATGTCGGCGGCGGCGAGGCGATAGAGGGAGCGCAGCCTCTTGAAATTCTTGCGGGCATCGTGGATCGCCTCCGGCAGCCCCTGCGGACGGTCGGTCAGCGCTGCGATGGCAAGTGTCAGTTGCTCGGTTCCAACCGCCTTGAATTCCGCCGTGAAGTGTTCAGAAGGGCGAATACGATAGCTCATGATCTGCCTTGGATACCAACGGATTGGTTGAGAGATACTGGTTCGAGTAACGTGGGTCTCCAGTAACCTCGGCGCCCAGCCAGCCGGGCAGGCCGGGGGTGTCGCCCTCGGAGTCGAGCTCCACTTCGGCGACGACAAGGCCTTCATGCGCGCCGCCGTAGACATCGACCTCCCAGAGGAAACCGTGATGCTTGACCTCGTAGCGGGTCTTTTCGATGATGAGGCCGATGGTCTTCGACATCATGTCCCTGGCGTCCTCCACCGGGATTTCGTACTCGAATTCATCGCGGGTCATCGAACCGGTGCCGATCTTGATCGTCAGTTTCGCCCGCTTGTCGTTCATCAGCCGCACACGTGCGGAACGGTCGTCCATGGTGACGATATAGGCCTGCAGAAAGCGCGTGCCGCCGTCTGCAGCATTGCGCCAGCCGTCGGACGCCACCAGAAACTTGCGCTCTATTTCCTTGGCCATTGATAAGCCTGCCATTTTTGCCGCCGCCACAATCCCAGACTATAGGATTGTGATGTGAGGACAAGCAAGCACTTCGGGCTACCTGGGCTTTCGCCGCGCGCTGAAGGGAGCCCCCGTCAACCGTGCGTCACCATGTCCGAATAGGCTTAGCGGGTCCCGTTTGGTATCGACAAAAGCCAATGGGAAGAGTATTCGAACCTCACTTCAATCGTTTTAAAAGGGCTGTCCGGCATGAGCGAGAAAACCGATAGACTTCTTTCCGTCCTGAAATTGCAGCCGGTGGTTCCGGTGCTGATCATCGATGATCTCGCGACCGCCGTACCTTTGGCGCGTGCCCTGGTTGCCGGTGGCTTGAAGGCGATCGAGATCACCCTGCGCACCACCGCCGCTCTTGAAGCCATCCGGGCAGTTGCCAACGAAGTCGAAGGAGCCGTTGCCGGTGCCGGAACCATCCTCAATGCCGCTCAATATGAGGCGGCTGTCGAGGCGGGCTCAAAGTTCATCGTCAGCCCCGGCACGACGCAGGAACTGATCGACGCTGCCAATGATTCCGAAGTTCCGCTTCTGCCGGGTGCCGCAACCGCCAGCGAAGTTATGGGCCTGCGCGAAGAAGGCTACAAGGTGATGAAGTTCTTCCCGGCCGAACAGGCGGGTGGCGCTGCCTACCTGAAGTCGCTGTCTTCGCCGCTTGCCGGCACGCTGTTTTGCCCGACCGGCGGCATTTCGCTGTCGAATGCCAGGGATTACCTGTCGTTGCCCAACGTCGTTTGCGTCGGCGGCTCCTGGGTGGCGCCTAAGGAACTGGTTGCCAGGGGCGACTGGGCGGGCATTACCAAGCTTGCTGCCGAAGCGTTCGCGCTGCGCGGCTGATCGCCTCTTTCGCATCCGGGCCGGGCGGTGTTTTTCTCCATGCACGGCCCTGAAACGGTGTGCGGCGTTCTTTCCACCCTGCGTCAAGGCGGGGTGGAATACGACCTTTTTGGTTGATGGGCAGAAGAGGTACTCGGCCTCTGCCCACCGCGGCGATGCTTTTCTGACATCAAGGGCCGGCGAGCACGATGAGGTGACCGGAAACGGTTTGCCCAGCGGTAAAGCCAATTTCGCTCGGTCACGTAGAAAACTTGCGAAAATATAGCGCTGAGTTCAAATCGACGCAGAACCATCGCTGGCATGATTCCGCTTCCCACATTCGGTGATTGCGGCATATTTGCTTGGCCCTTTCATTTGTATTCCTGCCGTTGCATTCCTATGTCTCTATCCGACCGAAACCGGCCTCAAGGGAGTGGACCGAATGTTTGATGCGAAGAAATTACTGGATCAGTTGTTGGGTTCGCAAATCCCCGGTGCTGGCGGTACGGTGCGCGATCGCGCCGGACAGGCGACGCAGCTGGCCAAGGACAATCCGCTGGCCGCCGGGGCCATCGCCGCCGTCCTGCTCGGCACCGGTACCGGCCGCCAAGTCGCGGGTTCGGCTCTGAAGCTCGGCGGTCTCGCCGCCATCGCCGGCCTTGGTTATCAGGCCTACAAGAATTACCAGGCGGGCAAGGAGCCGGTCGTGCAGCCGGGAGCGCAGGCGCAGCCTGAACTCCTGCCGCCGCCGGCCGATTCCGGTTTCAGCACCGAGCCTGCCGTTCTACGCAACGATTTCGTGCTGGTGCTTGTCCGCGCCATGATCGCCGCTGCCCGCGCCGATGGCCATATCGACGATGTCGAGCGCGCCCGCATCATGGACAAGGTCAAGGTCTCCGGCCTCGATTCGGAAGCCGAACAGTTCCTGCACGAGGAGTTGAGCAAGCCCGTCGATCTCGATGCCATGGTCGCAGCAGCCGTCACCGAGGAAGAACGCGTCGAGCTCTATACCGCCTCGCGTCTGGCGATCGACGCCGATAGCCGTGCTGAGCGCGGTTATCTCGATCAGCTGGCCGGGCGTCTCGGCCTTGCCGATGCGCTGATCGATCATATCGAGGCGACGGTCTCTTCGGCCAAGACCCCGGTGATCGAGGCGCAGGCAAACCCGCCGCAGACCTCGGAGCCGCAGACCGGCCAACCGCCGGTCAAGTCGCCGTGGTGATCAATCCATCATCACTTTGCATTTGTGCGGATGCCTGAGCTGTCCTATGCCAGCGTCAAGGCCTTTGTCGTGGCCGGCGCGGTTGTCTCCGTGCCGGTCCAGAGGCTGATGGTATGGTTTCTCCTGGAGTGTGCAGATGCGTGATTTGACCCATTGGACTGGCTGCCCCGCCCCAAAGCCGGTGGCTCTGGAAGGCCGTTATGTCCGGATCGTTCCCTATGATCGCGCCATGCATCTGGAAGCGCTCTGGCGGGCCTTCGGCGGGTTGGAGATCAATGCTCGCCTGCAGTATTTCGCTCAGGATGATTTTCGCAGCATCGAGGATTTCGATGCCTGGCTGACGGGCGTGCAGAAGGGCGGTTGGGTCACGGAGGTGTTCTACGACAAGGCCAGCGGCGATGTGGTCGGCATGGCCAATTACATGCGGCCGGATCCCGCCAATGGCGTGGTCGAGGTTGGTGGTGTCGCCCATTCCTTCTCGATGGCCCGCTCGCCGCTTTCCACCGAAGTGCATTATATGATGGCAAAGCACGCCTTTGAGGATCTGGGCTATCGGCGCTACGAGTGGAAATGCGACAACCGCAACGAAGCCAGCAAGAAAACAGCGAACCGGCTCGGCTTCAGCTTTGAAGGCGTCTTCCGCCAGCATATGCTGTCCAAGCGCGCCAATCGCGATACGGCCTGGTTCTCGATCATCGACGGCGAATGGCCGTTGCTCAATGCCGCTTTCGAAGCCTGGCTGTCGCCGGAGAATTTTTCCGGTGACGGTACACAGAAGCGCAAGCTTGAAGATATCCGCGCCGAACTGGCGCAAAAGGAGACCGCATGAACACCACGGAAAAGAAGGAACGCTCGCCGGCGATTGCCGCGGCAGTCATTCTGGTTGTCGTCGGGCTGGGGTTCTTCGTCCTGCCGAAAATCATGCTCTGGCTCGGCACATATTCGCCTTGGCTGGCCGCGGCCTTCGGCGCGGTTTTCGTGCTCGGCTTCTTCCTGATCTTCTGGCTGCGAGCCCGCTACCAGCGTGGTCGCGGGCTATAAGGGTTTAGCCCTGCAGCGACGCCCCGAGTAGCACAATGCCCAGCACCAGCACCAGCAATGCGCCGGAAATTTCGATGCCGTTGCTGATGCGCATGGCCGATGATCCGCTGGATGCGTAGCGCACGGCCAGGTCCTTGGCGGTCACGGCCAGTGTCGCCAGCACCGAGACGGTGATCGCAGTGCCAATCGACATGGCAAAAACCGAGAGCACGCCGCCGAGGTAAAGGCCGTTCAGCAGCGCGAAGCTCAGCACGATCAACGCGCCGGAGCAGGGGCGCAGGCCCACCGCAATGATTGCCGACCAGGCTTCACGCAAAGCGAACCGGTCGCCCTTGAGCATCGAAGGATCGGGCGCATGTGCGTGGCCGCAGGTGTCGCAGACCTCGCCGGGCCCATGGCTATGGCCGTGATCGTGAGAATGGTCGTGATGTGCGTGGCTATGGTCGTGTGTATGGCCGTGGTCATGCGCTGTCGCCGGAGCCAGGCGCCGCGCCCACATGCCCCGTAATTTGCGAAACAGCAGCCAGCCGCCGAAAGCGGCGATCAGTGCGTAGCTGATCACTTCGAGGAAATGTGTCGCCTGAGTCATCGAGATCGACGATCCGCGCAGGACCAGATAGGCGGCGCCGACGAGGAGTATGGCAACGCCGCCCTGCATCATGGATGACAGGAACGACAGGAGAACGCCGCGCTTCAGTTCAGTCTCGTTGGCGATCATATAGGAGGAAATGACCGCCTTGCCGTGGCCGGGGCCGGCGGCGTGGAAGACGCCATAGGCAAACGACAGCCCGATCAGCGACCAGAGGTGCCACGGGTCGTCCCGCATGGCTTTGATCGCTTCGGTCAGCGTATGGTAGAAGCGCTGCTGCTCCATGTTTATCCAGGCGAAGAATCCACCGAAGATGCCGGTCGTATTGAAGGATGGCTCGGCGGTGCCGATACCGAGTGGCGACTGTGCATAGGCGACGCTGATGGAGGCGGCCGCCAAGACCAGCGCCAGGCCGATCAAACGGGCAGGACGGACGGCCCTCAGCATTTGAACTCGATCCGTGTGGCAAACATCTTCGACATGTCGGTTCCGGTCGGGTCGTTGAAGAAGGCGTCGGTCAGGCTCGCCTGGTTCTGGGCAAGAACTTCATCCGGGTCAGGGCGAACCACCTTGTGTTCGCAGGCATTCAGCTGGTCGCCGACCGCGACAAGGTCGCCGTCCGTCGGAAAGTCCATCGCCGTGTACATTGTTGGGTCATAGACCCCGAACGACATATTGCCCTTGAGTGGGATCGCTTCGGCAGGCTTGACGGCGAACATCAAAAGCAGCTGGCCGTCCTTGTAATCGGCGGTGATCTCGTTCGGCTTGTTGACCTTGATGGTTTTGCCGTTGTCGGTGATCGTCGTGTAATAATTGTACTCTGCGAGCGAATCGAGAACGGTCTGGCCGACCTCCTGCAATTCGTCGGGATCGAGCTGCGCATTGGAATTCTTGTCGAAATCCATCACCACGCTGGCGGAAAACAGCTCGTCGAAACGCCAGACATTGCGCAGTTCGGTAATCTGGTTGGTGCTGTCGGCGACGATCTCAAGCCGCGCCTCGGCGAAGATGTGCGGATGGGCGAGTGCAGCGCAGGGCGCAAGCACGGCCGCTGCCGTCAGGAACAGGGGCGATCGTTTCATGCTGTCATGATTCCTTTGGCTGTTCGGGCGCAACGCCAGCACTCTTGCAATGTATGTCAAATGGGACGGAATTGGGACTTTTGGCCCATTGTGGCCGCGTCAATTTTCCGCGTTCTTGCGAAACCACTGGTGCAGGAAGTCGACGAACGTGCGCACTTTGGTCGGGAGATAGCGCCGGTGCGGATAGATCGCGTAGATGCCGCGATCCTTCGGTATATAGTCTTCGAAAATGGAAACCAGCGTGCCGGCGGTGATCTTCGGCCGGGCGATGAAATCGGGAACGCCGGCAATCCCCATGCCGGATTCAGCCGCGCGCACGGCTGCAAGCGGGCTGTTGACTTCGATGGGGCCGCCAACCGGAACGCTGAAGCCTGTGCCGTCCGGTTCGGTGAAGCGCCAGTTGCTGTAGGACCGGCCGTTGGTATCGATGATGCAGGGGTGGCGCGACAATTCGGATGGATGATTAATCGGTCCGAACTCTTCAAGAAACGCGGGTGTCGCGCAGTACAGAACCTGGAAATCATCGAGCTTTCGGGCGATCAGGGTTGAATCCTCTAGCTTGGTGATGCGGATCGCCACGTCAAAACCTTCCTCGACCAGATCGACGAAACGGTCGTCCGAGATGATTTCCAGTGACAGTTCCGGATGCGCCTTGCCGAAATCGATCAGCGACTGGCCGATCTCCGCATCGACGAAGGTGCGCGGCGCGGAAATCCGCAGGCGGCCCTTGAGATCGGAATTGCTGGCGCGCACCAGGTCGGCGAGGTTGTCGATCTCCTTGAGAATCTCCGATGCCGTGCGGTAATAGGTGTGGCCCGCCTCCGTGAGCGAAAATTGCCGGGTCGTGCGGTTCAATAGAAGGGCGCCGAGCTCATCTTCCAGCTCCCGCACATACTTCGACAGTAGCGCCTTTGAGCGTCCGACGCGCCGTGCTGCTGCCGAAAACCCCTCGGCATCGACGACATCGATGAAGGCGCGAATGCGGGTCAGTGTATCCATCGGGCTGCTGTTCCTGCCTGTTGGGCTGCCGCCCCGTTTCTGATTCGCTATTTTCGTCGCGGCAACGATAAACCGGAGTTGCCGGCGTCCGAAAGACTGCGGGCGACGTTAACATTTGGCATTCCGGAAAAACCGGAAGCTGTTTTGCAAAAGTGGCTATAAAACAAGGCCTTGGTTTTCACAGGAAGTGTACGGCGATTGTTTAGCGCTTGTGAACATCTTAACGGGCTTTGTTCCGAATAAAAAATCAACAGCCAATTTGAAAAAGGTCTTGATTACGACAAGGTTTTTTCTTATCTCCGCTGCAGCCCAAAGTCGCACGTGCCCATGGGTGTCCGCCGACCCTCGAATTTGGTGAGGAAATCGGTAAGGTACCTGGAATTAACCCCTCCAGTCGCTCCTCCGGCCAACCGGAAAATGCGAGGACATCTGAAGCAACGACGGTGCGGGCCTTTTTGTTCTCTCCCTGCTTTCCATCAGCGGGGGTTACTGAAGAGGCACACCTTCATTGCCGGAAGTGCGGTAGGGTCATCCTTCCAATCAATGGCAGACAAAGCGGATCAAAGCTCTTGGCAGAGCGTTGTTCCATCATTCGCGCATCGTGCGCATGTCTGGATCCGGGGTCTCCACCGGCTGGTTCCGGGACATGTTCGCGTATGTCCTTTGTCCTCCACGTCTTCGTGGAGCGTACCTGATTGGGGATAAAACCATGACGACTGCACGTATCATCGACTTCCTGAACACCCGACGTCCCGAAGGTCCTTGCCTTGTGGTTGACCTCGATGTTGTGCGCGACAATTTCAAGGCTTTCCGCCACGCTCTGCCGGATAGCTCGATCTACTATGCCGTCAAGGCAAACCCGTCGCCGGAAATCCTGCGTCTGCTCGCCTCCATGGGCTCCAACTTCGATTGCGCCGGTGTGGCCGAAATCGAAATGGCGCTCGATGCCGGTGCGACTGCTTCGCGCATTTCCTTCGGCAACACCATCAAGAAGGAACGCGATGTCGCCAAGGCGCATGCGCTCGGCGTCTCGCTGTTTGCCGTCGATAGCCATGAGGAAGTCGAAAAGATCTCCCGTGCAGCACCCGGCGCCCGCGTATTCTGCCGCGTCCTGACCGACGGCGAAGGTGCCGAATGGCCGCTGTCGCGCAAGTTTGGCTGCGTCCCGCAGATGGCCGTCGACGTTCTCGTCTACGCGCATCAGCTGGGCCTCGTCTCGCACGGCGTCTCGTTCCATGTCGGTTCGCAGATGACCAAGGTCGATGCCTGGGATTCGGCTCTTGCCGATGCCAAGCGCGTCTTCGTGCAGCTGGCAAAGCAGGGCATCGAGCTGAAGATGGTCAACATGGGCGGTGGTTTTCCGACCAAGTACCTGCGCGACGTGCCGTCGGCGGAAGCCTACGGCCAGGCGATCTTTTCGTCGCTGCGCAAGCACTTCGGCAATAACCTGCCGGAAACCATCATCGAGCCGGGCCGCGGCATGGTCGGCAATGCCGGCGTGATCAAGGCGGAAGTTGTCTTGATCTCGAAGAAGTCGGATAATGACAACCACCGCTGGGTGTTCCTCGACATCGGCAAGTTCGGCGGTCTCGCCGAAACCATGGACGAAGCGATCCGTTACCCGATCCGCACCATCCATGATGCCGACGAAATGGAGCCTTGCGTTCTGGCCGGCCCGACCTGCGATTCGGCCGACGTGATGTACGAGAAGAACATGTATCCGCTGCCGATCACGCTTTCGATCGGCGACGAAGTTCTGATCGAGGGCACTGGCGCCTATACGACGACCTACTCGGCCGTGGCCTTCAACGGTTTCGATCCGCTGAAGTCCTACGTCATCTGATTGGCGTCGTCTGAAAAGTCTGCTCCGGGTCAAGCCGGAGCAGCACCTTCACAATTTGTCTTCGATACCGTTTGAATCGGTTTTGAGTACGGGAGGCCAAGATGGCCGCTGTTCTTAATTCTGTCCGCGCCTTCTTTGCGCAGAATGCCTTCACCATCGATACTGAAAATCCGGGCGACGTCGTCGCGCGCGAAAATCTGCTTGATCAGGCCATGGGCCCGAACCGCCGCCGCAAGTCGTCCGAGACGCTGCGCCGTGGCCGCGTTCCGGCTGAAGGCTTGGCGCTGGTTGCCCGCGATCCGGATGGCCATGTCATCGGCACCGTGCGCCTGTGGAACGTCGAAGCCGGCGTCAGCCGCGAGGGTGTGCCCGTCGATGCGCTAATGCTTGGCCCGCTGGCGGTCGATGCCGCCTACGAGGGGCGGGGCATCGGCGGTGCCTTGATGCGTGCGGCCATCGGCGAAGCAAAGAGCCGCGGTCACGGTGCCATCCTGCTTGTAGGCGACGCGCCATATTACGAACGCTTCGGCTTCTTTGCTGCCAAGGCACAACACCTCGTCATGCCCGGCCCGTTCGAGCGGAACCGTTTTCTGGCGCTGGAACTGAAGGACGGCTGGCTGGAGGGCGCTGCCGGCATCATGGTCGCGAGCGGCTGCGCCTTTGCCAGGGCGGCACGGTAAAGCCGCTGTTGTTGTAAAAGCCCTGCCTGTCTCAAGAAGGCAGGGCTTTTCATGTGACATGGATGCAACGGTTTTGGCCGGTTGTCTCCGGTTTGGGAAATTGCGCAACCGCGTTTCTCGAACTTTGATTTGAATCAAAGCATTGCCGCCCCGTGGGCGTAGCCCTTCCTTGTCAACGTTTTCAAGGAGAGGCAATATGAGATACGGGCGCGCAGTAACCGCTCCGCTGGCAGCTGGATGTGCAGTGTTCCTGACGGGACAAGCCGCAGCGGCGGATTTGGCGCAGGTTCCGCTGGAGCCGGCCTCCATTGAGACCCTGACGACCCGCAACCCTTGGCAGATACGCGTGCGGGCACTGGGCGTGATCACGCGGGACACCGGCTCCATCGACGGCGTGCCCGGCTCCGATCTCAGTTATTCCGATACGCTGATCCCCGAACTCGATATCAGCTATTTTTTCACCAACAATATCGCGGCCGAACTGATCCTCGGCACCACCTATGCCAATATCAATGAGGATGGCGCGGTCGGTGTGCCGGTCGGCAAGGCCTGGCTGCTGCCGTCTACTCTCACGCTACAATACCACTTCACGGATTTCGGCGCGTTCAAGCCCTATGTCGGAGCGGGCATCAACTATTCATTGTTCTACAATCAGAGTGAAAAAGCCGGTTTCAGCAATCTCGACGTCAAGAACCATTTGGGCGCAGCGCTGCAGGTCGGTTTCGACTACATGTTGGACGACAATTGGGGCGTCAACTTCGACGTCAAAAAGATCTTTCTTAAAACCGACTGGTCGGCCGATCACGATACGCTCGGTCCTTTACGCGGCAAGGCCAAGATCGATCCCTGGCTGATCGGCACGGGCATTACCTATCGTTTCTAGCCGCGCGTCTCTTGCTGCCATAGCTTCGCCGCCCTGCGCTGAGGATGCCCGTTATCCAACGCGGCATCCTCAGCGCATCCTAGAACGAGCCGCTAACACGCGCCGTGACTTCGCTGCCCTTATAGTTGTTGCCAGTATCCGCTTCCGTCTGTTTGACATGTGCATAGCCGAGTTCGAATTTCGGCTTCTTTTCCTCGCCGAGCGTCAGCTTGACCGAGACGTTCCGCGTCGTCCGGTCGTAGGCATAATAGACATATTCGCTTTCGCTGCGATCGTAGGCGAGGGTAACCTTTGCCCATGGGTTAAGCTGGCGGGATACCGAAATCTTGTAGTTGTCGACGATCTCCGCCAGCGCATCGTCGATGTCGCCGACGGTGATGTCGTGTTTGTAGGCGGCAGCGAACTCCAGTTCGGCCGGGGCTTTCCATTTGGCTTCTCCGCGCAGATAGGGGCGGCTCTGCCGTCCGCCGTGGCTGAGGTTGTCGCTGGACAGCACGATGATGCCGGCTTCGGCGATCAGGGACAGGCTGCCCGCAAATTCCTTGCCGTAGGCGAGAGAGCCGCGCAAGGTCGAGGCTGGGAAGCGGGCGTAGACGGCCTGCTCATCCCTGTCGACCATCGATTGATTGTACTCGAGACAGAGGCAGAGTTCCCCGCCTTTGGCCGCGATGAAACGGCTGGCACCGAGCGTCAGAAGCCCGACGTCGGGATCCAGCTTGGCGGGCCGTAGCAGTCCGGTTGTGAAGTGCGCGTCGCCTTTGAACAATTGGCTTATCTTTGTTGCGAAGACTGTTTTGTCTCCAAACGCAGTGGTTGTAATTTTCCCGCCAGCCTGGACGGCACGATCCACAGCTCGGTATCCGATGATGTTCCCCGGAAGTTGTAGAAAGACGTCTCCAGAGCTGTTGCGGATGTAAGAGCCCTCAAGCTCGATAACCTTATCTTTCCCCAGCTGATGCGTGTATCCAAGGTTGAAACCAGTTTCATGCGTATCGCCAAACCGGTAGGCGCCGGTTCGCAGTTCTTCCTGATAGATTGCGTAGCTGAGCTTAGCGTCATCCTGGCCGATGGTGCCTCTCAGTTTGAGAGAGGCTTCCCAGAATGGTCCAGAAAGTGGGTCTGGGCTTTCCAAAAGATTGCTCGAATACCCCTGTCTGGTCCAATATTCGACAGATGTCTCACTCTGCGCCACCGTTGCCACCGCCAGGAACGCCATGGTCATCACGGTGATCAGCAAGGCGCGCATTCACGGTTCCCTCAACGCAGGGTTCTAAGCACACTCTGCAGTTAGATGGTTAAATAACTCCTATGGTTGCCTTCTGGTGGGGCGTTAAAGGCGGTTTCCAGTAAACAAATCTATGAAATTCACCACTTGATAATGAATCTTAAAGTTGTATCTATTATGGTTACCAATTTATTATAAATTCCATATCTGCTTGAGTGTTTCGATTTCAATAATATCCTTCTGGTTGTGCATAAGGGATGCACGAACAACGGAGGTAAGACCATGAACTTCAAATCCGCATTCATCGCATTCGCCTCGTTCGCAGCTGTTGCAGCGACGGTCTCTCCGGCTTCGGCCGGCGGCCTCTCGCTCAATCTGTTTAACGGCAAGGGCAACGGTATCGCCAATGGCGGCGTCGTTATCGCGCCGTCTGTCGGCGTCGGTGATGTCCTCTCGGGCAACAAGGTTCTCAATGGCGTTTTGAACGGTAGCGGAAATGGCATTCTCAGCGGCATCCTGTCCGGCAACAACACCGGTATCCTGGGCATCGGTGTCCTCTCTGGTGATGGCGGCAAAAAGCGCCGCTAACACTTCAGACGCAGGGAGAGGCGTCAGCCCCTCCTCTCCCTGCGGCCGATCGGGGCTGCATAACAACGGTGGGCGATACCTGACTGTAACGCCCATCGTTCGCGTTGACCCTGATATTTGACAGGATCTGTGCAATGGATTACATGCCCCGCCAACGGGTGAGAGCCCCGGCTGTCCGCAAGCTCCAAGCTTTTGGTGAAGTCTCTCGTTCCTCTTCGGTCGTCCATCCTTGTGGCGTGCGAACGGTGGCAAGGCGGACTCCCTCCGAATGACTGCACGCTCCATGTTGGAGACTGAACGATGCGTGGATCGACCCCGCTTCCCTCACTCGATGCCCTGAAGGACCAGGCAAAGCGGCTGCGCGCCGGTCTTGCCGCCGGCGGTCAGGATATTACCCATTCGAAATCGCTGGAGCTTCTGGCCGCGCAATACGGTTTTCGCGATTGGAATACGCTGCATGCCGTGGTCGGCAACCGGCCGCCGCTCAATCCATGGATGCTTGGGTCGCGGGTCAAAGGCCATTATCTCGGCCAGTCGTTCGAGGCGACAATCCTGGGTGTGCAGGCTGTGACCGCCCAGCCCGGCCGCTACCGGCTGACGCTGGATTTCGACGAGCCCGTGGATGTCGTCACCTTCGACAGCTTCTCGGCCTTCCGCAAGCGTGTCCACTGCACGATCGATGAAACCGGGCGAACGGTCGAGAAAACTTCGAACGGCCGGCCGCAGGTGGAATTGGCTTGGTGAGAACGGATCTTCAGGTCTCCGCGAGGAATGCGCGTCCTCGCGGGGATATGCGATAGCCGCTCTGCAGACTTTCCGTCAGGCCGAGTTCCTTCAGCTTGCGGATTTTCTGCTTGAGAGCGGCTTTTTCAAAGCCGATGCTCGCGGCAAGTTCTCCCGCCGTGATGCCCTCACGCGCGGCGATCAGGCGAAGCGTTTGTCCTGTCCAGGGAACATCGCCGTCGAAGCCGGTCAAGCGACGCCGTAGTTCGCCGTGCTCGCCGGGATTAAAATCAGCGATGTCGCGCAAGGCCACTCTCGGATCGGCACCCAGAAGATGAAAAGCGATGCGATAGAGGGTTCCTGCGCGTTGCCCTTTGATATCGGCAAGCAGCGCGTCCAGCGACGAATGGCCTGAACAAGCGGCATCCTCATTGCTGAGGCCGCCAGCATCCACGATGTCGATCGCATCGATGGCGAGCACACCGGCTGGGGTGCGCAATGTCCCGCCGGGGCGCACGGTCGGCTTTTGCCAGTGCCGAAACGCCAGCATCACGTCACCTTTCGCGATCCCTGCGAGCACATCGTTTTTGAACAGCATTCAGCGGTTTTCGCGCGGCACGTCCTGATCGTCAAGCCTGCCGTCACTGTTCGCAGTCCAGTGTCAGCCGGCGATATCGATCACGCCGCAATCGCCTGCTTCCGAGCCGAAGGCAAGCTGCCTTCCGTTCTTGTTCCAGGCCATGGCAGTGATTGCGCCTTTGCCCGGGCGGCGCAGCAGCACTTCCTTGCTGTCTGTAAAGCGCACCACCATGATCATGCCGTCGGCATAGCCGATCGCCGCGATCTCTTCGACCGGATGGCAGCAGACCTGCGTCACCATGATATTGGCGCGCGTGCCGAGTTCCAGCGGCGCCTTGCCCATCGGGCCATCCTTGGCCTGGAAGGGCCAGACGATGGCGGCCGGTGCGCCGGAGGAGGCGAGCCATTTGCCCTTGGCGGACCAGGAAACGGATTTGATCTTGGCGGGATAGCCGGTCATCCGCATGTGCCGGGTTTCAGCGCCCGGCTTGGTATCGAGCTTCCAGCCGTGCAGCGCATTTTCCTGCATGGAGGTGACGACGAAACGGCCGTCGGGCGAGAAGGTGACGCCGGTATGGGCGCCCTTCCATTCGAGATCGATCGGCTGGCCCGAAATTGCCACCCAATGCAGCGAGACGCCGTTATAGCGCGCAAGCGCGATACGAAGGCCTTTCGGCGCGAAGGCGATGCCCTCGACGGTGCGTTCCTCGGTGAAATCCTTGACGGTACCGTCTGCCAGCCGCACATGGGCGGTCTTGCCATAGGCATAGGCCACGGCACCCTGCGGGCCGGCGGCAACCTGCGAAATCCACTTGCGCGGAACATTGGCAAGTTCGCTCGTTGCGCCATCAGCCTTGATCCGCAGCACCTTGCCATCCTCGCCGCCGGTCAGCAGCGTGTCGGTCGCTTCGTCGCGAATGCACGAGAGCAAGCCCTCATGTGCTTCGACGGTCTTGTGGCCGTGATCAAGGCTGTGGATGAGGCCGGAGGATTCGGCAAAGAACGGAATGTCGCCGAGAAAGGCCACGCCGGCGACGTGACCTTGAAGGTCGAGAGGAGCAACTGTCGGCATCAGTGAGCTGCGGCCTCGGCGGGAACAGCCTCGCAGGCCTTGAAAGTGCGTTCGAGCTTTTCGCGGTCCAGTTCACGGCCGATGAAGACGAGACGGCTTTCGTGCTTTTCGCCATCCTTCCAGGCGCGCTGGTGGTCGCCTTCGATGATCATGTGCACGCCCTGGACCACGTAGCGTTCCGCATCGTCCTTGAAGGCGATGATGCCCTTCAGCCGCAGGATGTTGGGGCCTTCCGTCTGGGTGATCTTCTGGATCCAGGGGAAGAAGCGATCCGGGTTCATCTCGCCGCCGCGCAGCGAAACCGACTGCACTGTTACGTCATGGATTGGCGAAGGTGTGTGATCGTGATGATGATGGTCATGTCCATGATGATCGTGGTCATGATGGTGATGATCGTGATCGTGGTTGCAATCCGGGCCATGGACATGCTCGTGTTCGTCATGGGCCTGATCGAGGAAATGTGGCTCGTTTTCGAGCGCGCGTTCCAGATTGAAGGCGCCCTGATCGAGCACCTTGCTGAGGTCGATGTTCGAGCGCTCGGTGCGATGGATGCGGGCAGACGGATTGATCGCCCGTACGATCGCTTCGATCTTCGCCAGTTCTTCCGGCGTAACCAGATCCGTCTTGTTCAGCAAAATGACGTCGGCAAAGGCGATCTGGTCTTCGGCTTCGCGACTATCCTTCAGGCGCAGCGGCAGGTGCTTGGCATCGACCAGCGCTACGACGGCGTCGAGTTCGGTCTTGGCGCGCACGTCGTCATCCATGAAGAAGGTCTGGGCGACCGGTACCGGGTCGGCAAGGCCGGTGGTTTCGACGATGATGGCATCGAAGCGGCCCGGGCGGCGCATCAGGCCTTCGACGACGCGGATCAGGTCGCCGCGCACCGTGCAGCAGACACAGCCATTGTTCATTTCGTAGATTTCTTCGTCGGATTCGACGATCAGGTCATTGTCGATGCCGATCTCGCCGAACTCATTGACGATGACGGCGTATTTCTTGCCGTGGGCTTCCGTCAGGATGCGGTTCAAGAGCGTCGTCTTGCCTGCACCGAGATAACCGGTGAGCACGGTGACGGGAATGGGCTTGGCGGCAGCTGTGGTTGCTTCGGTCATGGGAACCTCGGAAAAATCGGGATGCCTTCGGGCACAGGGTTATCGCTGATATAGGAGATGGAAAGCGCCAGCGCAAATGCGGGCGCGATCTTCTCGCCGTTTTTCTGCGTATCGGATAGGGTTGCTGCTAGCCTAAGGTGGAGATATCGAAGGCTGCAACGTCCTCCAGCAATTCGATAATGCCGTTCACCGCATGGGCAATCAGCTGTTCACCGCGCTTAGCCGTCGCAGCCGAGGCGTCACCGGCGACACCCTGTTCGTTCAGATCCGCCATCTTCCAGCCGAAAGAGTGCGGGCCATAGGCGCGCAGATGCTTGAAACTTCGGGCGAAGTCGGACTGGCGCGAGGTGAAACGCTGGGCCTTCGACATATCCACCCTGTCCGGATACATCGCCAGCATTACCGACGTCTCGATATCGCCGCCGTGAATGTCGATCGCCTTGTCTTCCGGCCTCATCCATCCATCCGGTTGCCCGAACCGGGTCCAGCTCGTCGCCACCGCCAGCATGCCGAACCGGACGCGGGCTTCCGTCGCAACGATGGTCATCAGCGGTGAATTGCCGCCATGGGCGTTCAGCATGACGAATTTGCGGATGCCCTTTTCGTTAAGGGCCTGCGCAATGCCGAGCCAGCGTTGCACCGCATCATCGTATCCCAGCGAACGCGTGCCTTCGACGTCCAGATGCTCGATCGAATAGCCGACAGGCTCCGTTGGCAGAACCGTGACGGACAGGGCGGGTGGCAGGCGGGCGATGAGTCGTTCGGCGAAACCCTCGGCAATCAGTGTGTCTGTTTCGAACGGCAGGTGCGGTCCATGTTGTTCATGGGCGCCGAGCGGCAGCACGGCGATCCAGTCCGCTCTCGCTTCAGGCGGAAGATCGGAAACATTGTCTTTCCAACGTGGTGCGGGGACTGTCATGCTCCTGAGGGCCTTTCGGTTGTACTTGCGGTATGGCCGTCATTCGAGTCATACAGGTGACGGATGGCCGTGCAAGAAATTTGGTGGAGGACCGATGGGAAAGAAGAGCAAGGCCGAAAAGAAAGCCAAGGGCGGCAAGAAAAAGCATCACGACGTCGAAGTCCACGCGCAGGATCTCGCATCGGTGCTGGTCCAGGCAGCGCGCTCGATGCGCACGGTGCTGTCGCGCAATCTCCTCGAAAGCGGCCTGTACGCCGGACAGGACGGCGTGATGCTGGCGCTGGCCGAGACCGATGGGCTGACCGCCGGCGTTCTGGCGATGAAGCTCGGCGTCAAGGCACCGACCATGACCCGTACCGTGGGCCGCATGGAAGCCCAAGGGTTTCTGGAGCGCAGGGCCGATGACGAGGATGCGCGGCTGACCAAGGTCTATCTCACCACCCTTGGCCGGGATCGCCTCCAGACCATTGCCGAAGCGGGCAAGACCTCTGAAGACATGGCGACCAAGGGCCTGACCGAAAAGCAGATCAAGACCCTGATGAAGCTTTTGCGGGCCGTCGACGGAAATCTTCAAGGCACGGCTGCGGCAGAGTAGTTCCTCCTCCGATAGTGCCTTAATTGGTGATTGCGGCGGCAATTTAAACAGTTTAAAGAGGATTTAAAAATAGCGGTATTTAGCCGGGATATCTGAGGGGGAAACGTGGCGCAGAAGATCAAGCTCTCCACCATTGCGGAAACGCTTGGTGTGTCCACGGCAACCGTTTCCCTGGCATTGCGTGATAGTCCGCTTGTCGCCGCTATGACCCGTGACAAGATCAAGGATCAGGCTCGCGCACTCGGCTATATCTACAATCGCCGCGCCGCCAGCCTTCGCACCTCCCGCTCCGGCATCATCGGCGTCGTCGTGCACGACATCATGAACCCGTTCTACGGCGAAATCTTGAAAGCCATAGAAGCCGAACTCGACCGCGACCGGCAGACGTTCATTCTTTCCAACCACTATGATTCTGTTGAAAAGCAGCGCGCCTTCATCGAGACATTGCTGCAGCTCGGCGGCGACGGCGTCATCATGTCGCCGGCGATCGGCACGCCGCCGGAGGATATCCGGCTGGCTGAGGACAATGGCATGCCAGCCATCCTGATTGCCCGCTCGATCGAAGGCGTCGACGTACCGATTTTCCGCGGCGACGATGCCTATGGCATCTCGCTTGCCACCAACCACCTGATCAGCCTTGGCCACCGCGTCATTGCCATGGTCGGCGGCACGGACCAGACCTCGACCGGCCGTGACCGGTATCAGGGCTACGTCAATGCGCTGCGCAAGGCCAATATCGATGTCGATCCGGACCTGCGCATTCCCGGCCCCCGCTCGATGCAGGGCGGCTTCGAAGCTGCCGTGCATCTGCTTTCCCTGCCGCAGAAACCGACGGCCGTGGTCTGCTGGAACGATCTTGTCGCCATCGGCATGA
Organism: Pararhizobium sp. PWRC1-1; assembly: GCF_049897905.1. Classification (NCBI taxonomy): domain Bacteria; kingdom Pseudomonadati; phylum Pseudomonadota; class Alphaproteobacteria; order Hyphomicrobiales; family Rhizobiaceae; genus Pararhizobium; species Pararhizobium sp. PWRC1-1. Next base: position 47,997 of record NZ_JAFCXE010000013.1, on the reverse strand, counting down.
TGAACGGCATTGCCCGCGCCGGTCTCGTGCCGGGCCGCGATGTCTCGGTCACCGGTTACGACGATCTCGAGGAAGCCTCGATCTCGACGCCGGCGCTGACCACAGTTTGGAACGGCCAGTCCGATGTCGGCCGCAGTGCCGCCCGCGCGCTGCTCGACAAGCTGAATGGCAGCCACGAGCCGGATGGTATCCACCTGATCAAGCCCGAAATGCGGATCCGCCAGTCGACCGGCCCGCTCCGGCCCAATCCCACCGAATAATCCGACCCTATTCCGCAAGGAGCAAACCATGCCCGACGGCCGCCCGCGTATTCTCGTGCCCGGAAAAATGAGCCAGCGTGTGCTCGACCGTTTGCCGGATCATTTCGAGCCTGTTTTCGTCGCGGCCGCCGATCCCACCCTGGTGACGGCTGACCTTGCATCCGGTGTTGCCGGTATCGCCGTCCAGGGCAAAATCCCGGCCGGATTCATCGACGCCTTCCCGAACCTCGAAATCATCGGCAATTTCGGCGTCGGCTATGACGGCGTCGATGCCGCGCATGCGGCAAAGCGTGGCGTTGTCGTCACCAACACACCGGATGTGCTGACGGAAGAAGTGGCCGACACCGCAATCGGCCTGCTGCTCAACACGTTGCGGCGTTTTCCGGCCGCCGAGCAGTGGCTGCGCCAGGGCCGCTGGGCGAAGGACGGAGCCTTTGCCCTTTCACCGTTGACCCTGCGCGGCCGGACGGTGGGCCTTTACGGTCTCGGCCGTATCGGGCTGGCGATTGCCAAGCGGCTGGAAGCCTTCGGCGTCTCCATCGCCTATCACACCCGCACGCCGCGCGAGGGGCTGGCCTATACCCATTGTCCGACGCTCAAGGGGATGGCAGAAGCGGTCGATACGATCATCGTGATCGTGCCCGGCACCGAAAGCACCCGCCGAACAGTCAATGCCGAGGTTCTGGAAGCCTTGGGGTCGCAGGGCGTGTTGATCAATGTTGGACGCGGCACGACCGTGGACGAGGCCGCGCTTGCCGATGCCCTGCAGCGCGGCGTCATTGCTGCCGCCGGCCTCGATGTCTTCGAGAACGAGCCTTATGTTCCCGACGCTTTGCTGGCGCTGCCGAACGCCTCACTGCTGCCGCATGTCGGCTCGGCCTCGCAGGCGACGCGCAATGCCATGGCCGATCTGGTGGTGGATAATCTCGTTGCGTGGTTTGAAGCGGGTGCTGCATTGACGCCGGTCGCAGAAACGCCGTTCAAACGGAAGACTGCTTAAAAACGGTCAGGCCTTCACTTTCGCCGCCGCATAGGCGCGAACCGCATCGCCGAATGCCTGAAACAAGGTTGAGGACGGAGCGTCCTTGCCGACCCAGTATTCCGGATGCCATTGCACGCCGACGGCAAAGGCCTTGGCGTCGATGACGGAGACGGCCTCGATCGTGCCGTCTTCGGCGACCGCTTCGACGGCAAGACGGGGAGCGGCCTTCGAGATTGCCTGCCGGTGCAGCGAATTCACCTGGACTTCGCCGGCGCCGAGAACCGAGGCAAGACAGCTGCCTTCCTTGACGATGACATTCTGGCGGATGCCATAGGCGATATCGAGTTCCGGCACGTCCGGCTTGCGGTGATCCGAAATGCCGGGCATGTCCTGAATTTCGCTCGCAAGGGTGCCGCCGAGCGCAACGTTCAATTCCTGTATGCCGCGGCAGATGGCGAGCAGCGGCACGCCGCGTTCCAGCGCGCGCCGGATCAGCGGCAGGCTTGTCGCATCACGGCCCGGATCGAAAGGTCCATCGGCTTCCGTCGCTTCTTGTCCATACAGCGAGGGGTGCACATTTGTGCGCGATCCGCTGACAAGAACGCCATCCACCCGGTTGAGGATTTCATCGGCGTCATTGCCACTCTCGAGTGCTGGCACGAGGAATGTCATCACGCCGGAGCCTTCGACGGCAGCACGAACATATTGATGCGGCGTGGCATGCCAGACGTTGCCGTCGAATGTCCTGAAGTCAGCGGGTATGGCAACAACGGGCTTAGGCATGCGGGTCTCCACCTGTGCGTCTGGCGAGTCTTGGCTGTGATCTGTCCTGTCAAGCCATTGCCGTCAGCCGCACTATAAAGTCAACTCCGTTGAAGAAAAATGCTAGCCACCACAGCCGCCGGTCAGACGGGCAAGATTTGGCTATATCCTTTAGAATTGCAGTAACCATTCGTGCAGATAAAAGCGCGAGCCCGTCTTCAATAAATCTCCAGGCGGAAGGCGTCGAATAACCCGCTTGCGGCCGAATCTATGCAAGGTTGCGGAAAAGCAATAGTCTTTAGGGGCGGCTGCAATACTGGGTTGAAATATTTCAATAACGCAGCATCTGGACCATACCACGTAATATATGGGAAGATTTTTTCCGGTAAGCGCGCGAAATCTTTCGTTAAACCCTCGGGATTAACACTTCGCCAAACCGGAGCAGGGGGTTCATGAAGTCAAATGAACAGAGCGCTCTTCCGACCGATGTGTATCTTTCGTTCGTAAGCTCGCTCTACGATTACCGTCAGACATTGTTGATCGGCATGCTGTCGCATGTCGTGACATTCCTGCTCGTCTTTGCAAAAACCCATGATCCCTTTTTCATCGGCTGCACGATTGCGATTGTGCTGATTTGGTTCGTCCGCGGTATTGATATGCGCCGGTTCGATCGCGAAGATCTGGCTTCGCTGGATTTTGAAGGCATTCGCCGCTGGGAAAACCGCTATAATGCCGGCGGTGTCTGCGCCACCCTCACGCTCGGCACGGCCTGCGGCTATGCCATTCTGGTCACCCGCGACCCCTTTGCCGAACTCGCCTGCATTTCCGTGACGCTCGCCACCATGGTGTCGCTCGTCGGCCGCAATTACGGTTCGGCCCGGGCGGTCGTCATCATGTCCCTGTCGGCCTGCGTGCCAATCATCCTTGGCCTGCTTGGCCTCATGGATGGGTTCATGGCGATTCTTGCCGTGTTGATCGTGCCGTTTATTCTCACGACCTGGTCGATGGCGCGCGGCGTGCGTGAAACGCTGCATAAGAATGTGCTGGCTGCGCGTGAAATATCCACCATCGCTGGCCGGTTCGACCTTGCGCTCAACAACATGCCGCATGGCCTGTTCATGCTCGACGCCGATAATCGAATCCTGGTCGCCAACCGGCGGGCCTGCGAGCTTCTCAATCTCGGTGACCAGGCACGGCTTAAGGATTGCCATCTCGATGCCGTGCTGCGCTATGGCGTTCGCCATACTTTCCTTCAGCAGGATCAGGCCAAACAGGTCCTGAAACAGCTGGGCCAGTTGATGCAGGGCATGCAGTCGCGTGCCCTCATCCCGTTTTCCGACGACCTGTTTCTTGAATTCTCCGCTAGCCGCCGGGCCGACGGCGGTGTCGTGTTGATCTTCGAAGATGTGACTGCACGCGTGCGGGCGGAAAAGAAAATCCTGCAGATGGTCCGCTTCGATACGCTGACCGGCCTGCCCAATCGCGACTATTTCGGCGAACTGGTCAGCAATGCGCTGATCGATCAAAACCGCACCGGCCTGGCCGGTTTCATGGTTCTCGATATCGCCGAGTTCAAGCACGTCAACGATACGCGTGGCCATGTCGTCGGCGACAGATTGCTCGGCGCGATCTCTGAACGATTGAAGAAGGTGACGGGGGACAAGGCGATTGCGGCACGCCTGATGGGCGACGAATTCGTTTTGTTCTTTTCAGGCGAAAACAACCGGTGTGTCCTCGAAGAGTGCATGCGATCCGTGCATGCGCAGATGCGCGGCGCCTATCTCGCCAGCGGCTTTACCTTCAATATTTCGATGAGCGCCGGCTATGTTATTGCCAATAGTTCCGACTTCCGTCTGGAAGATATGCAGATCAAGGCCGATCTTGCGCTGTTTGAGAGCAAGAGCCGCGAAAAGGGAAGCTGCACCGCGTTCGAAGCCGAAATGGATGCGAACTATCTTGACCGGCAAAAGCTGAAGACCGATTTGCGCGAGGCTATTGAAACCGGCGGGCTTTCGATTGCCTATCAGCCGATGTTCCTCGCCGATGGCTCGCGCATCGAATGCTGCGAAGCGCTGGCGCGCTGGAGCCACCCCGAACGTGGTCTGGTCCCGCCGGATGTGTTCATTCAGTTGGCGGAGGAAATCGGTGTGGTTTCCAGCATTACCAAATTCATGCTGCGCCAGGCTTGTCTCGATTGCCTGAAATGGCCCAGCCACATCGCCGTTTCCGTCAATCTCTCCGTTCTTGATCTGCGCAATGGCGAAATCGTCCCGATCGTCACGGATATCCTGTCCGAGACGGGGCTCGATCCGGCCCGGCTTCATCTTGAAGTAACGGAAAGCTGCCTGATGGAAGAGGCGGCCAAGGTGCAGACGATCCTCCAGGAGCTGCGCGCCCGCGGCATCACCATTGCCATCGACGATTTCGGAACGGGATATTCGAGCCTCAGTTATCTCGATGCGCTGCCGCTCGATATCATTAAGATCGATCGTTCCTTCGTGCGCAATATCCGCGAGGACGCGCGCCGCTTCAAGCTTCTGCGCGGCATGGTCAACCTGTCGCGCGAGCTTGGGTTGAAGATCGTCATCGAAGGGGTCGAGACCAATGATCAACTGGCGCTGATCAATCAGTATAAATGTGCCGACCTGATCCAGGGGTATGTCTTCGCGGCCCCCATGCCGTCGCTGGCGATCGAAAGCCTGTCGGACACATTGCTGAAGAAGCTTTCCGTGCCAAAACGGCGCAATCGGCGCACCGCTTAAATTAACCGGCCTCATCTCCGTTTGCTTGTGCCCCCCCAAGGTGGTCATCCCGCAATCCCGGACTACCCCTTGTTTCAAGACATTACGCCGTCAAAATGTCCAGTGATAATTTAGCGTTAACTGTCTGTTAACCTTAACAAATGGTTTATGCTTAATAATCTATTAAAACATTGTGAGGTGCCTCCGTTTGTAAGATGAATGCCCCGTTCAACGGGGGCGTTTGATGAAATGAAAGCGGAGCAGCAGAACAGGTTTTCAGAGCGACTGCTGGAACTGTTGGACCATGTTGAATATCGCCGGGTCGAGACGGGGGAGGATATGGAAGATGTCGCCCGTATCCGTTTCAAGGCCTACAAGATGGCCGATATACTGCCCTTGTCCGGCACGATGCTCATCGATGACATCGATTTTGACAGTCATGCCTACGTTTTCGGGATCTATTTCGAAGAACGGCTGATCAGTACCGTCAGGGTGCATCATGTGACCCCCGAGCATCGGATCAGTTCGTCCGGGTCGGTCTTCGGAGCCGAGATCGACAGTTTTCTGGACGCAGGCCTGTCGTTGATCGACCCCGTCCGGCTTGCCGCCGATCCGGAAATCCTGCGGGAAATGCCGGCCATTCCCTATCTCACCCTGCGTGTTGCCACCATGGCGTCCGAGCAATTCGACGTCGATCGCTGCCTGTCGCTGGTGAAGCCTCAGCATGCCGCCTTCTACAAGCGGGTCTTCGATGCCGACACGATCGTCTCGCCGCAAAAGAACTGCGGCGACTACAAGATCGATCTGACGCTGCTGGCTGCTCGAGTCCGCGAAATCCGGCCCTGGCTCTATACCCGTTTTCCGTTCTTCGATTCGGAGCCGTTCGAGCGGCGCATGATGTTCGGTGACGACCGGGAGGCGCAGTATGCGCCACTGACGGTGCTGCCGACAGCCCGCCTGGCATTGACGATGCAGAGCCGCGCGCGCAGCCAGGCCTGATCAGGCTTTTGTGTTGTTGCAACAGTCGTCTGATCAACCGTTATGCCGCATGGAGCGCCTGCAGTTTTCGTTGCGTTTGACCGTGGCTTTGTGTAAGGCCACCTATGCGCGATCGATGCTTTCGGGCGCTCTGGATGCGCATAGAATGGAATAGAGACGAGATGCCGCGCTCGCCGCCAAGGGCAGAGTAGGGTGCGGCTGAATTTCAGGGAGATATGGACGATGGCTGAACATCATTCCGGACCGGCCGAACTGGGCGCACCGATGGATTATGCCGAACACGAGAAGACCTACAATTTCTTCCTCGAGGCGACGAAAATTGTCACGATCTTCTGCGTCGCGCTGCTGATCGCCATGGCTGCCGGTTTCTTCACCAGCGCCGGCTTCTTCACCGCCTTCGTCCTCTTCATTCTCCTCAATATCGCCGGTTTCGTGCTTCTGCGCTGACCGGTTTTCCAAAGTTTTGACGAAAGCGGCACTTGGGAGTGAGGTGCCGGCTTTTCCATGGCCCGGTGATTGCCGGGCCGGAAGAGACATGCGCGCAGGCCACCAAAGGGCGGCTCAAGGCGTGATTATCGAGTGTACGGGAAAGTGGAAATCGCGGTCCGCCGTGTTCCCGCCCGTGTCAGGGAGGAAACTGTGGCAGAGACCGTATTCATACCGTTGGAAACATTTCCGGGCGAGGGCCGTATCGCGGCGTCACCTGAAAGTGTGAAGAAGCTCAAGACCCTCGGCTTCGAGGTTGTCGTTCAGGCCGGCGCCGGCACGTTGTCGCGCATGCCCGACAGCGAGTTCGAGAAAGCCGGCGCGCGGATCGGTTCCGCTGCCGATGCTGCGAGCGCCGATGTGGTGCTGAAGGTACGGCGCCCGACATCCGCAGAGGTCACAGGTTACAAGTCCGGCGCGATCGTGCTGGCAATCATGGATCCCTATGGCAATGATCAGGCACTGGCAGATATGGCCAAGGCCGGTGTTTCCGCCTTTGCGATGGAGTTGATGCCGCGCATCACCCGTGCCCAGTCGATGGACGTGCTGTCGTCGCAGGCCAACCTTGCCGGTTACCAGGCCGTGATTGAAGCTGCGTCCGAATATGACCGGGCCATGCCGATGATGATGACGGCTGCGGGCACTGTTCCTGCGGCGAAAGTCTTCGTCATGGGGGCTGGCGTTGCCGGTCTGCAGGCGATTGCCACGGCGCGGCGTCTGGGTGCTGTTGTGTCCGCCACTGACGTTCGTCCGGCTTCCAAAGAACAGGTTGCCTCGCTCGGCGCCAAGTTCATTGCCGTCGAGGACGAGGAATTCAAGGCGGCAGAGACATCCGGCGGCTATGCCAAGGAAATGTCGGCGGACTACAAGGCCAAGCAGGCTGTGCTGACCGCTGAGCACCTGGCCAAGCAGGATATCGTCATCACCACCGCGCTGATCCCCGGCCGTCCGGCACCACGCCTGATTACCCGCGATATGCTCAAAGCCATGAAGCCCGGCTCGATCGCCGTCGATCTCGCTGTCGAACGCGGCGGCAATGTCGAGGGTGCGGTTGCCGACCAGGTGGTCGAAGTCGAAGGCGTCAAGGTCGTCGGTTACACCAATATGCCCGGCCGCATCGCCGCGTCCGCCTCGGCGCTTTATGCCAAGAACCTCGTGACCTTCCTTGAGACCATGGTCTCCAAGGAAACCAAGGCGCTTGCGCTCAATGCCGAGGATGAACTGGTCAAGGCGACGATGCTGACGCATGGCGGTGCCGTGGTGCATCCGAATTTCGCCGCAGAGCCGGTCGTGGTCTCAGCAACAGCTTAAAAAATTGGAGAGGGCCGCGTGCGTGCTTCGGGGAGAAGTGCGGCTGCCTAAGGGAGAAATGGTATGGCCAATGAGATGCTCGACAAGGCGATCGGCGACCTCGACCGGGCGGTCGAAGCGGTGCGCACCGCCGCCGAATATGTGCCGGATGCCGCCGGTAATGTTGTCCACGGATTGAGTGGCGGTGCGATCGATCCGTTCGTGTTCCAGTTGGCGATCTTCGTCCTGTCGATTTTCGTCGGCTATTACGTCGTCTGGTCGGTGACGCCTGCCCTGCACACGCCGCTGATGGCGGTGACCAACGCAATTTCTTCCGTCATCGTCGTCGGCGCGCTTCTGGCCGTCGGCATCTCGGCCTCCGGCCTTGCCACCGGCTTCGGCTTCGTGGCGCTGGTCCTTGCCTCGGTCAATATCTTCGGCGGCTTCCTGGTGACCCAGCGCATGCTCGCCATGTACAAGAAAAAAGAGAAGTGAGGCTGCCGTCATGAGTGCCAATATCGCAGCCTTCCTCTATCTGGTTTCCGGCGTCCTGTTCATCATGGCGCTGCGCGGCCTGTCGCATCCGACCACCTCGCGCCGGGGCAATATCCTCGGTATGGTCGGCATGGGTATCGCCATCGTCACCACACTCCTGCTTGCCACCCCGTCGGTTGGCGGACTGGCGCTGATCGTGCTCGGCCTTGCCATCGGCGGTGGTGCCGGCGCCTATATCGCCCGCTCGATCCCGATGACCTCGATGCCGCAGCTTGTCGCCGGCTTCCATTCGCTGGTCGGCCTTGCCGCCGTTCTGGTCGCAGCCTCCGCACTCTATACGCCGTCGTCCTTCGGCATCGGCGAGATCGGCGGGATCCATGCCCAGGCGCTGGTCGAAATGGCGCTTGGTGTCGCCATCGGCGCCATCACCTTTACCGGCTCGATCATCGCCTTCCTGAAGCTCGATGGCCGCATGTCCGGCAAGCCGATCATGCTGCCGTTCCGCCATGTCATCAACAGCGTGCTTCTGCTGCTCATTGTCTTCTTCATCGTCAGCCTGGCGGCTTCGGAAAGCCATTTCGATTTCTGGGCGATCGTCGTCCTGTCGCTGGCGCTCGGCGTTCTGCTGATCGTCCCGATCGGCGGCGCCGACATGCCGGTGGTCGTCTCGATGCTGAATTCCTATTCCGGCTGGGCCGCCGCCGGCATCGGCTTCACGCTCGGTAACCTGGCGCTGATCATCACCGGCGCGCTGGTCGGCTCGTCCGGCGCGATCCTGTCCTACATCATGTGCAAGGGCATGAACCGCTCCTTCGTTTCGGTCATCCTCGGCGGCTTCGGTGGCGATTCAGCAGTGGCTGCCAGCGATGACGGCGTCGTGCGTACGGTCAAGCAGGGCTCGGCCGATGACGCCGCCTTCCTGATGGCCAATGCCTCCAAGGTGATCATCGTGCCGGGTTACGGCATGGCGGTTGCCCAGGCTCAGCACGCTGTTCGCGAACTGGCGGATGCGCTGAAGAAAAATGGTGTCGAGGTAAAATATGCCATCCATCCGGTGGCCGGCCGCATGCCAGGTCATATGAACGTGCTCTTGGCTGAGGCCAACGTCCCTTATGACGAAGTGTTCGAACTGGAGGATATCAACTCCGAATTCGCACAGGCCGATGTCGCCTATGTCATCGGTGCCAACGACGTCACCAATCCGGCGGCGCGCGACGACAAGACTTCGCCGATCTACGGCATGCCGATCCTCGACGTCGACAAGGCAAAGACCTGCCTGTTCGTCAAACGCTCGCTTGGCTCCGGCTATGCCGGTATCGACAACACGCTGTTCTACAAGGACGGCACCATGATGCTGCTCGGCGACGCCAAGAAAATGACCGACGATATCGTCAAGGCGATGAACCACTAAAGCAATGAACCACTGAGCAGGTAGTGCCGCCCATTCGAGCGGCACTACACCGTTTCCAACTTCTGTCCTCTTCCCGCCCGGCATTTTAATCGAAATTCAACGGTCCTCGCTTATCGTTTGTTGCCAACCGCAATGACTGGCGCCGGTGATACGAAAGAGGATCATGAGTTCATCTTCGCAATTCGGTCACTCCCGGATCGGGCGCTACGCCCGGCAGCTTGACGCGGGCATCGGGTGGTTGCGGTTCCAGGGCGACATGGAGCGCGAATACGCGCTGCAGATCGACAGGGACGAGCGCCGTCCCGCAATGGTTGGCGCGGTTTTCTCCCTGGCCTTCATTATCCTGTTCGGGATCTCCGATTTTGTACGCCTCCCGCTGGTGGCGCGTTTTCCTGATCTTACCGCCGATATGTGGGGCATCCTGACAAGCCGGTGGGTGGCCGTCCTGTTTCTGCTTGGCTGCCTGTATATTTGCCATCGGCAGGGCGGGGCGTCGCGGGCCGCGCCCTTGTCGGTAGCCGCGGTGCTGACGCTTGCGGTGAGTGGGGCGGTCTCGGTCTGCCTTTACAAGCGCAACCATCTCGGCCATGCCGAGTTCGCCCAGCTTTTGTTCGTCATGGGAGCATTTTCTCCGCTGGGGCTCCGCTTCCGTCACAGCATCGCGCTGGCAACTGGTGTTGTCGTCCTGACTTTCTCGTTGCGGTACTGGCTGCTGCCCGCGGAGTTGCGTGAGCAGCAATTCAACGCCATGCTGCTTTTGACGCTGATCTTCTCGGCAGTCGGCGGGTATCTCCGGGAGCGTGCGCACCGGGAGCAGTTCCTTTTGCGCGGCATTCTAAAGGAGCAGGCGTTGCGCGATCCCCTGACAGGGCTCGCCAATCGGCGTGGTCTTGATGAGCAGCTTGAGATAATCCGTCAGCAAGCCCGGCGGGAAAACGTACCGGTCGGCTTGCTGTTGCTCGATGTTGATTTTTTCAAACGTTATAACGATCGCTACGGGCATCAGGCCGGTGATCTGGCATTGCAGCGCGTGGCGGCGTGTCTGGACGCCTTTGCGCGCCGTCCGCTCGATATGGCCTGCCGGATGGGCGGGGAGGAGTTCGCGCTTGTATTGTATGATTGCGGGGTCACGTCACTGAAGGACCGCGCGGACGCGCTTTGCCCCGACGTGCAGGGGCTCTGTATTGATCATGCCACGTCCGATATCTGCGCTTTCGTGACGGTCAGTATCGGAGGTGTCTTGTTGCAACCGCAGGAAACAGCCTGGTCAGCTCTCGATCGGGCGGACCAGTTGCTTTACGAGGCCAAACGGGAGGGGCGCAATCGCACTTCCGTCGAGCGCGTATTGCCAGTGGCTGCGGTCGCATGACCGTCGCGCGGCGTCCCGCCGCGCTTTTTCCCGTCAGCCCGCGGTTTTCACCCGTGCCAGGCCGGCGCGGGCCGGTTCGTATTTGGAATCCAGCGACAGCGCATGGCCATAGGACTTTGCCGCCTTCGCCTTGTCACCGCGGCGCTCATAGACCAGCGCCTGGTTGGCCCAGGATTCGGCGATCTTGCCGTTCAGGTTGATGGCCGTGTTGAAATCAGCAAACGCGTTATCGTCGTCGTTTGTGGCGACGTAGGAAATCCCGCGGCCGTTATAGGGCTCGGGCGCACTTGGCGACAGCGAGATCGCCGTGGAGAAATCCTCGATCGCCTGCGCATGCTGCTTGCGGGCCTGATAGATCAGGCCGCGATTGTGATAGGCGCGAGGGTCCGTCGTATCGAGTTCGATCGCCTTGTTGAAATCGGCAAACGCCTGATCCAGCTGACCGGCCTGGCGGTAGAGATTGCCGCGGCCGATGAACGCGACGTCATAGCGCGGGTTAAGCTGCAGGGCCATGTTGTAGTCGGACTGTGCCGCCGACTGGTCACCCATATTGCGCTCGACAAGCGCCCGGTTGGCGTAGGCCTGATAGAAGCGCGGGTTGAGTTCGATGGCCTTGTTGAAATCCGCCAGAGCCCGGCGGAATTCGCCGGCACGGCCATAGGCAGATCCGCGGACATTGTAGCCTTCCGGGTCGCTCGGGTTAGCCGAGATCACGGCGGACAGCGAGGCGATGTTCTGCTCGGATCCTTGAGCCCGTTCGACGCGCATCATATCGTTCGAGGTGTCTGCAGTCGTGCAGCTCGAAAGGGTCAATGCTCCGGCAACTGCCAGCATGGAGGCAAGCGCAAAATTGCGTTTGCTTGCACGCCCGGGTTTGAAGCTGGTGTGCTCGGAAAAATCCGCAGTCCTTGCAGTCGATGTCAAAGATTGATCCCTCAGTTAAGCGAAGCCTCGCAGGCATGTCCCAAGCCTAAAGACGGCATATCGGGCGACCATGCATAATTTCAACGTCGAGGAGCATAACAAATGCACCACCACGGGTGCCAGGCTCCATGTCCGAAGACGGTGTAGCACGCTTTGCGCGCTGTTTTCGTGCATTCGGAATTTTATCCGGCCACACGAGGTCTGAAACGGATGCTGAACTTGCCAGTTTCAAACAGAAAAAGCGGTGGCGATCAAATCGCCCCCGCCTGAATTACGCGTCTGATTGCGCTGTAGGCGCCGATCAGCGTGCTGCAGCTCCCGAAGGGCGGGGCGTTACGATACCGCTTTCGCGCTGCAAACGCTTGCGGGCCAGCTTGCGAATGCGGCGAACGCCTTCAGCCTTTTCGCGGGCGCGCTTCTGGGATGGCTTTTCGTAGGCCTCACGCATCTTCATTTCGCGGAAAATGCCTTCGCGCTGCATCTTCTTCTTGAGTGCGCGGAGCGCTTGATCGACGTTGTTGTCGCGGACTAGTACCTGCACGTTAATCCCGTTCCTTTGATTTCGAGTTATCGCCTCATGAAGTCAGGTCAACGAGGCAAAAAAATAATGTTCGCGGAGCCCGGAAGCTTTACGATTGGGGGAGCGGATACCAGATCGGATGCTCAAAGTCCAGTCGCGAGTTGCTCCCGATGTCCGAAATTTGCCGGGAACCCGTGTTCTTCCCCCTATGCCGCCGGACTTTCATCCGTGCGGTATGATGTCCGGGGTCGGTGTATCGTGTTGCCACATATCTGCAATGTCTTATGTGAGGTCCGGCTTCTTGATGTCGCAACTCGTGCGACAAGCGCCGTCTCGCGTCGCAAAAGAAACGTTGCGGAAGTCCGGGATTTGCGATTTCTAGGATCGACCACAAGAAATTCACCGGCCTTTTGGCAGGACTACGGAGTGTGAAGGCGGATGCGCAAATATTCGGTTTTTGCTGTCGCTCGCGAAGCGATGCGCGGTCACAGGGGATGGGAGGCGCAATGGACCTCGCCCGAGCCGCGCAAGGAATATGATGTCATCATCATCGGCGCCGGCGGCCATGGTCTCGGCACCGCCTATTACCTCGCCAAGGAACACGGCATCACCAATATCGCCGTGCTCGAAAAAGGCTGGCTCGGTGGCGGCAATACCGGCCGCAACACCACCATCATCCGCTCCAACTATCTCTATGACGAAAGCGCGGGGATCTACGATCACGCGCTGAAGCTCTGGGATGGCTTGAGCCAGGATCTGAACTACAACGTCATGTATTCGGCACGCGGCGTCATGATGCTGTCGCACAATATCCATGACCAGCAGGTGTTCAAGCGCCACATCCATGCCAATCGCCTGAACGGCATTGACAATGAATGGCTGACGCCGGAACAGGCGCAGGAATTCTGCCCGCCGCTCGATATTTCCCGCACCGCCCGCTATCCAATCAACGGTGCCGCCCTGCAGCGCCGCGGCGGTACAGCCCGTCACGATGCCGTTGCCTGGGGCTATGCCCGCGCGGCTGCCGATCGTGGCGTGCACATCATCCAGAACTGTGAAGTCACCGGCATCCGCCGCAACCCGGATGGTTCCGTCGCCGGTGTCGATACCAATCGCGGTCAGATCAATGCCAAGAAGGTCGGTGTCGTTGCCGCCGGTCACACCTCGGTACTGATGGAAATGGCTGGCGTCCGCATGCCGCTCGTCAGCTATCCGCTGCAGGCGCTGGTGTCTGAGCCGATCAAGCCGATTTTCCCGTGCGTCGTCATGTCGAACACGGTTCACGCCTACATTTCCCAATCGGACAAGGGTGAACTCGTCATCGGCGCAGGCACCGACCAGTATTCGTCCTACTCGCAGACCGGCGGCCTGCAGATCATCACCCACACACTCGACGCCATCTGCGAACTCTTCCCGATCTTCCGCCGCATGAAGATGATGCGCTCCTGGGGTGGGATCGTCGACGTGACGCCGGACCGCTCGCCGATCCTGGCCAAGACCCCGGTTTCCGGTCTTTACGTCAACTGTGGCTGGGGCACTGGTGGTTTCAAGGCAACGCCGGGCTCGGCCAATGTCTTTGCCCACACCATCGCCAACGACGCGCCGCACAAGATCAACGCGCCGTTCACGCTGGAGCGTTTCCGCTCGGGCCGCCTGATCGACGAAGCGGCCGCTGCCGCCGTTGCGCATTAAGGGGAACACATCATGCTTTTGATTTACTGCCCCTATTGCGAGGAAGAGCGCTCCGAGCTCGAATTCCGCCAGGCCGGCGACGCCCATATCGCCCGTCCCGCCAACATGACCGAGATGACCGACGAGGACTTCGAGGCCTTTTTCTTCCTGCGCGACAACGTCAAGGGGCTGACCTTCGAGCGCTGGCGGCACCTGAACGGTTGCGGCCGGTTCTTCAATGCGGCCCGCGATACTGTCAGCGACAAGTTTCTGACCACCTACAAGGCCGGCCTGCCGAAGCCCGATCTCAGCACGCTGCGCCCGGCGACGGAAGCGACAGTCGAAACCTATGAAGCCACGGAGTCAGACGCGAAATGAGCGGCGCCAATCGTATCCCCGGTGCAGGCCGTCTCACCCCTGCAAAAACCGCCCGTTTCTTCTTCGACGGCAAGAGCTATTCAGCACTTGAAGGCGATACCGTCGCCTCAGCGTTGCTCGCCAACGGCGTTCATCTCGTCGGTCGTTCGTTCAAGTACCACCGCCCGCGCGGCATCGTGTCGGCCGGTGCCGAAGAGCCGAATGCCCTGATCGGCGTCGAGCGCGATGCTGCCCGCAAGCAGCCGAACGTGCGTGCCACCGTGCAGGACGTCTTCGACGGCATGAAGGTGATCTCGCAGAACCGCTGGCCGTCGCTCGCCTTCGACGTCGGCGCGGTCAACAATTTGCTGGCACCATTCTTTGCCGCCGGTTTCTACTACAAGACCTTCATGTGGCCGAAGCAGGCCTGGAAGCATGTCTATGAGCCGCAGATCCGCGCTGCTGCCGGTCTCGGCGTGTCGCCGACCGAGGACGATACCGACCATTATTCCAGCCGTTACGCCCATTGCGACGTGCTGGTGATCGGTGCCGGTGTGGCCGGTCTCTCGGCAGCGCTTGCCGCCGCCAAGACCGGTGCTCGCGTCATCATCTGCGACGAGCAGCCGGAAGTCGGCGGTGCGCTGCACTACGACAAGAGCGTCACCATCGACGGTCAGGACGGCTTCACCTGGGCGCAAGGCACGGCAGCCAATCTGGCGAAGATGGACAACGTCACGGTTCTGCCGCGCACGACGGCCTTCGGCTATTACGCCCAGAATTTCGTCGGTCTCAACGAACGTGTGACGGAGCATCTGGCCAAGCCCGACAGGAAACTGCCGCGCGAACGTCTCTGGCAGGTCCGTGCCAAGCGCGTCATCATCGCCACCGGCGCCATCGAGCGTCACATGGTGTTTGCCAACAATGACCGTCCCGGCATCATGCTGGCGTCTGCCGCCCGCACCTTCCTCAACCATTTCGGTGTTGCCGTCGGCAGACAAGTCGGCGTCTATACGGCCAACGATTCGGCTTATGAGGCCGCTTTCGATCTTAAGCGCGCCGGCATCACCGTCGCTGCCATCGTCGATAGCCGCGAACAGCCGGGCGAGGCAGTGCTTGCCGAGGCCCGTTCGCTTGGCATCGAGGTTCTCACCGGTCATGGCGTCGTCGATACCCGCGGCAAGCTCCGGGTCTCCTCCATGTCGGTCGCCCGCAATGGCGGCGGCAGTGCCCGCAAGATCGCCATCGACGCGCTGCTCGTGTCGGCTGGCTGGACGCCGTCGGTGCACATGTTCTCGCAGTCGCGCGGCAAGGTGGCTTACGACTTCGAAAGCCAGCGCTTCCTGCCCGGCACCTATGCGCAGGATTGCCTGTCCGTCGGCGCCTGCAACGGCACCAACGACTTGCAGGCCACCATCGAGGAATCGCTGGCAGCTGGCGAGCTGATGTCGAATGCATCCGGCTTCACGGCCCCGGAAAAGCTGGCCATTCAGGGCACGAATGCTTATGCTTGGACCGGCGGCATGGCGGGCGCCGCCGAAGGTGCCGGCCCGGACACGACCGTCAAGGCTTTCATCGATTTCCAGAACGATGTCTGCGCCAAGGATATCCGTCTTGCCGTGCGCGAAGGCATGCACTCGATCGAGCATATCAAGCGCTTCACCACCAACGGCATGGCGACCGATCAGGGCAAGCTGTCCAACATCCACGGCCTTGCGATCGCTGCCGAAACGCTTGGCCGAGAAATTCCCAAAGTCGGCCTGACGACGTTCCGCGCGCCCTATACGCCGGTGACGTTCGGCACGCTGATCAACCATTCGCGTGGCGAACTGTTCGACCCAACGCGCAAGACACCGATGCACGCTTTGGAAGAAGCTGAGGGAGCGGTGTTCGAGGATGTCGGCCAGTGGAAGCGCGCCTGGTACTATCCGCGCGCCGGCGAGGACATGCATCAGGCCGTCAATCGCGAGTGCAAGACCGTGCGCGATGTCGCCGGCATCTTCGATGCCTCAACGCTCGGCAAGATCGAGGTGGTTGGCCCGGATGCGGCGCAGTTCCTCAACCTGATCTACACCAACAGCTGGGATACGCTGAAGCCAGGCCGCTGCCGCTACGGCATCATGCTGCGCGAAGACGGCTTCGTTTATGACGACGGCGTCGTCGGCCGTATGGCGGAGGATCGCTTCCACGTGACCACGACGACGGGCGGTGCTGCCCGCGTCATGAACCATATGGAAGACTATCTGCAGACCGAGTTTCCGCATCTGAATGTATGGCTGACCTCTGCCACCGAACAGTGGGCCGTCGTCGCGGTTCAAGGTCCGAAGGCGCGCGAGATCATTGCACCGCTGGTCGAAGGCATCGACCTGTCGAACGAAGTCTTCCCGCATATGAGCGTTCGCGAAGGCAAGATCTGCGGCGTGCCGACCCGGCTGTTCCGCATGTCGTTCACCGGCGAAACCGGCTTCGAAGTCAACGTTCCCGCCGATTTCGGCCCGGCCGTCTGGGCGGCGATTTACGAACGGGCGGAAGCGCTCGGCGCCTGCGCCTATGGCACCGAGGCGATGCATATTCTGCGCGCCGAAAAGGGCTATATCATCGTCGGTCAGGACACCGACGGTACCGTGACCCCGGATGATGCCTCGCTCGGCTGGGCGGTCGGCAAGAAGAAGACCGACTTTGTCGGCATTCGCGGCCTGCGCCGTCCGGATCTGGTCGCCGATGGCCGCAAGCAGCTTGTCGGCCTTTTGACCAAGGATCCGAAGGTGGTGCTGGAGGAGGGCGCGCAGATCGTTGCCGATCCGAACCAGCCGCTGCCGATGACGATGATCGGCCATGTGACGTCGGCCTACTGGTCGGAAAACTGCGGCCGTTCGATTGCCCTAGCTCTGGTTGCCGGGGGCAAGGCGAAGATCGGACAGACGCTGTATGTGCCGATGCCCGACAAGACGATTGCCGTCGAGGTGAGCGACATGGTGTTCTTTGACAAGGAAGGAGGCCGCATCAATGGCTGATTTGATTGGGGCTGATCTCGCGACCCGCACCCTGCCGCTGTCCGGTTTCCACGGCGGCTCCGGTGCTGCCTCGCTTTCCGTCGCGGCACCCGCAACTCGGATGTCGCTGCGGGCAAAGCCCGATGCAGTTTCCGCACTTTCCGGCGCGCTTGGCCTTTCACTGCCGGTGAAGGCGAAGACATCGACGTCCGCAAACGGGCGCCATGCGCTCTGGCTCGGGCCGGACGAATGGCTAGTCATCGACGAGAACGAGGCCGACCTGATGGCGGTGGTGGCGTCGAGCAACGTGCTGCATTCGGCGACGGATATTTCCCATCGCAACACGGCACTGATCGTCAAGGGACATGGGGCCGAAGTGGCGATCAATGGCGGTTGCCCGCAGGACCTGTCGCTGGCAGCCTTCCCGGTCGGCGCTTGCTCGCGGACCGTTCTGGCCAAGGCCGAGATCGTGCTTTTACGCACCGCCGAGGATGCGTTTAGGGTCGAATGCTGGCGATCGTTTTCGCCCTACGTATCGACGCTTCTGGCTGAAGCTGCCGAGGATGCCGGGAACTGATCGCCGTTGCCCTATAGGTGATAAGCCCCTCATCCGGCCTGTGGGCCACCTTCTCCCCGTTTTAACGGGGAGAAGGGACCAGCGACGAAATCTGTTATCCCCTCTCCCCGCGAGCGGGGAGAGGGCTAGGGTGAGGGGCCGTTGTCACCCACTGTTGCCCACGAGCCTCAATGCAGGCCGGGCCAGCCGAACCATTCTACCCAACGGCCGTGAAAATCGGCGCGGCCGATCAGGTGTTTTTCGCCGGACGGCCAGATCTGTAGTGTCAAAGCTGCGCTGTGTTTCTGATCGTCTGCTTCCATCTGCAGGCGTGCCAGTGGCGCCTTCTCCGTCGCGTGCTCTCCGGCAGCACTGATCAGGGCGTCGCCCTTTGCCTTGGACGATGCGGGCAGATATTGCCAGGCGATGGTGTGGTAGACCACGTGAACCTGATCCTCGTGGACCTCTTGCAGACGTTTTTCCAGCCAGTCCACCGCATCGGCGCGCTCGACCATCTGATGGTTGGCGGCGGCAATGGCGAGTGCAAAGCGGGTGCGCTCGATCCTGTCCGTCTGGTCGGCCCAGAGATAGGACAAAAGCCGCAGGGCGTCCTCTTCGTTTGCCGGGTTCAGCGGGTTGAGATCGCAGCCGGCGCGGCTGGTGATGTGAAGGGGAACGTTGGGCGGATGAACCCCGCGCCATTCCGGTGCGATCAGCACGGGTGACGGCCGCAGAGCCCAGGTCCTATCGCCGAGCCGGTACGCGTAGCGATCCCACTGCAGATTGAGTCCGGCGCTGGCGCCGACTTCCGAAAGGGCCAGTGGTTTTTCGAACAGGTTGGAGACCGTCAGAAAACCGGGAAGCAGGGCGCCGGACCGGCGTACCTCGTTGGTCTGCGGCGCTGATGTCAGCCGGTCGAGGATGAAGGACGCATGGGTGCGGCAGGCATGTTCGATGGCGCTCCAGAGGTCATCCGCTTCTGCCGTGCGAGGCGGATAAAAGGAAGCAAGTTGTTTGCCCGAGCCGGACAGCACCAGCGCATGCAGCGCGCCGGCAAGGCGCAGCGGCACGGAATCGCCACCGGGCGAAGGGTCGCCGGACCAGGACAGAATTTTCGCGCCAACCGGGTGGTCACCGGTCAACCGCTCGGCGGCAAGCGCGCAGAGGCTTGCAGTGAAGGGAGAACCAAGGCCGCGGCAGGAACTTGCCTGCTGGATGAAGGCCTGGCGGACGGTCTCCTGCTGTACGGGTTCGTCAGGCATCATCAGGCCTATCCTTCGGGTCGAACTGGATGATGGTGAGCCAGGTCGCTGTCAGCGCCGGTTTGCGTTCGCCTTCGATATCGACGATGACGTCGTAGGTCACCATCAGCATGCCGGCGCCGCGAAAGCGGGCCTCGGCCATGGTGAACCGGCCGCGCACCCTGGCGCCGCTTTTCACCGGCGTCATGAAGCGCACCTTGTCGAAGCCGTAGTTGATGCCCATCGTCTGTTCGCGGACCTTTGGCAGGCAATTGTAGTTCATTGCCGACAGCAGCGACAGCGACAGGAAGCCGTGCGCGATCGTTCCGCCGAATGGCGTTTCGGCAGCGGCGCGCACCGGGTCGGAATGGATGAACTGGTGGTCGTCGGTAGCGTCGGCAAATCCGTCGATGGTCTCTTGCGTGACCGTGATCCAGTCGGAGATACCGACCTCGGTGCCCACGAGGTTCTTGATCTCAGATAGCGAAATTTCCTGCGGCATTCTCTTTTCCGATCAAAAACATCCCCCGGTTTCTCTATAGGCCGCTCTGGGGAAAAACGGCAATCGGCTGAGTAGCACAGGTCACAAAACTTCGACATGGAAACCGACACTGCGCGCAGCAACCCTGCCGATACCGGCGTTGGCTGAGGGCAGCAGACTTTGCCAGCCGGAGCCCGGCCGGACCGGCAGCTGGACCGCATGCGGGGCATGGCTGCGGTTGATGGCGATGGCAAGCCGCGTGCGTCCGTTCTGCACCGTATCGCCGGTGGTCAATAGCATGACCAGATGGTCTGTCGTAGCCCTTTCCCAATCGCCTGATGTCATCAGCTGGCCATCGAACCGCAGCCACTCGACATCACCATTTCCGGTGAAGAACGTGGTGTCGCGGAAGACATTGAAGCGGGCGCGGATTTGCGACAGTGCTGCGGTATGGGCGATCAGTGTCTCGTCCAATGTGCTCCAATCGACCCAGGTTATGGCGTTGTCCTGGCAATAGGCGTTGTTGTTGCCACGCTGGGTGCGGCCACCCTCGTCGCCGGCGGTCAGCATGATGGCGCCGCGTGTGGCAAACAGGGTCGACAGCAGGGCCATGACATCGCGGCGGCGGAAGGCCAGGACTTCGGGGTCGGCCGTTGCGCCCTCGACGCCGTTGTTCCAGGAATGATTTTCGTTGTGGCCGTCGCGGTTGTCCTCGCCATTGGCCTCATTGTGCTTGCCGGCATAGGAGACGAGATCCATTAGCGTGAAGCCATCATGGGCGGCGGTGAAATTGACGCTGCGGCTCTGCGTGCAGCCATTGCGGGAAAAGATATTGGACGAGCCGGCCAGCGCCGTCGCCAGATCGCCGATCGTGTGGCTGTCGCCGCGCCAGGTGCGGCGCAGGTCGTCGCGCGCCCGGTCGTTCCATTCGAGGAAGGGCGCCGGGAAATTGCCGAGCTGGTAGCCGCCGGGGCCGATATCCCAGGGTTCGGCGATCAGCACGCGGTCTTTCAGCACCGGGTCTGCGCGTATCTCTGAAAGCAGCACGGCATCGCTGTTGAAGCCGTTGATGTCACGGCCGAGGATCGAGCCGAGATCGAAGCGGAAACCGTCTATGCCGACGGCAAGGACGAAGTGGCGCAGGCTGTCGAGGATAAGCTGGCGAACCACCGGATGGTCGCAGGCGATGGTATTGCCAGTGCCTGTATCGTTGACCAGTTCGCCCGGCCGATCCGTGGCGTGGCGGTAGTAGACGGGGTTGTCGAGGCCGCGCATCGATAGCGTTGCGCCGAAGCGGTCGCTTTCGCCGGAATGGTTGAAGACCAGATCGAGAATGGTGCCGATGCCCTCGCCATGAAGCGCTGCGACGGTTTCGCGCAGCTCGGTCAAGCCGCCCGGCACGAGGCGCGGATCGAGCGCCATGAAGGCGATCGGATTATAGCCCCAGCCGTTGGTGAGCTTAAGTGGCGGCAGGTGGCGCTCGTCGATCCACGCGGTGATCGGCATCAGCTCGATGGCCGTGACGCCGATGCGCTTCAGATGGGCGATGACGGCGGGATGGGCAAGCGCCGCAACGGTGCCGCGCTGCTGTTCCGGCACCTCCGGATGCAGTATGGTGAAGGGTCGGACGGCGACCTCGTAGATCAGGCCGCCGGCCTGGAAAAGCGGGGCTTGCCGTTGCGCGCTCTGCGGTTCCGTCACGATCGCCTTGGGAACGAGATCGGCAGTGTCGTCACCGAAGGCCGACAGGCGGGGATCGTAATGGAAGGGGCGGTCGAGTTCGCGGGCATAGGGATCGACCAGCAGCTTGGCGGGGTCGAACCACAGGCCATGATCGGGATCGTAGCTCCCCGAGGCGCGAAAACCGTAGCGGGTTCCGGCCCGCGCATCCGGGACGGTCAGGCTGTGAACATCATCCTCGCCGCGTTGCATCGGCAGGCGGCGCAGTTCGCGGTCGCCGGCCGCGTCGTAGAGGCAAAGCTCGATGCCGGAGGCGCAGGACGACCGGACCGCGAAGGTCGTACCGCTGGCGGTGAGCGTGGCGCCGAGGGAAGAAGCGGGTAAATTCGGCATCGGGGTCACCTTGGGATGAACTGGCGGGGCTTATGCGGTTTCGTATCAGATTGGTTTGACAGTGATTTGTCTCTGCTTTGGCGGATGTTGCAAGCGGTATGTTTCACCCTCCCCTTGAGGGAGAGGGTCGGAGCGAAGCTCCGGGGTGGGGTGATCTACGGCGTATGCAATTGTCTCTTGTGTTCGTGGTGGTCACCCCCACCCGCCGCTTTGCGGCGACCTCCCCCCTCAAGGGGGAGGTAGAGTTTCCTCTTCTCCCCGATGGGGAGAAGAGGAAGATCGCGGCAGTTTCAACACTTCAAGCCACGCCCGGAAAATCCGCCGTGGGTCTGCTTCATGTTGACTTGGCCGGGGCGCTGGAAAGTGCCGGAGCTAAGTTTGTTTATATGACGCCTTCCGGCGCCCCGTTCGATGTCTTTTGCCGCGCTTCTCAGGTTCTTCTGCGCTTTCCTCTCTGACAGGAAAGCCTCCAATGCCCCAGCCCGGCCGCTTATCCGCCAGGCCTTTCAATGCGGCGGGGTTCAGCCCTGGACCGTCCAAAGACGGTGTGGCTACCCGGCACGCCCGGCCCGCTTTCACGAACCGGAGGAGAACCGCCTTTCACGCAGCCCCGGGGATTTTGCGCGCGTTTCGCCAAACCATCCGGGCACCGGCCCCATCTCGCCGGCAACGCAAACCGGTGTATCCGTGGTGGGACGGGAAGAAGTATGGCACGGCTTTTGGGGGCGGGGATTTGCGTGGATGATTTTTTTGATCCGGCAACGTCGCGCGCATCCGTTGTGCCGGGTCTGCCGAGACTCTATACGTTGGCGGTCGCAGCCGTGACCCAATAATTTCCCCGTTTCACCAACCGCCGAGTGAGTGTCCCATCATGTCATCCCGTATCAAGATCCACCGTGACGGCCCGGAATTTTCGAGGATGGTCTGGGGCGCATTTCGCATTGCGGACAATCCGGAAACGAGCGAGATTGCCTCGATCGCCCGCACCGTCGATACGTGTCTTGATGCCGGGATCACCACGATCGATCATGCGGATATCTATGGCGGTTACCGGGTCGAGGCACTGTTCGGCGAGATGCTGGCCACCCGTCCTGACCTGCGCAACCGCATCGAACTGGTGACGAAATGCGGTATCGCCCTGACCGGCCCGGCGCGGCCGGAGCATCGCGTCAAGCATTATAACAGCACCGCTGCACATATCCGCTGGTCGCTGGAAAACTCGCTGCGCAATCTGAAGACCGATCATGTCGATCTGCTGCTGTTACACCGGCCCGATCCGCTGATGGATGCGACTGAGGTAGCCGAGGTTCTGGAAGCGCTGGTTGCGGAAGGCAAGACGCGGGCCGTGGGTGTTTCGAACTATACACCGTCACAATTTGCGATGTTGCAATCGAAGCTGCCTATTCCGCTGATGGCAAACCAGATCGAGCTTTCGGTAACGCATACCGCGCCGCTTTACGATGGGACACTGGACGACTGCGTCAATTACGGGATTTCGCCGATGGCGTGGTCGCCGCTGGGTGGGGGCCGTCTGTTCGACAGGGAGAAAGGCAATCCGCAGCTTGTCGATCTTCTGACCAGCCTTGGCGCCCAATACGGCGTGCAGGGTGCGGGCACGGTGGCGCTTGCCTGGCTGCTGCGCTTGCCGTCCAAGCCGTTGCCGATCATCGGCTCAACCGATCCTGAACGGGTGAAGGCGTTGGCGCGGGCAACGGAGATCGAGTTTGATCTGCAGGACTGGTTTGAGGTTCTGGAAGTGGCGAGCGGGCGGCCGGTGGCGTAAAGGCGGGCTGTCAGAGCGGTTCCGCTTTTCTTCGAAAAGCGAAAGCGCTTTATCTCTTTGTTTTGGCGCAATTCCGGACGCAAACCGCTGCGCACTTTTGCTGGAATTGCTTAGGGCAGCAGCTTCACTAGCTGCCATTCGCCGTTTGCATCTTTCTCGACGCGCTTGTTGCCGCGGTAGCAGCGTAGCTTGCCGGCCTGCTTGTCCATGACGAGGCGGGTCGGGGTGGACTTGGACTTGCCGTTTTCGCCGATGGCGGCGGCAAGTGCTTCCTTGAATTTACCGGCCTTGTAGAGGGCGACAAGATCGTCGTCGGTCATTGTCGCGTTTCCTTGTGCGTCTCCGGCAACCATTGTGCCGGATCGGGAGGGTGCAGCGCGCACCACGCCCTCCCTTAACGTATCCGGTCAGGTAATGACAGTCGGTTCGGTGCGGCCCGTGCGGGTCTTGATGCCGGCAATCAGATCGGCAACGGCGATGAGGTCGGCAAGGGCTTCCTGCGTTTCGGTATCGTGCTTGGAGGCATCGGGCTCGTAGCGTTCGATATAGACGCGCAGCGTTGCACCCGATGTGCCGGTGCCCGACAGGCGGAAGACGACGCGGGAGCCGCCTTCGAACAGGATGCGGATGCCCTGGTTGTTTGAGACCGACTTGTCGATCGGGTCGTTGTAGGAGAAGTCGTCAGCGGTGGCGACCTTCAGCTTGCCGAAGGTCTTGCCGGGAAGGGTGGCGAGCTGGTCGCGAAGCGCGGTCACCAGGCCGTTGGCGGCATCCGAATCGACTTCTTCATAGTCGTGGCGGGAATAGTAGTTGCGGCCATAGTTGGTCCAATGCTGGCGGGCGATATCCTGAACGCTTTCCATGCGCACGGCGAGAATGTTGAGCCAGAGCAGGACTGCCCAGAGACCGTCTTTTTCGCGCACGTGGTTTGAGCCGGTGCCGGCACTTTCCTCGCCGCAGATGGTGACGAGGCCGGCATCCATGAGATTGCCGAAGAATTTCCAGCCGGTCGGGGTCTCGTAGATGCCGATGCCGAGCTTTTCGGCGACGCGGTCGGCGGCAGCACTGGTCGGCATCGAGCGGGCGATACCGGCAAGGCCTTTGGAATAGCCAGGCGCCAAGCTCGCATTGGCGGCGAGCATGGCGAGGCTATCGGAAGGGGTGATGAAAATGCCCTTGCCGATGATCAGGTTGCGGTCGCCGTCGCCGTCGGAGGCAGCGCCAAAGTCCGGCGCGTCGTCGCTCATCATTTCCTCATAGAGCGCGCGGGCGTGGACGAGGTTCGGGTCCGGGTGATGGCCGCCGAAGTCGGGCAGCGGAATGAAGTTCAGCACCGAGCCCTTGGCAGCGCCCAAGCGGTTTTCAAGGATTTCCTTGGCATAGGGGCCGGTGACCGCGCTCATCGCGTCGAAGACGATGCGGAAGCCGCCGCCGATCAGGTTGCGGATGGCGCGGAAATCGAACAGCTTTTCCATCAGCTCGGCATAATCGGAGACCGGGTCGATGACGACGACTTCCATTCCGGCAACGTCCTGGCTGCCTTCGATATCGAGGTTGACATCGGCGACCTCGGCGATCTTGTAGGTCTCGATCGTGCGGGTACCGGCATAGATGGCGTCGGTGACCTTTTCAGGGGCCGGGCCGCCATTGCCGATATTGTACTTGATGCCGAAATCCTCGGTCGGACCGCCGGGATTGTGGCTGGCCGAGAGCACGATACCGCCGAAGGCCTTGTATTTGCGGATGACGTTCGAGGCGGCTGGCGTCGACAGGATGCCGCCGCGGCCGACGAGGATGCGGCCAAAACCGTTGGCAGCCGCCATCTTGATGGCGATCTGGATGGCTTCGCGGTTGTAGTAGCGGCCGTCGCCGCCGATCACCAGCGTTTGGCCCTTGAACCCGTCGAGGCTATTGAAGATCGACTGGATGAAGTTCTCGGCATAGTTCTTCTGCTGGAAGACCGGCACCTTCTTGCGCAGGCCGGAGGTTCCGGGCTTCTGGTCCAAATAGGGCGTGGTCTGAACGGTTCTGATCATGGTCTTAGCCTTTCGCAAGAAGACTGGAATAGAGGTCGGCATAACGATGCGCACTCATATCCCAGGATACGTCTGATTTCATACCCTGAGCCTGGAGACGAGCCCAGACTTTCGGTTGCCGGTAGGCGGTAAATGCGCGCCGCAGCGCCTGGCGCAAGCTGGCAGCAGAAACGGGCGAGAATTGGAAGCCGGTGGCGACCTTTGCGGCAAGTGCTGCCTCGTTGGCATCGATGATCGTGTCGGCAAGGCCACCGGTATGCGCGACGATCGGCACGCAACCATAGCGCAGACCGTAAAGCTGGGTAAGGCCGCAGGGCTCGAAGCGAGAGGGGATGAGGATGGCGTCGGCACCGGCCTGCATCAGGTGCGACAAAGGCTCGTTATAGCCGATCACCATGCCGACCCGGCCGGGATGGCGGGCTGCGGCTGAAATGAACGCGCTTTCCAGCGCCGGATCGCCCGAGCCGAGCACAGCCAGCTTGCCGCCATTATCGACGATATCGTCGATCACCTCGGCGAGCACGTCCATGCCCTTCTGCCAGGTCAAGCGGCTGACGACGCAGAAGATCGGGCCGGGCGCATTGTCAAAGCCGAACTGTGCCGACAGCGCCTTGCGGTTGGCCTCGCGCTTTTTCAGCGAGCCTGGGCCATAGGTCTCGGCAATGTTCTTGTCGGTCTGCGGATCCCAGACATCGGTGTCGATGCCGTTGACGATGCCGGAGAGGCTGGCGAGGCGCGCGGTCAACAGGCCCTCGAAGCCCATGCCGAATTCCGGGGTGAGGATTTCCTGGGCATAGGACGGGCTGACGGTGGTGATGGCATCGGCCGTTTGCAGGCCGCCTTTGAGGAAGCCGACATCGCCGAAATATTCGACATAGCTCATCGAAAAGGCTTCCGGCGGCAGTGCCAATTCGTCAAAGACATCCGGGCCGAACTGGCCCTGGAAGGCGATGTTGTGGATGGTCAGCACCACCGGCGTCGCATGCGCGGGGCCGAAGCGCATGTAGACCGGCGTCAGCGCCGCCTGCCAGTCATGGACATGGATGAGGTCCGGCTTCCAGCTCGGCAGCAGGCCGCCGGCGATCTCGGCTGCGGTCAGCGACAGGGCGGCGAAGCGGCGGAAATTGTCGGTGTAATCGCGGCCGGTCGTATCGACATATGGGCCACCGTCGCGTTCGAATAGCTCCGGGGCGTCGAGCACCAGAAGATCGAGACCGTCATGGTCGACAGCCAGGATCGAGGCGGGGTTGCCGAACAGGTTGTCGAAGCCGCCGATCTTCTGCGGCTTCTTGATCTTTTGCATCACCACCGGATAACCGGGCATCAGGGTGCGCATGCGCACGCCGTGCGGTTTCATTGCCGCGGGCAAGGCGCCCGCCACGTCGGCGAGACCCCCTGTCTTGATCAGCGGAAAAACTTCCGATGCGACGGACAGAACTTCCATGCTCACAGATCCAGCTTGTCGATCATCGCCTGGGTGATCAGGCAGATGCCGTTTTCCGAGCGGCGGAAGCGCTTGGCGTCGAATTCCGGATCCTCGCCGACGACGAGGCCTTCCGGGATGACGACGCGGCTGTCGATGACGACGTTGCTGAGCTGCGTATGCCGGCCGATCTTGACATTCGGCAGGATGACCGCCCCGTCGAGCCGGGAGAAGGAGTTCACCCGGACGCCGGTAAACAGCATGGACCGGTTGAGCGATGCACCGGAAATGATGCAGTCGCCGGAGACGAGCGACGAGGTGGCGGAGCCACGGCGGTTTTCGTCGTCATGGACGAATTTTGCCGGCGGCTTGATCTCGGCGAACGTCCAGATCGGCCAGGTGCCGTCGTAGATGTCGAGTTCCGGGGTGACATGGGTAAGGTCGATATTGGCCTGCCAGTAGGCGTCGATCGTACCGACATCGCGCCAATAGGCTTCGCGCTCGAAATCGGAGCGGACGCAGGACTGGTTGAAGCGGTGGGCGACAGCTTTGCCGTGGCTCACGATGTAGGGAATGATGTCCTTGCCGAAGTCACGGCTCGATGTCGGATCGGCGGCGTCGCGGCGCAGCACGTCCATCAGGAACTTGGTGTGGAAGACGTAGATGCCCATCGAGGCCAGCGCCATCTCCGGATTGCCGGGAATGCCCGGCGGGTCGGCAGGCTTTTCGACGAAAGCGATGATCTGGTCCTTTTCATCGACATGCATGACGCCGAAGCCGGTCGCTTCCATGCGCGGCACTTCCAGGCAGCCGATAGTGACATCGGCACCGGAGTCCACATGCTGCTGGAGCATGAGCTCGTAGTCCATCTTGTAGATATGATCGCCGGCCAGGATGACCATGTATTCGACGCCATGATCCTCGATGATGTCGATGTTCTGATAGACCGCGTCGGCGGTGCCTTCGTACCATTGCGTCTCCGAGACGCGCTGGGAGGCGGGCAGGATGTCAAAACTTTCGTTTCGCTCGGGGCGGAAGAAGTTCCAGCCGTTCTGCAGGTGGCGGATCAGCGAATGCGCCTTGTACTGCGTCGCGACGCCGATGCGGCGGATACCGGAATTCATCGCGTTCGAGAGCGCGAAGTCGATGATGCGGGCCTTGCCGCCAAAATAGACGGCCGGCTTGGCGCGACGGTCGGTCAGTTCCTTGAGGCGGCTTCCGCGGCCGCCGGCAAGGACATAGGCCATTGCGTCACGGGCGAGGGGTTGTATCCGTTTTTCCATTGAATTTCCTCCCGATAGTATGGTCCCCGGGCGGTTTGACCGCTCCTGGAACTGTGTCCTCTCCAAATATTATTCTGACCCACGGCGTTGACGGGTCTTGGGAGCCCGCCTTGCCGTGTCTTATTCCTGCTCCAGCATCAGTGTCGCCAAAGGCGGCAGGGTGATGGTGGCGGTAATGACGCCTGCACTGTTTTTCGTTGCCTGGACGGCTCCTCCGTTGCCTTTGCCGCTGCCGCCGTAAATCTCGGCATCGCTGTTGAGAATTTCTTTCCACCGCCCCTCCACCGGCAGCGGTATCGTATAGTTTTCCCGGTAGACCGGGGTGAAATTGCTGATGACGGCGATGGTCTTTTCACCGGGCGCCTTGCGCAGCCAGGCAAAGACCGAATTCTCGCGGTCATCGGCGATCAGCCATTCGAAGCCTTCGCCCTCGCAGTCGCGCGCATGCAGCGCTGCCTTGTTGCGATAGGTGCCGTTCAGATCCCGCACCAGACGGCGCATGCCTTCGTGCAAGGGATATTCCAAGAGGTTCCAGTCAAGCGAGCGGTCTTCCGCCCATTCCTGCCACTGGGCGAATTCCTGGCCCATGAACAGCAGTTTCTTGCCGGGATACCCCCACATGAAGCCGTAATAGGCGCGGAGATTGGCGAATTTTTGCCAGTCGTCGCCGGCCATCTTGGCGATCAGCGAGCCCTTGCCGTGCACCACTTCATCATGGCTGAGCGGCAGCACGAAATTCTCGCTGAAGGCGTAGAGCAGGCCGAAGGTCAGGTCGTTGTGGTGGTGCTTGCGATGGACCGGTTCGCGCTGCAGATATTGCAGCGTGTCGTGCATGAAGCCCATGTTCCACTTGAAGCCGAAGCCGAGGCCGCCGGCATGAACCGGCGCCGAGACCTTCGGCCATGACGTGGATTCCTCGGCGATGGTAATGATGCCGGGATGGCTGCCATAGACTTCCTTGTTCATCGTCTGCAGGAAGCGGACGGTATCGAGGTTCTCGTTGCCGCCATACTCGTTCGGCACCCATTCGCCATGCTTGCGCGAATAGTCGAGATAAAGCATCGAGGCGACCGCATCGACGCGCAAACCGTCCAGGTGGAATTTTTCGGCCCAGTAGAGTGCGTTGTTGACGAGATAGGAGAACACCTCGGCGCGGCCGAAATTGTAGATCGCGGTGTTCCAGTCGGGGTGGTAGCCCTGACGCGGGTCCTCATGCTCGTAAAGTGCTGTGCCGTCGAACCAGCGAAGACCGTGGGCATCGGTCGGGAAATGCGCCGGTACCCAATCAAGGATGACGCCGAGGCCGACCTTGTGGGCGCCGTTGACGAAGCGGGCAAAACCTTCCGGCTCGCCGAAACGGGCGGTCGGCGAATAGAGGCCGGTGGTCTGGTATCCCCAGGACGGATCATAGGGATATTCGGTGATCGGCAGGAATTCGATATGAGTGAAGCCCATGTCGACGCAGTAGGGGATCAGGCGTTCTGCCATCTCGTCCCAGGTCAGCATGTCGCCATTGTCGCGGCGCTGCCAGGATGCGGCATGGACCTCGTAGATCGAGATCGGCTGGCGGCGCGCATCGACGCTGGCCCAATGCGCCCGGTGCGCTTCGTCCTGCCAGACCTGTTCGATCTCGCCCGTGGTCATCGACGCATTGTTCGGGCGCAGTTCCGAGCGGCGGGCGAAGGGATCGGCCTTCAAGGGCAGGAGTTCGCCGTTCTTGCCGACGATCTCGTATTTGTAGATGGCACCTGATGGGACGTCGGGAATGAAGATTTCCCAGATGCCGGTGTCCTGGCGCAGCCGCATGACATGGCGGCGGCCGTCCCAATCGTTGAAGTCGCCAACGACGGAGACGCGCTTTGCATTGGGCGCCCAGACGGCGAAATGAAAGCCATCGGCGCCGTCATGCCTGAGCGGATGCGCGCCCATCTTGTCGAACAGCCGCAGATGCGAGCCTTCGCGGATGTAATAGTCATCCATCGGGCCGAGCACCGGACCGAAGCTGTAGGGGTCGGTGACGGTCCACTCGCCGCCGCTGTTGCGGGCGCGGTAGCGGACCGGCTGGGCCTTTTTTATGGCAATGATACCCTCGAAGAAGCCGGCATCGTCACGCCGTGTCAGCGGGCCGATCTCCTTGCCGGCCAGTGTTTCGGCGGTCACCGTTTCGGCGCCGGGGATGAAACAGCGGGCGACAAACTCCTTGCCCGCCGGATGGACACCGAGGGCGGCGAACGGATTGCTATGAGTGCCAGCGAGGATCGCCGCAATCTCTTCCGCCGACAGACTGGCTGACGGGACGGTAGGCGTGGCGTCTTTTGGCACTGATGTCATCCGGCTCTCCAAATTTCCCCGGCATATTGCCGGATTGTGCGGTCAGAGGAAAACCAGCCCATGCGCGCAGTGTTGCGGATGGTCTTGGAATACCAGCTGGCCGTGTCCGTCCAGATCGCGTCGACTTCACGCTGCGCCTTGGTATAGGCATCGAAATCGGCCGCGACCATGAACCAGTCGTGATTGTAGATACCGTCGATCAGGCCGGTGAAACGATTGCGATCGTCGGGCGAGAACACGCCGGAGGAAATCGCAAACAAAGCCTGCGACAGTTCCCGCGATTGCTCAATGATGGCGCGGGGGTTGTGGCCCTCGGCGCGCAGCTTGGTGACTTCGTCAGCCGTCATCCCAAAAATCTTGATGTTCTCCTCACCGACCCAGTCACGCATTTCGACATTGGCGCCGTCAAGCGTTCCAATGGTGAGCGCACCGTTCAACGCGAACTTCATGTTCCCGGTTCCAGAGGCTTCCATGCCAGCGGTCGAAATTTGTTCAGACAGGTCGGCCGACGGCACCATGATCTCGGCGAGCGAGACGTTGTAATTGGGAATGAAGACGATCTTGAGCAGGCCACGCACCGACGGGTCGTTGTTGATGACCTTGGCCACATCGTTGGCCAGCTTGATGATCAGCTTGGCGTTGTGATAGCTCGGTGCCGCCTTGCCGGCGAACAGTTTGACCCGCGGTACCCAATCCAGTTCCGGATGCGAGCGGATCTGGTCGTAGAGCGAGATCGCCTCGACGATATTGAGGAGCTGGCGCTTGTATTCGTGGATACGCTTGATCTGGATGTCGAACATTGCCGACGGATCGAGCCGGATGCCCATGCGGCTCTGCACCAGCTGGGCAAGCTTGACCTTGTTGGCGCGTTTGATCTTGGCGAATTTTTCCTGGAAATCGGGCTTGTCGGCAAAGGGATCGAGCGCCTGCAGGGCTTCCGTATTGTCCATGAATTCATCGCCGATCGCATCGCGGATCAGGGTGACGAGCTCGGGATTGCACTGCATCAGCCAGCGGCGCGGCGTGATGCCGTTGGTCTTGTTGTTGATGCGTGTTGGATAGAGCCGGTGCAGATCCGCGAAGACGGTTTCCTTCATGAGTTCAGTATGTAGGGCGGAAACGCCATTGATCGAGTGGGAACCGACAAAGGCCAGGTTGCCCATGCGCACGCGGCGGTCGCCGCTCTCGTCGATCAGCGAGATATTGCGGACCTCCTGGTCGGTATGGGTCTTCTGCTTGCGGGCCTCGAGCAGGATCTTGGCGTTGATCGCATATACGATCTGCATGTGGCGCGGCAAAAGCCGCTCGAACAGCGGCACCGGCCAGGTTTCCAACGCTTCCGGCAGCAGCGTGTGGTTTGTGTAGGAGAAGGTGTGGCGGGCGATATCCCAGGCTGTCTCGAAATCCATGCCGTGAACGTCGGTCAAAAGACGGACGAGTTCGGCAACCGACACGGCCGGATGGGTATCGTTGAGCTGGATCGCCACCTTGTCCGGCAAGGAGGTGAAATCCGGATATTGCTGCAGATGGCGGCGCAGGATGTCCTGCAGCGAGGCGGACGAGAAGAAGAACTCCTGGCGCAGGCGCAGTTCCTGGCCGGCCGGCGTCGCGTCGGCTGGATAGAGCACGCGGGCAAGGCTTTCGGCCTTGTTGCTTTCCCTGAGAGCACCGATGTGATCGCCGGCATTGAAGGCATCGAGCAGGATCGGGTCGATCGGATGGGCGGTCCACAGGCGCAGCGTGTTGACGCGCTTGGCCCGCCAGCCGACCACCGGGGTGTCGCAGGCCGTGGCGATGACGCGCTCGGCCGGTTTCCAGACGTAGCGGGTTACTTCCTCGTCGACATTGACGGTTTCGACCGAGCCGCCGAAGCCGATTTCGTAGGAGCTTTCGCGGCGTTCGAATTCCCAGGGATTGCCGTGGGCAAGCCAGGTTTCCGGCAGCTCGACCTGCCAGCCATCGGCCATCTGCTGGCGGAAGAGGCCGTGGACATAACGGATGCCGTAGCCATAGGCCGGGATATCGACGGTCGCCATGCTCTCCATGAAACAGGCAGCCAGGCGCCCAAGGCCGCCATTGCCAAGCGCTGCGTCCGGCTCAAGGGCCGCGATGACGTCGATATCGACGCCGAACGAGGCCAGCGCCTCGCGCAGCTCGTCCATCAGGCCGATATTGGTCACGGCATCGCGCATCAGGCGGCCGATCAGGAATTCGAGCGACATGTAATAGACGCGCTTGGCATCGGTGGCATAGGTCTTGCGTGTCGATTCCATCCAGTTGTCGGTGATGCGGTCGCGCACCACCAGGATGGCGGCGGTCAGCCAATCATGCGGCTTTGCGACCTTCGGGTCCTTGCCGATACGATAGGTGAGGCGCTCGATGATTTCCTGGGCAAGGACGTCGGAGCTCGAAGCGCGGGGCGCGGCGCTCGGAATTTTCTCGTTGGACAAACGATCGATCATGGAAAAGGCTTACCTCTGCGTGCGGTTTGGGAGACCGGAGGCGAACACCAACGGGGCATATGAGCGATTTATGCACCGATACGAAGCGCTTGCAATAGCGTTTTCAATAAGATGAAAATTGTAGAAGACGGTACGTTCGAAACGGCTTGCGATTTACCGGATAACACGGAAAAGCCCGCTCCGGAGTGCCGGAACGGGCCTGTGATTTCGGTGATAAAAGCGGTTACTGCGTGAGGCGAACAGTCATCGCCGAGGCTTTTTCGCCGATATATTTGAATGCGGCGTTCAGTTGCTCCGCATCCTCAGCTTTGAAATAGTGACTTGTCGTGGTCGCGCACTTGCCGAGCAGTTTCTGACCTCGCGCAGGCGCCATGAATGCGACCGTATAGACCTGGATGTTTTTTGCTCTTGCCTTGTTGCACCACTTTTCCGTCTCAGTGTCTGCGGAGGTGTAATTGTTGTCACCGTCGGTCATGAAGATGATGTATTTTGTCGGAACCTGTTTGTTTTTGGTCAAGTGTTCGGCTTCTTCGACCATCTTGCCATTTTTCTCCAAGACGAGCTTCTCGTAAGCGGTCTCAAAGGCATCTCCGGAGTCCGTTCCGCCAGTTGCCGTCAGTGCCTTGACATAATTGTCCACGGCGTCGCTTCCCCAGGTCAGATCGGTCTGTTTCTGCATCGATGCATTGTAGGAGACCGCACCGGTTCTGACGAGGAGCTTGTCCGGATCGGCTGCCTTGAAGTAACCCGTCAGGCTTTTCGTTGCGTCCTTCAACGCATCGATCTTCGTGATGTAATTGGGAACCTCGCGTTCGCAGGTCTTGGGTCGATTGTTCGTGCCACATGAATACTTTTCGATCTTGGTCGGCTTGTCTTCGACGACTGTCGCCGTGTCTTCGCCCATGGAGCCGGACCGGTCGAGGACCAGGAACATCGAGACGGCGTTTTTCGTTTCCGATGAGCTGAAGGACTTGCTCGCCGTCGCGATTTCCGTGCTTTTCTGGCCGAGAAGCCGGGTGAAGGCATTCAGCGGAAACTCGAATTTCGACGATACACTGACGTTGTAGGCCTTGCTGCTGGTCAGGGTAGTCGTGGTTGGATCCGAAGTGATGTCGACATTGGTGTTCTTGAGAAATGCTGCTTCGAAGGCGGCAATCTCTTCGGCGGTCATGCCGGCCGTCAATGCGCTCTGCGTGTGCGACTTGACAAAATCTCTAGCGATTTTCTTTGCCTGTTCCATGCTCACCGCGTCATTGATGAGCGCGGACGATGCGGCAAGCGCTGCCGCGTCTGTTGCGTCCTGCAGCTGGTTTTTGGCGAGCATCATGTTCGTCATGTCGATCGCGACGCCGCCCGATGCCAACAATACCGGGATTACCAACGCGGCTATCATGGCAAAATTTCCACCGCGGTCGCGCATAATATTTGCACAGGAATAAAGAAATTTGGATCGCTTTGCCATTATACCCCACTCGGAACAGACGTTGCTTTTTTGACGAAATGACGTCTATCTTGTAAGTCTTACGATCCTGTTTAACTCTATGGTTGTAATTGAGTGTAATTTTAATAAACGCTGGAATGCAGGCTTTTGACTGATTTTTTGGTGTCCGAAATAGAGACGGAGGCGTTCCCAATTCGGGTCACCACAGGAAAAAGACGCCAAAAGCGTGATCTGGTTGTAGGCGAGCGCCGCATTTCAGCACACCGCTCCCGGACGCCAGTCACAGGCGTGGGAACGGGTTTCGATTTGATGATGTTTGCCGGCATCGTCTACTTGACGAGGCGGACATAAGTTCCGTCGGCACCGCAGGTCGCGGTGACGGTATAGAAAAAGTCCTGCCGATCCCAGCCGCCGCCATCTTCCCAGGCATGTTCCTGTTTTTGCGTGCAGCCGAAATACTTCTCCAGCGACGCCTTGACGCCGAGTGGAACCTGCTTGCCGTCAACGAACAGATGGTTGCTCGTGGCAGGGTCATCCGTACGCAGGACGGAGTTGAAAGACTGGTCTGCCGATTTGGTGCTTTTATTGCACGTGAGGGCACTGTTTTTGACCGTCGCTTTGTATCCTACATCGCATCCATCATTCTTGATGTCCATACGCAGCGCGAGGTTGCTATACTTGCCAAGGTCGATAATGCCGGCGGGTTGGGCCACGTAGGTTCCCTGACCGCCATTGGTCTGGGTCGTCGGCTGATAGGTTACCGTGCCGAGGAGTTCTTCGGTACTTGCTCCCTTGCGCAGGACCAGGATGGAAATCCTCTTGAAATACCAGCCTTGGGCCTTGGTTGGCGTGAAGGTGATCTTTTCCGGTTTCATCGGCGACAAAGCGGACGCAGTGACGCCTACATCGACGGAATTGATCGCCGCAATCTTCATCAGGGTTGTCGGCACAGTTTCTGTCATGGCGACAGTCAGCGTCTTGTCGACGGCGCTGATCTTGTAACGTACGACGCCGAACTTGACGTCTTGGCTGTTTTCGCCTTCCGTCGCATCGGCCTCGGTCGCACCGGCGGCCTGTGCCTTGATGAATTTCTCGGCCATCGCTTTTGCGGTCGAGAAATTGGTGCCGTCGAAAACACCTCCGCCTGCCAGCACCGCGCCGTCAGCGATGTCCTGCAGGTTGGTGCGCTCCGAACGGGCGACGCCGAAATCGACAGCCGATCCCGCCGCAACCAGGAACACGGGTAAGACGACGGCAGTGAGCATTGCAAAATTGCCGGACTTGTCGGCGGCAAAATCGAGGCATGACTGAAGGAGACGGGATCGCTGGGCCATTTTTTTACCTACCTGGAATAATCATTTTTCCATGAAATGAGATGTATCCAGTAAGTCTTACGGCCCGGTTCAAAACACCGGTAAAATTTGAAAGTAAATTCGAATATGCTGATAAAGCAAAGCTTTTAGGAGCGGGACCTGTCCAGAAAGGGGACTGAAGCCCTTCCCGTTCCGGGTCACTGCAGGGCAATGACGTCGACGGCCTGTTCGGTCTTGTGCGATCCGTAGCTTTTCAGGACGCCGATGACCGGCGCCACGTCGCTATAGTCGCGGCCATGGCCGACGACGATATGGTCCAATCCGGCAAAAATATTGTTGGTCGGATCGAGTTCGAGCCAGCCGGTCGTGGTTCCGCACCAGACGCGCACCCAGGCATGCATGGCGTCGGCACCTTCGAGGCGTTCCTTGCCCGGTGGCGGGATGGTTCTGAGGAAGCCGCTGACATAGCCGGCGGGGATGCCGAGGCTGCGCAGCGCGGTGATCATTACATGGGTGAAATCCTGGCAGACGCCGCGCTTCAGCTTGAAGGCCTCGCGCGGGGTCGTGTCGACGGTTGTCGCCTTCGGATCGTAAGCGAAGTCCTTGTGGATTTCTGCGCAGACAGCTGTGGCGATCTGGCGGATGGTCATGCCGGGTTTGGCGATGTCACGGGCATAGGCCGAGATCGCCGAATCTTCGGGAAGGCGCGGGCTGGCGCCGAGGAAATGATGCGGCGAATTGGCGTCTAGCGACCAGACATTGGCGATCTCGGTGGGGAAGCGGGTGAGATCGGGTGAAAAATCGGCGGCGAGCGGCTGCTGTTCTAGTTGGACCCGGGCCTGCATGCGGATCACCAGTTTTTCATGCTGCTTGCGAAAGAGGATCGAGGTTGAGGGATTGGCGAAGAAATCGACGCTATCCCGGCGCTCTTCCGGCGCAGGCGTGCAGGTGACGGTGCCGGCAACGAGGCGCTGGCGGTCGGGAAGCGACAAGGGCAGGACGCGCACGACATGCCGGCCGCCGGAGACCGGAACTTCGTAGGTGTAGGTAATCCGCAGATTGATGTCGTAGAGCATGGGTTCTCAAATCCGGCGCAGGAGGTCTGTCATATCCTATCCGAGATAGGTTTGCGCGAGGATGTCGGAGAAGCGGCCGAGTTCCTGTTCCAGATGGTTGTAGACCTCAGCATTCATCGCTTCCGGGGTCATGACGGCGAGGCCGGCGTGGAGTTTCATGGCTTCGCGGTAGAAGGGCGACATCTGGCCGTTGGAGAAAGCGTTCGGCAGTTGCTCGACCTCCGTCTTTATCTCGTTCAGCTGGTAGAGAACCGAGCGTGGGTTGAGCGGGTCGAGCGCCAGAAGGTCGGTGACGGTGAGGGCTGCGGTGTTGACGTTGTAGCGGCGGCGGTGGGTCATGACGCTGTCGCCGATTTCAAGCAGCATGTCATAGGCGCCATCCGGTGCGTCCTCGCCGGACATATGGCCGAGCAGCCGGGTCATGTGCAGGCCGCGCTCAAGATAGCGGCCGATCGACAGGAAACGCCAGCCGGTGAAGCGGTACATGTTTTCATGCACCAGACCGGCAAAGCCCGCGAGCTTGCGCAGCAGGATCGTCATGGCATGGGTGGCGTCGTCGCCGGCTTGGACCGTGGACTGGAATTTGCGGGCGGTCTTGGCGAGATCGTTGAGCGCCAGCCAGCCATCGGCAGAGAAGCGGTCGCGGATATTGCTGGCGGAAAACAGGGCGCTGTTGAGGTTGGCCATCAGGCTGTCAGGCACCGGCTGCTTCGTATCGATATCGAGCACGGCTAGGTAGTCGGTGATATCCTTCAACAGCGGCATTTCGGTGTTGGCGGTTTCGGCATAACGGCCGTGCCAGGCGCGCAGGATGCGCAGCGCGCCTTCAGCCCGCTCGATATAGCGGCCGAGCCAGAAGAGATTGTCGGCCGCCCGGCTCGGCAGGCTGCCGGGCATGATGCGGATGAAACTTTCCTCGGCCGGCAGAAGCGTCGTGTGTTCCACAGGCTTCTGGCTGACGATCCAGACGTCGGCGGCCGAACCGCCCGCCTGCATGGCGATGGCGGCGGCATCGGCGCCGGAGCCGATGCGGGCAAAGCCGCCCGGCATGACCTGCCAGCCATCGCGGGTGCGAGCGACATAGACGCGCAGGCT
Source organism: Pararhizobium sp. PWRC1-1 (assembly GCF_049897905.1). Lineage (NCBI taxonomy): Bacteria > Pseudomonadati > Pseudomonadota > Alphaproteobacteria > Hyphomicrobiales > Rhizobiaceae > Pararhizobium > Pararhizobium sp. PWRC1-1. The sequence continues at coordinate 10,146 of NZ_JAFCXE010000013.1, read as the reverse complement.
CATCGGCCGCGGCGTCAGCTTGCCGTTGATCCAGGCGGGTGTGGTGGAAAGGGTGACGACTTCCTGGCCGACGAGTTGCGGGCCGTCGGTCTGCAGCCATTCGGCGACCGAGACCTTGGCGGTGTCGCGTAGCGATGATCCGAGCACCGAGCGGCCGTTGTCATCGAAGAAGGGCCGGGTGGAATAGGCCGGGCCGATGACCATCTTCTCGATGTTACCGGCCACCTGATCGCGTTCCGGCTGCTGGCCGCACCACCATGTAGCGATGCTCGGCAGGACAGGGTCTTCGCCGAGGAGATGGCGGCAGATGGTCGGCATGAAGGCGAGGAAGGCGCGGGTTTCGAGAATGCCGGAGCCGAGCGAATTGACGATCGACACCGAGCCGGAGCGTAGCGCCTCGACAATGCCCGGCGTGCCGATATGCGAGCTCTGGTTCAATTCCAGCGGATCGGCAAAGGCGGCATCGAGGCGGCGCCAGAGCACGCCGACGGGCTTCAAGCCAGCCACGGTGCGGACCATGACGCGGCCGTCGATAACTGTCAGGTCTTCCCCTTCCAGCAGCATGAAGCCGAGATAGCGGGCGATATAGGCGTGTTCGAAATAGGTTTCGTTGGCGACGCCGGGGGTCAGAACGGCGATGCGATCGTCCGGATGTTTCTTGCGCGATTGCAGTTCGTCGCGGAAGGCGCCGAAGAAGCCGGCCAGACGACGGACATGGGTTTCGGCATAGAGATCAGAGAAGGCGCGCGTTGTCGCCACACGGTTTTCCAGCGCGAAGCCGGCGCCGGAGGGCGCCTCGGTGCGGTCCGACAGCACCCACCAGTTGCCATCCGGGCCACGGCCGATTTCGAAGGAACAGAAATGCAGGAAATGACCGTCGGCGGGTAGCACGCCGACCATCGGTCGCAGGAATTCGGGATTGCCGGCCACCAGCGATGGCGGCAGGAAACCTTCCGCGACCAGCCGGTTCGGGCCGTAGATATCGGCCGCCATGCGCTCCAGCAATTCGGCGCGCTGGATGAGGCCTTTCGAGACTGCCTGCCACTCCACGTCATCGATCAGGACCGGAACGTGGGAGAGCGGCCAGCTGCGTTCCGAATTCTCCTTGGTGCCATAGGCCCGGTAGAACACGCCGGCGTCGCGCAGATAGCGGTCGGCACGGGCGAAGCGGTTGGAAAGCTCGGTCTCGTCCATGCGGCCGATGGAGGCGAGAAAATGTTGCCAGACCGGCCGGACATTGCCCTGTGTATCGAGCATTTCATCGGCAATGCCGGGAAGCGCACGATAGCCAAAAACCGGATCGCCGCCGATCCGGTTTTCGCTATGCATCGCTTCCGCCGTCTGCTTCTTGGACATTCAGTCTTTACACTCCTGCCGGACGCCGCAAATCGAGCGTCAGGGGAAAATCTGCTAGCGGGGTTTCGGGCGTCAGCGCGTACGCGCCGGCCGTGTGGCCCCACGGCTCGAAACGGGCCAGTCTGCGGGCTTCCGCTTCATTTCCGTTCACCGGGAAGGTGTCGTAACTGCGCCCGCCCGGATGGGCAACATGATAGATGCAGCCGCCGATCGAACGTTTCGACCATGTATCATAAATGTCGAATGTAAGCGGCGTATTAACCGGCAGATTGGGATGCAAACCCGACACCGGCTGCCATGCCTTGTAGCGGACACCGGCAACGGAAACACCGTTGAAGCCGGTCTTGGTGAGCGGCAGCGCACGGCCGTTACAGGCAACGGTGTAGCGTTCGGGATTGGCGGTTTCCAGCTTCACCTGCAGGCGCTCGACGGAACTATCGACATAACGAACGGTACCGCCGGGGGCACCTTCCTCTCCCATGACATGCCAGGGCTCAAGCGCCTGGCGGATTTCCAGCTTGGCGCCGAGATATTCGACCTCGCCGCAGAAGGGGAAACGGAACTCGAGCTGGGCCGCAAACCACTCCGGTCTGAGATCGAAGCCGTTGGCGCGGAGATCACCGAGCACATCGAGGAAATCCTGCCAGACATAGTGCGGCAGCATGAAGCGATCGTGCAGGGTTGTGCCCCAGCGGACGAGCTTGCCTTCGGCCGGGTTCTGCCAGAAGCGGGCGATCAGCGCCCGCACCAGCAGTTGCTGGGCAAGGCTCATGCGGGCATTCGGCGGCATTTCGAAGCCGCGGAACTCGACGAGGCCGAGCCGCCCGGTTGGGCCATCCGGCGAAAACAGCTTGTCGATGCAGATTTCGGCGCGATGGGTGTTGCCGGTGACGTCGGTCAAAAGGTTGCGGAACAGCCGATCGACCATCCAGGGCAGCGGCTGCTGTGCCATGCCGGGGACAGGCACCTGCGCCATGGCGATTTCCAGCTCGTACAGCGTGTCATGCCGGGCTTCGTCGATGCGCGGTGCCTGGCTGGTCGGGCCGATGAACATGCCGGAGAAGAGATAGGATAGCGACGGATGGCGCTGCCAGTGCAGGATAAGGCTCTTCAACAGATCTGGCCTTCGCAGGAACGGGCTGTTGTTGGGGTTGTTGCCGCCGACCACTACATGGTTGCCACCGCCGGTGCCGGTGTGGCGGCCATCGATCATGAACTTGTCGGCGCCAAGCCTTGTGAGACGGGCTTCCTCATAGATCGCCGTAGTGATCGCCACGCAATCGGCCCAGTTGGAGGCCGGATGGATATTGACCTCGATGACGCCGGGATCGGGTGCGACCCGCATGACATTGATGCGCTCGTCCTGCGGCGGTGAATAGCCCTCGATATGGATCGGCAGCCCGAGATCGCTGGCCGCTTTTTCAGCGGCGGCGATCAGTTCCAGATAGTCCTCGATCCGCTCGACCGGCGGCATGAAGACGCAAAGGCGTCCATCGCGCGGCTCGACGCTCATGGCGGTGCGAACTGCGCCCCGGATATCGGCATTCGCCGCTTCCAGCACCTGCTCGACGCGCTTCTGGCGGGCGTCAGTGGCAGCCTTGCGCGAGGCCTCGGCCAGCGCTCTGGCCGGCGTTCCGTAATCTGGAAGAGGCTGGCGATCGATCGACGGATCTTCCGGGTGGATATAGGGATATTCCGACGGCGGCACGTAAGGCAGCGTGCCGAGCGGCATGCGGAAACCGATCGGCGAATCGCCCGGCATCAGGAAAATCTTGCCGCGCCGGGTGCGCCATTTCTCGGAAATCCATTTCTGGCCCTCGGCCTTGGAATTCCAGGCCTGGACGGGAAGGATATAGCCGGTCGGGGTCGTCAGGCCGCGCTCGAACACCTTGGCGATGCGGGCGCGCTCCTCCGGGCTTTCCAGCTTTGAATTTTCCGGGTCGACATTTTCCGGCAGGCTGCCTTCCTTGATAATCCATTCGGCGGGATCCTCAAAGGCGGGGATGATCATCTCCGGTTCGATCTCAAGCTCGGCGGCGATGCCGGTGAGAAGCGCTGCTGCCTCCTTGTCCGTGACCTTAGTATCCTGGCCTTCGGCGGCGATGAGATCGGGATTGTGCCAGATCGGCAATCCGTCCTTGCGCCAGTAGAGCGAGAAGGTCCAGCGCGGCAGGCTTTCGCCGGGATACCATTTGCCCTGGCCGTAATGCAGGAAGCCGCCGGGAGCGAAACGTTCACGCAGCCGCCGGATCAGCTCGTCGGCCTTGTCGCGTTTGGTCGGGCCGACGGCGCCGGTGTTCCATTCCTCCGATTCGAAATCGTCGATGGAGACAAAAGTCGGCTCGCCGCCCATGGTCAGGCGCACATCGCTGCCGTTCAGCACCGTGTCGACATGTTCGCCGAGCGCATTCAGCGCCTGCCAGCTTTCCTCGGAAAACGGCTTGGTGATGCGCGGATGTTCGGCCACGCGCGACACGGTCATGGCAAAATCGAAGGTGGTGTTGGCGTCGCCATAGAGGCCGCCGGAGATCGGCGCGGCATTGCGGTAATGCGGCGTGGCAGCCAGCGGGATATGGCTTTCGCCTGTCAGAAGGCCGGATGTCGGGTCAAGCCCAACCCAGCCGGCACCGGGGATATAGACCTCGCACCAAGCGTGCAGATCAGTGAAATCCACCTCGGTGCCGGACGGGCCGTCGAGCGCTTTCAGATCGGGGGCAAGCTGGATCAGGTAGCCGGAGACGAAGCGGGCGGCGAGGCCGAGATTTCGCAGGATCTGGACGAGCAGCCAGCTGGAATCGCGGCAGGAACCGAGCGCCAACAGCAGGGTTTCTTCCGGCGTCTGGACGCCGGGCTCCATGCGGATGATATAGTTGACCTTCTGCTGCAGGCGGGCGTTCAGGCCGACGATGAAGTCGATGGTGCGCATCGGCGTCAGGTCGATGGAGGCGACATACTCCGCAAGCGCCGGGCTCATCGGCTCGGTCTGCATGTAGATCTTCAGGTCGTCGCGAATATCTTCGGGATAGGTGAAGGGGAAAGTCTCGGCCTCTTCCTCGATGAAGAAGTCGAAGGGATTGTAGACCGTCATGTCGGCGACCAGATCGACCTCGATCTTGAACTCGGTGACGGGGTCGGGGAAGACGTAGCGGGAAAGGTAGTTGCCGTAGGGGTCCTGCTGCAGCGTGACGAAGTGATTTTCCGGGGTGACCTTGAGCGAGTGGCTGATGACCTTGGTCTTGGAATGGGCCGCCGGCTTCAGCCGGATGATCTGAGGGCCGAGCCGTACCGGCTTGTCATACTTGTAATGCGTCAGGTGATAGATGCTTGCTTTGATCGCCATGCGGATTTTTATCCCCTTGATGACGGGTCTATGCCGCCATTGCAGGGATTTTGTGCAATGCGAAGAGAGATTGCAAGGCGCAATTCCCGGCGGGAAGATTCATTTCCTGCAGGGAAGATCAGTATGTGCTTGATAAGTGCTATTCCTGCGGTTCGATATTCTGATTGAGGCGGAACAGGTTGGTGGGGTCAAGGCGTGCCTTCAGCCGTGCGAGGCGCTGATATTTCTCCGGCCCATAGGCATCGCGGGCGACGCTTGAGCCGGTGTCGCCCTGTTCGTTGACATAGTTGCCAGTGATCGAGGCATCGGACAGCAGCCGGCCAGTCGAGCGGCCCCAGGCGATGCATTTGTCATCGTCGGCCATATTGTCCCAAATCGGTTCGGACAGCCAATAATATCCGGCGTTTCGTCCGGTATATGCCGTTGCATCGTCCGGTATGTCACTGACAGCACCGCCCAGCTGGATGGCATAGATCTCGCAGTCTGGCGCCGGCGCGTGGGCGATCGCGTCGATGATATGTTCGATTGCCTGATCGCTGATATCGGACCAAAAGCCGCCCTTGACATAGTAACGGCGCGACCAGGCGAAGGCGACGTCGTTGCGGCTTTGCAAGGTGAGATAGGACAGGTTTTCCAGTCCGCCGCTGGCGCCGTCCGCCAAGGCTCCAAAGGGTGATAATGTGGCTCTGGCGAGCCCGGCGTCGCCGGACCAGACGGCCGTGACGTTGATACCAGACTGGGATGCCGTGAAGGACACGGTGAAATCACGGGGCTGCTGGCGGGCGCGATCGCGCAGCGAAGACAGGACCTGCCGGGCATTTTCCATTGGATAGGTCCATTGGCCGGCAACGATCCCGGTCAGCGCATGCAGCCGGAACTTGAAGCGCGTGACAATGCCGAAATTTCCGCCGCCACCGCGGATACCCCAGAACAATTCCGGATTCCATGTGGCGCTCGTCCAGACGATATCGCCGCTCGCAGTGACGATCTCGGCGCCCAGCAGGCTGTCGATCGTCAGGCCATATTTCCGGCTCGCCCAGCCCATGCCGCCTCCCAGCGTCAGTCCTGCGACACCCGTATGGGAGATCACACCTGCCGGGACAACATAGCCTTTGGGAACCGTGGTGCGGTCGAGATCGCCAAGCAGCGCCCCGCCGCCGACCTCGACGGTCTGGTTGTCGTCGTCGATGACGGCGGAACGGAGGAGGGACATGTCGAGCACCAGGCCGTCATCGCAGGTCGACAGGCCCGGGAAGCTGTGACCGCCGCCGCGCACCGCGAGAAGTGCGCCGGATGAGGCGGCGGCGCGTACCGCCTTTTGGACATCCTCGACAGTCTGCGGGCGTACGATGGCGAGGGGCAGGCGATCGGCGATGCCGTTCCAGACCTTGCGGTAACGATCATAGTCTTCATGGCCGGCGGTGATCACCGGGCACAGAAGTTCTGCGGTAGAAAGTGCGTCTAGCAGCGAATTGGACATGAGATGTGCCCCCGAAAGACTGGCGACATCTAGCATATTTTAGAGGAGGCGGAAATGACCCGTTGCAATCACGGCAGGGAATGTCCGGTGGAGCGGATCCGCGCGCTAGCCGAGATCCTGCGCGATTTCCCAAACATGGTCCGAGGGATCGGCAAAGGCTGCGGTGCGGCGGCCCCAGGGGCGGTCGACCGGGCCGTTGAGCAGCGTCACGCCGCGGCGGTGCAACTCGGCGCAGACGGCATCAGTATCATCGACCTTGATCGTCAGGAGAACGCGGGAGCCGGAGAATGGCTTGGCCACAGTTGAGGGTGTCACCAGTTCGGGTGCTTCCGTCGACTTGAGCAGGTTGACCAGCGTGCCGGAGAATTTCAGTATTGCGGAAACGTCGTCCTCATAGAGGATATCGGGCGTAAAGACCGTCTGGTAGAACGACTTGGCTTCATCGATATCGTCGATGAAAAGGGTAATGACCTCGATTGCGTCCAGCTTCATGGGATCTCCAGGAAGGGCCGGCGACAAGGCGCCTGCGGTTTTGCGCCGGCGTCTTGTCACAGGATGAGCGGGTTACCGCTTCATTGCCACAAGATTGAAATAGGCGCCCTGCGGATCGACGCAATTGGCCACCCAGGCGCCACCGGGAACTTCCATCGGACCGTTGACGACCTTGCCGCCGTTGGCGGTCGAGCGTGCGATGGCGGCATCGAGGGCGCCGACGTTGAAGTAGAAGCCCCAATAGGGCGGTGCGGGGACGGTGGCCGGTTTCGTCATCATGCCGCCGATCTGCGCGCCATTATGGGCGAAGAGCTGGTAGGTGCCCATATCGCCCATATCGATGCCCTCATCCTTCTTCCAGCCGAACATCTCCTGATAGAAGGGGAGATCGGTGGCGAGATCGCCGGCCATAAGTTCGTGCCAGCCGATGCTGCCGGGGTCCATCTGCTTGATATCAGGCATTTCGCCGTCACCCTTGAACAGCGCAAAAACCGCGCCGTGCGGATCGGCGACAACGGCGAAGCGGCCAACGCCTGGAATATCTTCCGGCTGGCGATGGACCGTACCGCCGAGCTTGGCGAGCTTCTTGGCTGCCGCATCGACATCATCGACGCCGACATAGCCGAGCCAGGCGGGCGGAATGTTCATCGTCAGGGCGCTTTCCGGCAGCGTCATCAGGCCGGCCACGCGTACATCATTGGTCTTGAACAGCGTGTAATTCGCATCGGGCATGCCGGAATCGACGGAGGTCCAGCCGACCACGTCGTCGTAGAAAGCTTCGGCCGCCTTGGTATCGGTGGTCATCAGTTCGTACCAGACGAACGCGCCATGTTTATCGCTCATTTTAGTCCTCCTCTTTGATGTTGTGTGGCCGTTTGGCAGGGAATGCAGGTGGTTAGAGTGGTCAAATACGGTTGTAATTACACGACATGATCGGTTTCCACGTGCCGTCGGGACTGCGGATGCGGGACGAAAAATTGCGGGTATCCACGTCCCTAATGGTGATGATGTCCTGGTAGCGGGCGGTTTGGCCGGGGGTATCGAAATCGGGACCTTCGCAGTCGAGCGTCAGCACCGTGCCGGTATCATCGAGCGTGCCTTCGTAGATCCACAGGTTCGTCATGGCCGAGCTGACGAAGGATCCGACATAGCGCTTCTTTGCCGGGTCGTAGCCGAGCGACAGGATGTTGGTGGCCTCGCTGCCATCCGCCATGGTGCCGGTGGTTTCCGAAACGATCCATGTGCCGCCAAGCGAACGGACGTTCTCTTCCCAAGTGCCGCCCGCATCCTGGTGATCGCTTCCCTCTGGTGGATCGAAGGTGACGCGCCATCTGCCCGTCAGTTGTTGCAGCCAGTGGTGTTCGTCAACAAGGTCTGCCTTCATCGCTGCTTCTCCGAATCGCGAAAACGCTCGATCTGCTTGTTCTTCACAATTCCGGACGCAAAACCGCTGCGCACTTTTGCTGGAATGATTTCAAGCGCGATTGCCGGCCCGTCATGTCAGGCGCAGCAGGACTGCGCCTTGGGTTCAGTGTCATATTCGTCATGACGCTTCACGAAGCTCAATGTTGACGTTTCATTGCGGCCTTTTGGTGCCCGATCGAGGATCATCAGCGTCGTGAGGATTTCTTCGCCGCCGCGGGCATAATCCGAATAGGTGTGGTAGACATTGCCGGCCTCGTCGCGGATGAAAGCACTCATGCCGGGCAGCTCGTCATTGGCGTCGTCACCGGATGTTTCGCGGAAATTGTAGAAGACCTTGCCGCTCTCCAGCTCTTCCTTGGTGAAAGAGACGTGGTAGTCGAAATTGAAGTCGCTGCCGAAGGACGACACCCAGGGAAACTTCCAGCCCATGCGTTTCTTGTAGGCTTCGATCTTGTCGAGCGGGGCGCGGGAGACCGTGACATAGGTGACGTCGTGATTGTTGAGATGGGCAAGCGTGCCGTCGATGTGATCGGACAGGAATGAACAGCCGGGGCAGCCGGCCTCCCAGTCGGGGCCGAACATGAAATGGTAGATCATCAGCTGGCTGCGGCCGTCGAACAGATCGGCCAGCGTCTTTTTGCCGTCAGGCGTATCGAATGAGTAGGTCTTATCGACCTTGACCCACGGCATTTTCTGCCGGTCGGCGCGGATCTTGTCGCGCAGTTTGGTCTCTTCCTTTTCGGTGGCAAGCAGCGCCCTGCGGGCATCGAGCCATTCTTCGCGGGATACAACCGGATTGCTCAACATCGTTCATTCTTCCTCAGAAAATCGCGTTTCGTTCCGCTTGACTAAATACGTTGATATCAACATTATTAGCCCATGTCAAAGCCCATCGTGATTCCCTTCGAGACCACCCTTCATGTTCGCGACACATGCCTATGTCTTCATGTGCAGCGCGCGGCGCGGGTTTTGGCGCGCAAATTCGACGAGGCCTTGCGGCCGCTCGACCTGACCAACGGGCAGTTTTCGCTGCTGATGTCGCTCAACCGCCCGCGGCCGCCGGGCATGGGCCCGGTTGCCAGCCTGCTTGCCATGGATCGCACCACATTGACGGCGGCGCTAAAGCCGCTGGAAAAGCGCGGACTGCTGGTCACCATGACCGATGATAAAGACCGCCGGCTGCGGCGGATGAAGTTGACGCCGGCAGGCCATGCGCTTTTGTCCGTGGCGGTGCCGATCTGGAAGAGCACGCATGCCGACGTCGATGACGCGCTGGGCGAGGGGCGGCCGGACCGGTTGCGCTCCGACCTTTTGGCGCTTGCCTGAGTATCCATTTCCGGTCCGCTTGAGGAGCGGACAATCCCCATCAGCAAAGAGGAGACTGTTCATGAGGATGATTTTCGTAAACCTGCCGGTCAAGGATGTCGCCCGCTCGAAGGCTTTTTTCGGCGGGCTCGGGTTTGGCTTCAACCCGGATTTTTCCAGCGACGATACGCTGTGCATGATTGTCGAGGAAAACATCTTCGTCATGCTGATGCATGAGGCGCGCTTCAAGGAATTCATCATCGACGAGATCAGCGACACCAGCAAGGTGACGGAAGTGTTGACCGCACTTTCCGCTGGCAGCCGTGAGGAGGTGGACGAGACCTTGGCCAAGGCCCTGTCGCTTGGCGGCAAGGCGTGGCGGCCGGTGATGGACTATGGTTTCATGTATGGCTGCAGTTTTCAGGACCCCGACGGCCATGTCTGGGAGCTGGCCTATATGGAGCCGCAAGCGGCGGGTTGATGGTGGGTTGGTGTCTTTTGACACATCTCAAAAACCTAAGGCTTGGCTTCAATTTCTATCGTGCTTGGAGAATATTCTCTCCGTCATCCCGGACTTGTTCCGGGATCCCGCGCGTTCAAGTCCTTGAACGCAAAAGACTCCTTTCACGGCGCCGACGCGCCGTGGCTGGCAACTGTGTTTCTACGTTTGTGAAAAAATTGTTTTGTCCCTCGTGATTGCGTTTGCGATGGCGAGTATTTTGCGTGCGAGGGCAATGATGATGACCTT